>NZ_JACVYG010000004.1:0-301810 GCF_014712245.1 Streptomyces sp. 5-10
ACCGGCACCTCCACCCCCAACACCACCCGCACCCGACTGACCAACCGCACCGCCAACAGCGAATGCCCACCCAAAGCGAAGAAATCATCCTCCACCCCAAGCCGCGGCACCCCCAGCACCTGCGCGAAGACCCCACACACCATCTCCTCACGCACCGAGGCCGGTCCCCGCGCCGCATCCGCCCTCACCGTGGCGGTGTAGTCGGGTGCGGGCAACGCCGCCCGGTCCAGCTTCCCGTTCACCGTCAACGGCAATCCGTCCAGCACCACCACAGCCGACGGCACCATGTAGTCCGGCAACCGCTCCCTCGCCCATTCCCGCAGCTCCGACACCAGGCCACCGGACCCCACACCCTCAACCGGCACCACATAGGCGACCAGCCGCCGGTCACCCGGCTCATCCTCCCGGACGACGACTCCCACCTGGGCCACCCGCTCATGCGCCGCGAGCACCGTCTCCACCTCGCCCGGCTCGATCCGGAACCCACGGATCTTGACCTGGTCGTCCGCACGGCCGACGAACTCCAGCACCCCGTCCGCCGTCCACCGCACCAC
Organism: Streptomyces sp. 5-10; assembly: GCF_014712245.1. Taxonomy (NCBI): domain Bacteria; kingdom Bacillati; phylum Actinomycetota; class Actinomycetes; order Kitasatosporales; family Streptomycetaceae; genus Streptomyces; species Streptomyces sp. 5-10. Next base: position 555 of record NZ_JACVYG010000004.1, read on the forward strand.
ATCCCCGGTCCGGTACATCCGCTCACCCGCCACCACCGCGAACGGACACGCCACAAACCGCTCACCCGTCACACCACCACGCCCAAGGTAGCCACGAGCCAGCCCCGCACCGGCCACATACAGCTCCCCCACCACTCCCGGCGGCACCGGCTGCAAACTCCCATCCAGCACGAACACCCGCGTGTTGTCCAACGGACGCCCCACCGGTGAGCCCGGGAGTTCCTCACCGGCCATGGCCGCGTCGAGTTCGAGAGAGGTGACGTGGACGGTGGTTTCGGTGATGCCGTACATGTTCACCAGCACCGGCGTGTCGCCTCGGTGACGGGCGTACCACTCGACCAACCGCCCGGGGTCCAACGCCTCACCGCCGAAGACCACCGTCCGCAGCGCCAGCCCGGCACCCGCCGGGGTGTGCTGCGCCTCTGCCCACAGAAGCTGGTAGAACGCCGACGGGGTCTGGGAGAGGACCGTCACCCCTTCCCGCTCCAGCAGGCGCAAGAACTCCTGGGGGGCGCGGGACGTCTCGAAGGGAACCACCACCAGACGCCCACCCAGCAGAAGCGCTCCCCACAGCTCCCACACCGAGAAGTCGAACGCATGGGAGTGGAACCAGGTCCACACATCCCCGTCGCCGAAACCGAACCGGTCCCGCGCCGCCTGAAGCAGCCGCGCCACGTTCACGTGTGGGACCACGACGCCCTTGGGGGTGCCGGTGGAGCCGGAGGTGTAGATCACATACGCCGGGTGGTCGGGCAGGAGCGGGCGCNCACATACGCCGGGTGGTCGGGCAGGAGCGGGCGCACCCGGTCGGCGTCGGTGAGGGGATGTGGGTTCTGGGCGGAGACCGTTGCCCGGACGTCCGGTTCGTCAAGACTGATCCACCCGGTCCGGTCCAGCGGCGACGGGCCGGAGCGCTCCCGCAGGTGGCCGACGACAGTGGCAGTGGTCAGCACGGCAGCCGGCGCGGCGTCGGCCAGCATGGTCGTGATGCGGGCCGCCGGATAATCCGGATCGATGGGCACGTACGCGCCACCTGCTGTGAGAATGGCCAGGCAGGTGGCCACCAGTTCGGCGGAGCGGTCCATCACCACCGCCACCAGCGACTCCGGCCCCACGCCCAGACCGATCAGGTGCCGGGCGAGCCGGTTGGAGCGTGCGTCCAACTCCGCGTAGGACCACTGGCTGTCCTCACATGTCACCGCCACCGCGTCCGGGGTGTGGGCCGCCTGGGTGGCGAACAGGTCGGGCAGAGTGGTCTGCGGCACCGGGCGGGTGGTGTCGTTCCAGTGGCGCAGGATCGCCCGCCGCTCGTCCGGGCCGAGGATGTCGATAGCCCGCACGGGCAGGCCGGGGGCGGCGGTGGCCGCTTCCAGCACCCGTGTCAAGCGCCGGCTGATGGCTTCGGCCGTGGCGGTGTTGAACAGGTCGGTGGCGAAGATGATCCCGCCGTCCAGACCGGCCGGACGGCCCCGCTCATCGAAACGTTCGTGGACCTGGATGTCGAGGTCGAACTTGGCCGCCACCACGCTGCTGCCCGAAGGCTGTACCCGCAACCCGGGCAGGTCCACTACCGCCTCGGGAGTGTTCTGGACCGCCAGTGCGACCTGGAACAGGGGATGCCGGGCCAGCGACCGCACCGGGGCCAGCTCCTCCACCAGCCGCTCGAACGGTACGTCCTGGTGTTCCAGCGCCCCCAGGCCCGCCTCCCGCACCCGGTCCAGCACCGTCACGAAATCCGGGTCCCCGGACAGGTCGGTACGGATGACCAGGGTGTTGACGAAGAACCCGACCAGGCCCTCCAGCGCCTCGTCCACACGTCCGGCCACCGGGCTGCCGATGGGGATGTCGGTGCCCGCGCCCAGCCTCGACAGCAGCACGGCCAGCGCGGCCTGCCAGACCATGAACATCGTCACGCCCTGGCCCGCCGCCAGCCGTGCCAGCTGGGTGTGCAGGTCGGCCTCCACTCGCAGGGGTACCCAGCCGCCCTGGTGGCCGGCCACGGGCGGGCGTGGCCGGTCCGTGGGCAGGACCAGTTCCTGGGGGACACCGGTGAGCGCCTGCTGCCAGTAGGTGACCTGCTCGGCGAGCAGGCTGTGCTCGTCTTCCGCGCTGCCCAGCAGTTCCCGCTGCCAGAGGGTGTAGTCGGCGTACTGCAGGGGCAACGCCTCCCACTCGGGCGCACGCCCGGCACACCGCGCCGCGTACGCCACCGACAGATCCCGCCACAACGGGCCCATCGACCACCCGTCCCCCGCGATGTGGTGCACCACTATGAGCAGAGCCCACCGGCCGACAGCACGGTCATCGCGCGTGCCCGCCACGTCCGTGGTACCGGCTGGATCGATGACGCCGACCGTCTCGGTGGGATCGACCGGAGCGAAGAGGCAGGCTCGTACGGGCAGCTCGGCGGTCAGGTCGAAGGGGTACGTGGCGGCCTGGGCGATGGCTTCGTCAAGGTCGTTCTGGTCCACTTGGATGACCGGCAGGGCCACGTCCGTCCCGGCCGGTTCGATGATCTCCTGGTACGGCTCGCCATCGCGGTGCGGGAATCGTGTGCGCAGGCTTTCGTGGCGGCCCACCACATCCGTCAGCGCGGCCCGCAGCGCCGCCGTATCCAGTTCACCGGTCAAGCGCAGCACCAGCGGAACGTTATAGGTAGCGCTCGCGCCCTCCAGGCGGCTGAGAAACCACAGCCGGCGCTGGGCGAAGGACAGGGGAATCTCCGAAGGGCGAGGCACAGCGGTGGCCGCCGGTCGCACCCGTACCCCACCAGCGCGCTCCAGCCGCTGCGCCAGCCCCGCGGGCGTCGAGCTTTCGAACACCGCCCGGACCGGGATCTCCGCCCCCAGCGCCGCCCGGATCCGGCTGACCAGCCGCACCGCCAGCAGCGAATGCCCGCCCAGCGCGAAGAAGTCGTCCTCCGCGCCGACCCGGGCCACCTCCAGCACCTGCGCGAAGATCCCGCAAAGGATCTCCTCGCGGACCGAGATCGGACCGCGCCCGCCCTCCGCGCCCGCGGCCGCGCGAAGGTCGGGGGCCGGGAGAGCCGCACGGTCCAGCTTTCCGTTCACCGTCAACGGCAGCCCGTCCACCACCACGACGGCCGACGGCACCATGGAGTCCGGCAGCCGCTCGCCCGCCCATGCCCGCACCACCGTGGCCAGGTCACGCTTCCCGGCATCGGGCACTGGAACGATATAGGCGACCAGCCGCTTGTCACCGGGGACATCCTCCCGGGCCAGGACCACGGCCTGGGCCACCCGTTCATGCGCGGACAGCACCGCTTCGACCTCACCCGGCTCGACGCGGAACCCACGGATCTTGACCTGGTCGTCCGTACGCCCCACGAACTCCAGGACCCCATCGGCCGTCCAGCGCACCACATCCCCGGTCCGGTACATCCGCTCACCGGGCGCCAACCTCCACGGACATGCCACGAACCGCTCCGCGGTCAGCCCCGCACCACCGAGATAGCCGCGCGCCAGCCCCGCACCTGCCACATACAACTCCCCCGCCGTCCCCGGCGGCACCGGCTCCAGCCGGTCGTCCAGCACGAACAGCCGCGTGTTGTCCAACGGATACCCGATGGGCACGACCTCACCGATCTGTCCTGCGTCCCGGAAGGGGATCTGAGTGGCGCACAGGGTCATCTCGGTCGGACCATAGGTGTTGCGAACCGTTATCCCGGGGACGGCCCGGAGCACCTGACGCACCGCGGCCGCCGGCACCACGTCCCCACCGGTACTGACCTCCACCAGACCCGTGAAGGCGGCGGCATCCTCCTCGGCGATCACGCGGAACAATCCCGCCGTCAGATGTACATGAGTCAGTTGGCAATGGGCCACCAGCGATCGCAGCAACGCCGCATCCAGCCGACCCGGCGGAGCGACCGCGACATACCCGCCCGTCAGCAACGGCACCCACACCTCATACACCGAAGCGTCGAACCAGTGCGGCGCCTGCATCAGCGCCCGCACCGGCTCCATCGCCCTCCAGCATCGATCACCCACCAGTCCGGCCACGTCCCGCTGGCTGACCACCACCCCCTTGGGCACTCCCGTCGACCCCGACGTGAACATCACATACGCCGAGTGGTCGGCACACAGCGGCCTGACCCTGTCGGCATCGTTCAGCGGGGCGGCATCGGCTCCTGCGAGAGCGGTTTCGGTGTCCGGATCGTCCAGCACCAGAAGGTCGGTGTCGTCGCCGGGGAGCCTGGTGTCGCTGGTCGTGATCAGGAGCGTGGGTTGTGCGGTGTGGAGAATGTGGCCGATGCGGGCAGCGGGCTGGTCGGGGTTGAGGGGAACATACGCCCCGCCTGCTTTGAGGACGGCCAGAAGGGTGGCCACCAGTTCCGCCGAGCGGTCCATCACCACCGCCACCAGCGACTCCGGCCCCACGCCATGGGAGATGAGCACCCGCGCGAGCCGGTTGGAGCGGGCGTCCAGCTCCGCATAGGACCACCGGCTCCCCTCACACACCACCGCCACCGCGTCCGGAGTACGTGCCGCGTGGGCGGCGAACAGCTCCGGCAGCGTCACCTCCGGCGCCGGACGCGCGGTGTCGTTCCACTCGTACAGGACCATCCGCCGCTCTTCGGCACCGAGTATGTCGATCTGCCGCACGGGCCGGTCTGGGTGGCTGGTGACGGCTCGCACCACGCGTATCAGACGCTGGGTGAGACGTTCGACGGTGCCGGTGTCGAACAGGTCAGTGGCGAAGATGACTTCGCCGTCCAGACCAGCCGGACGGCCGTGGTCGTCGAAGCGTTCACGGATGGTGATGTCAAGGTCGAAGCGGGCCGCCATCAGCCCGCTGCGCATCGGCGCCGCCTGGAGTCCGGGCAGTTCGACCGTGGCCTCGGGGGTGTTCTGGACCGCCAGCATCACCTGGAACAGCGGATGCCGGGCCAGCGACCGCACCGGGGCCAGCTCCTCCACCAGATGCTCGAACGGCACATCCTGGTGGTCCAACGCCCCCAGACCCGCCTCCCGCACCCGACCCAGCACCGTCACGAAATCCGGATCCCCCGACACATCGGTACGGATCACCAACGTGTTCACGAAGAACCCAACCAGACCCTCCAACGCCTCATCGGTACGCCCGGCCACCGGGAAACCAATGGACACATCATCGCCCGCACCCAGACGGGACAACAGCACCGCCAACGCGGCCTGCCACACCATGAACATCGTCACACCCCGCCCGGCCGTCAACTCCACCAGCCGGGCATGCACAGCCGCATCCACCCGCAACGGCACCGAACCACCCCGATGCGAAGCCACGGCCGGACGAGGCCGGTCGGCCGGCAACACCAACTCCTGCGGAGCCCCGGCCAGCACCCGCCGCCAGTAAGCCACCTGCCCCGCCAGCACACTCTCCTCATCCTCCACCTCCCCCAGCAACTCCCGCTGCCAGAGCGTGTAGTCCGCGTACTGCACCGGCAACGCCTCCCACCCCGGCGCCCGCCCCTCACACCGCGCCGCNNCGGTACCGGTGTCAGCGGGGGACAGGGCGAACAACGCCGCCCGCACCGGCAGTTCGGCGGTCAGGTCGAACGCGTACCCGGCCTCCCGGGCGACGGCCCGGTCGAGGTCGGCGGCGGACACCCCGGTGACCGTGAGCTCCACCCGCGCCCGATCCGCGTCCACGATGTCCTGACAGGGCAGGCCGTCGTGTTCGGGGAAGACCGTGCGCAATGCCTCGTGCCGGGTCACGACGTCGGTGAGGGCGGCGTCCAGCGCCTGCTGGTCCACCTCGCCCCGCATCCGCAGGGCCAACACGATGTTGTAGGTGGCGCTGGGGCCTTCCAGCCGGCTGAGGAACCACAGTCGCCGCTGTGCGTACGACAGCGGGATGGGATACGGGCGCTCCTGGCGCGGCCGTACGGGCGGTCGGACACCGCCGGAGACATCGAGCCGTTCCGCCAGGGTGGCCGGTGTCGACGCGTCGAACAGGTCCCTGACCGTCAGCTCCGTACCCAGCAGCGCCCGGACGCGGCTGATCAGCCGCGTCGCCAGCAGGGAGTGCCCGCCCAGGTCGAAGAAGTTGTCATCCATCCCGACCCGCGTCAGGCCCAGCACCTCCGCGAACGCCCCGCACAGGATCTCCTCCGTTGGCGAGGCGGGACGGCGTCCGCTTCCCGCGCCCAGATCCGGTGCCGGCAAGGCCCGCCGGTCCAGCTTGCCGTTGACCGTCAGGGGCAAGGAGTCCAGCACCACCACCGCTGAGGGCACCATGTACTCCGGCAGCCGCTCACCGGTCCACGTCCGCACCGCCCCCAACAGCTCACCGGCGAGCCGGGACACACTGGGGCTGTTGGTGTACGCGGCCGGCGGGCCGCCCTGATCCGCTCGGGAATGGTACAGATCCACCACCGGGCCGACCGTGTCCGCGGCGGGGAACACGACGATGTCCAAGGCGCCGTCGCTTCGGTCCGCGCTCCAGGTCACCACCACTTCACAGCCATGGCGAGCGCCTGACTCGTGGAACGTCTCCGGGTCCGGTGCGGTCCGCTCGGCCCGACCGTCCTGGGAGGGGACCGCGTCCACGGAGGGGACCGCGTCCGCGACCGCTGCGATGTCCCCGGCCAGCCGTGCGTTGGGCACACCCGTCACCCGGAAGGGCCCCTGGACCTGGCAGCCCGACAGCTCCCGTTCGAAGTCCCGCAGATCGCCGACCTCCCGGCCCCACCGCAGCCGCCGCGTCGCGGCCGCCGACCGCACCGTCTCCGCCTGCTTGTACAGCACCGCGTCATACCGGTACCGGGTGAGCTCGGTGACCGACCGCCCCCGCTTGATACGCACATCGGCCCCGGACAGACCCGGAACACGCCCGGCCAGCGCGCTGAAGAAGCCCGGATCGATCAAAAGCTCCTTCTCCAGCAGGACACTCCGCTCGACCGCCTGGCGCAGGGCTTCGGCGGACCGCGGGCCGGTGGTCCGGCCCGCCTCGACCGCCGATCGGAACAGCCGCAGCAACCGCAGGTTCCGCACATCTCCGACGAAGATCGCCCCACCCGGGCGCACCAGCGGCAACAGCCCCTCCAGAACCCCGGCCAGATACTCGGCGTCGGGGAAGTACTGGACCACGGAATTGATCACGACCGTGTCGAAGTACTCTTCCGGCAGCCCGTCCACCACATCCGCGGCCTGATGCCTCAGCACCACCCGCCCGGCCAACGCCGGATCCGCGTCCACCTGGTGGCGCAGCGCCCCCACCACCGCGGCGGAGAGGTCCGTTCCCCAGTATTCCTCACAGGACGGAGCCAGTTCGGCCAGCAACAGGCCCGTCCCCACACCGACTTCGAGCACTCGCCGGGGACGCAGCGAGCGCACCCGGTCCACCGTCGCATCACGCCACTCCACCATCTCCGCGACAGGAATGGGACGGGAGTCGTAGCTGCTGTTCCAGCCGGAGAAGTCCGAGCCCAGCTCGGCCGCGCCCGCACCGGCGTACAAGGAATCGTAAACACCCCGCCATTCCCGCACCTGTTCCGCGGCGACCTCCCGATCCCCGGCCCCCCGCTCCCGCTCCGGCACCACGTACCCCACCAGTCGCTGATCGCCCGGACGGTCCTCGCGCACCACCACCGCCGCCTGCGCCACTCCCGGATGCTCCCGCAACACCGCCTCGATCTCACCCGGCTCGATCCGGAAACCCCGCACCTTCACCTGGTCATCGGCACGGCCCACGAACTCCAGCGTCCCGCCGGGCGTCCAGCGCACCACGTCCCCGGTCCGGTACATCCGCTCACCCGGCACGGTGGCGAACGGGCAGGCCACGAACCGTTCACCCGTCAACCCCGCCTGACCCAGATACCCCCGGGCCAGACCGGCGCCGGCNGGTGGCGAACGGGCAGGCCACGAACCGTTCACCCGTCAACCCCGCCTGACCCAGATACCCCCGGGCCAGACCGGCGCCGGCCACATACAGCTCGCCCGCCACCCACGGCGGTACCGGCACCAGCCGCTCGTCCAGTACGAACACCCGCGTGTTGTCCAACGGACGCCCCACCGTCGAGGCCAGGGATCCCTCACCCGCCACGGCCGCGTCGAGCTGGTGCGCGGTGACGTGCACGGTGGTCTCGGTGATGCCGTACATGTTCACCAGCGCCGGCGCGTCATCACGGTGCCGGGCGTACCAGTCCCGCAACCGCACCGGGTCCAGGGCCTCGCCGCCGAAGACCACCAGCCGGAGCGCGAGCCCGGCACCGGCCGGTGTCTGCCGCGCTTCGGCCTGGAGAAGCTGGTAGAACGCCGAGGGAGTCTGGGAGAGGATCGTCACCCGCTCCCGCACCAGCAGGTGCCGGAACTCCAGCGGGGAGCGGGACGTGTCGAAGGGGACCACAACGAGCCGCCCACCGCTCAGCAGCGCCCCGTACAGCTCCCACACCGAGAAGTCGAACGCGTAGGAGTGGAACCAGGTCCACACGTCGCCGTCGTCGAAGCCGAACCGCTCCCGCGCCGCCTCAAGCAGCCGCGTCACATTCGCGTGCGGGACGACAACGCCCTTGGGGGCGCCGGTGGAGCCGGAGGTGTAGATGACATACGCGGGATGCTCGGCGCGCAGCGGCCACATCCGCTCCGCATCGGTCAGCGCCGACGCCGGCTGCTGGGCCAGCCGTTCGGCCACCGTCGGGTCATCGATCACCAGCCGGGGCACACCCGTGGTATCGGGCAGACGATGCCGCAGATCATGGGAGGTGATCAGCAGTGCGGGCTGTGCGGTATCGAAGATGTGGCGCGTGCGGGCAGCAGGCTGACCGGGGTCGATGGGTACATACGCCCCGCCTGCCTTCAGCACCGCCAGCAGCACCGCCACCAGCTCCACCGAGCGGTCCATCACCACCGCCACCCGGACCTCCGGGCCCACCCCCAGGCCGGTGAGGTGGCGCGCCAGCCGGTTGGCGCGGGCATCCAGCTCCGCGTAGCTCCACCGGGCATCCGCGGCCACCACCGCGATCGCCTCCGGTGTCCGGGCCGCCTGTGCCTCGAACAGCCGCGGCAGCGTCGCCGGCGCGATGGCCCTCGCGGTGTCGTTCCACGACGCCAGCACCTGCTGTCGCTCCCGCGGGGTGAGCACCTCCAGCCGCCCGATCGGCCGGCCGGGATCGGCTGCCACGGACGTGAGCAGCCGGACGAACCGCGCCATCAGCGACCGGACCGTCGCCTCGTCGAACAGATCCAGCGCGTACTCGATGTACCCGGTGATGCCGCCCGGCAGCGCGGTGGCCGGGTCCTTCCGCTCCCACAGGCTCAGGAACAGGTCGAACTTCGCCGTCCTGGTCTCCGGAAACGCCTCGGTGGCCTCGATACCGGGGAAGGCGAAGGTGCCGGAGGGCGCGTTCTGCAGGGCGAGGATGACCTGGAAGAGGGGGTGGTGGGCGAGCGAGCGCGCCGGGTTGAGTTTCTCGACGAGATGCTCGAACGGCAGATCCTGGTGGGCCCAGGCCGCCAGGTCGGTATCGCGGACCCGTTCGAGGAGTTCGAGGAAGGTGGGGTCGCCCGACGTGTCGGTCCGCAGCACCAGGGTATTGACGAAGAAGCCGACCAGGTCGTCCAGGGCCTCGTCGGTACGCCCGGCGATCGGACTGCCGACGGGAATGTCCTCGCCCGCGCCCATCCGCGTCAGCAAGGTGGCGAACGCGGCCTGAAGGACCATGAACAAGCTGGTCTGTGTGGAGCGCGCCAACGCCAGCAGATCCTCGTGCAGTTGGGCGTCGAGCGTCACTTCGACCGTCGCCCCGCGGTAGCTGGCCACCGCCGGCCGGGGCCGGTCCGCCGGCAGCACCAGCTGCTCAGGAGCACCCTCCAAAGACCGCCGCCAGAACTCCAGCTGCCGACTGTAGAGACTGTCGGAGCGTGACGCCTCGCCCAGCAGATCCCGCTGCCACATCGTGTAGTCGATGTACTGCACCGGCAGCGGCGTCCAGGCCGGGGCGCCGCCCTCCAGGCGGGCCGCGTAGGCCGCGGACAGGTCCCGGGCCAGCGGCGCCGTGGACCAGCCGTCCCCGGCCACATGGTGCAGCAGCAACAGCAGCACCGCCTCCCGCGCACCGGCCACGAACAACGTCACCCGCAGTGGGACATCGACCGACAGGTCAAACGGATAGCGGGCGGCCTCACCGACCAGTTCCCGCAGATCCGCCTCCTGCCCGGCCTCGACCACATGCAGCACCGACGCCACCGCCCCGGCCGGCTGAACCTGTTGGTGAGGAACCCCGTCACGCTCCGGGAAGACCGTCCGCAGGGCCTCGTGCCGGGCCATGACATCCGTCAGGGCCGCGTCCAGCGCCCGCTGGTCCACCTCGCCCCGCAGCCGCAACGCCAGCGGAATGTTGTAGGTGGGGCTGGGGCCTTCCAGCCGACTGAGGAACCACAGCCGCCGCTGTGCGTACGACAGCGGAACCGGCTGTGGCCGCTCCTGCCACGGCCGCAGGGCCGGCCGGACACCGCCGGAGACGTCACACCGCTTCGCCAGCCCGGCCACCGTCGGCGCGTCGAACAAGTCCCGCACCGTCAACTCGGCGCCCAGCAGCGACCGGACCCGGCTGATCAGCCGCGTCGCCAGCAGCGAATGCCCACCCAGATGGAAGAAGTCGTCCTCCGCCCCGATCGTGGCCAGCCCCAGCACCTCCGCGAACGCCCCGCACAGGATCTCCTCCCGCGGCGAGGCGGGACCCCGTCCCGTACTTGCGTCCGCCGCGTAGGTGGGCGCCGGCAGTGCCCCGCGGTCCAGTTTGCCGTTGACCGTCAACGGCAACGCGTCCAGCGCCACCACCGCCGAGGGCACCATGTATTCCGGCAACCGCTCGGCCGCGTGTTCCCGTAGCCTCTGAGTCAGGTCACCGGCGTCCTGAGCGGGGACCACGTAAGCGACCAGCCGCTTGTCGCCGGGAGCGTCCTCGCGGACGACGACGGTGGCCTGGGCGACGTTCTCATGTGCGGCCAGGACGGCTTCGATCTCGCCCGGCTCGATGCGGAACCCGCGGATCTTCACCTGCTCGTCCGCGCGGCCGAGGAATTCCACTACGCCGTCGGCCGTCCAGCGCACCACGTCTCCGGTGCGGTACATCCGCTCACCCGGTGTGGTCGCGAACGGGCAGGCCACGAAGCGTTCACCCGTCAGCCCCGGCTGACCGTGGTAGCCGCGGGCCAGCTGGACACCGGCGAGGTACAGCTCACCGGGGACGCCGGGAGGAACGGGGCGCAGGGACTCGTCCAGGACGAACACGCGCGTGTTCCATACCGGGCGTCCGATCGGGACCGTGCCGTCAAGCCCGGCGGGGCAGGGCTGGAACGTCACATCGACCGTGGCTTCCGTCGGCCCGTACAGGTTGTGCAGCGGCGTGTCCAGCTGCTGGTGTGCCCGCGTGGCCAGTGCGGCCGGCAGCGCCTCGCCACTGCAGATCACCCGCCGCAGGCTGGTGCACTGCGTGGTGGTACGGGCCTGGAGGAACGCCGACAGCATCGACGGCACGAAGTGCACGGTGGTGATCTGCTGCCGGTCGATGAGCTCGGCGAGGTAGTCGGGGTCGCGGTGGCCGCCGGGGCGGGCGATGACCAGCCTGGCGCCCTGCAGCAGTGGCCAGAACAGCTCCCATACAGATACGTCGAAGCCGAAGGGGGTCTTGTGCAGCACTCGGTCGCTCTGATCCAGCCGGTATTCCCGCTGCATCCAGGCCAGCCGGTTGACCACGCCGCGGTGCGCGACCGCGACTCCCTTGGGCACGCCCGTCGACCCCGAGGTGAACATCACGTACGCGGGATGGTCCGGCAGAAGCGGCGCGACCCGGTCGGTGTCGCTCAGCGGCGCGGTATCGCACCCGGCCACCTCGGGAGCGTCGACCACCAGCCGCGCCACGTCCACGTCGTCGGGCAGGCGGTGCCGCAGCTTCCCGGTAGTGATCAGAAGGGCGGGCCGGGCGGTCGCGAGGATGTGTCGGACGCGCGCCGCGGGCTGATCGGGGTCGACGGGCACGTACGCCCCGCCTGCCTTGAGTACCGCCAGCAGCACCGCCACCATTTCCACCGAGCGGTCCATCGCCACCGCCACCAGTGACTCCGGTCCTACACCCTTTTCGATCAGGACCCTGGCCAGCCGGTCGGAGCGGGCAGCCAGCTCCCCGAAGGTCCACCGGACGTCCTCGCCCACCACCGCCACCGCGTCCGGTGTACGCGCCACCTGGGCGGCGAACAGCTCCGGCAGCGTGGCCGCAGGCACCGGGTGCGCGGTGTCGTTCCACTCCACCAGCGTGCGGTGGCGCTCGTCCTCGTCCAGCAGCGGGATCCGGCTGACCGGCGTGTCCGGGGCGGCCGCGGCGAACCGGCTGAGGAACCGCGTGAAGCGTACGGCGTGCCCGGCGATCTCATCGGCCCGGTACAGGGCGGGGTTGGCGTCCACGTCCAGGCGCAGCCCCGCGCCCGCGGCCTGGATCAGGAAGTGCACATCGTCGACCACGTTGACGTCGTGGCGGACGGTGGCCCGATGTCCGGCGAAGGCGATGTCCTGGGTATAGGAGATGATATTGATCTGAGGGCCGAACAGCCGCCGGTCCTGGTTGACGATTCCCAGGTCACGCACCATCTGCTCATGCGGGTACCTCTGGTGGCGCAGGGCCAGCCGTACCCGGTCGGCCGTGTGGCGGACGAACGCGGCCTGGCCCATGCCGGGATCGACCGTCAGCCGCAGCGGCAGGATGTTGGACACCGTTCCCGGGATCGACCGGGTCTCCGGTGTGGTGCGGTTGGCCACCGGCAGGCCGAGCACGATCTCGCGGGAGCCCGTCATGCGGTACAGATACTGAGCCGTCGCGGCGATCGCGAAGGCCGACCAACGGACGCCGACGCGTTCCGCGGTCGCTCGCAGCCGGGTCGCGTCCTCGGCCGGAAGGTCCACGGTGAGCCGCACGTTGGTGGGGGAGGCGGATGCGGTGCGGCTGGTGAGGCTGACCGGTTCGGGGAGGCCGGCGAGTTCCTCCTGCCAGAACTCCCGGTCCCGTGCGTACGCCTCGGAGGCGCGGTACGCCTGGTCGGCGTCCACGAGGCGGTGGAACGCGGGCAGCGGGGTGCCGGTGCCGGGCTCGCCGTCGACCAGCGCGGTGTAGATCTCGGCCAGTCGGCCCGCGGTCAGCTGGTTCGCGTAGGCGTCGTGCAGGCAGTGGTGGAAGGCCTCCGCCCAGTAGAAGTGGTCGGTGGCGGCGCGGAACAACGCCGTGGCATGGTTCGGACCGTGTTCCAGATCCACCGGACGGGCAAGGTCGTCCCGGATCCAGGCCCGCATCGCGGCGTACGGGTCCCGCTCATGGCTGATGTCCACCACCCGGAGGGGTGCGGCCGGGCCGAAGCGCTGGCGAATGCCGTCGGGCGTCTCGACGAAGCGGAGCCTGGCCGCCCCGTCCTCCGCGAGCAGTTGCCGCACGGCCTGGTCGAAGAGGTCCACATCCACCGGTCCGTGGATCTCCACAAAGGAAACGGCCCAGTGGGCCGTCTCGTCCCGGGCCAGGCGCTGAGCGAACCACATGCCTTCCTGAGCAGCCGTCAAACGCAGCAGCGCACCGCCGGGACCCTCCACGCCAATCACCTCACGTACTCGGACGATGGCTCCGCCATCGACAGCCGACCACACTCCGACGGGCCATACTCGAAGGTTCATCCAGGCGCGGCATCGGCGATCGCCGCTGTTACGGTCATGATCGACCGGTGGCTCGGCGACCGGTGGCGGAGCGAGGCGGGAAGCCGGCCGGGGACACCAGCACCATCCACGTCCTCGCTCACCTGCTCCCGAATCCGGTGAGGACATCCGCCGGGCGGAGCGCCCGCGTGGCGCCTCCCGTGTAACAGCGGTCAACACGGATGCCCCTCGCACGGGGGCCTCCGAACATGACACGCGGAGAGAAACGCGTACTGAGCGCGGGGAACGACACCGTAGCGTTCCCGGCGGGCGAGCGCGGAACACCTCACACCGAGAAACCCCCCTCACTGTGCGGAGCGACGCATGAACAGGACCGATCACGCGGAAGCCGCAGCCGATCTGGCCGCGATCGCGGCTCTCCTTGAAATCTCCGAGGAGCTTGGCCTCTCCGCCCTGCTGGACCGCGCGGCGCCCTTCACGCTCGACGACGTGGCGCAGGCCGCCGACGTGGCCGATGCGGGCGCCACCGGCATACTCGAAGCACTGCTGAGCGCGGGCCTGGTGCAACCGGGCGAGGACGCGCGGCATTTCGTGCCGTGTTCCGACCTGGCCGACCGCAGGTACGAGGCGGGGTATCTCTCCTGGGCGCTCAGCGCGAACCGCCCGTACATCGACCACGCGGCGGAGTTCCTCCGCGATCCCGGCGCCGCGGGTGCCCTGTACCAGCGGGACGGCCGCCGGGTGGCGCTCTCCTCCCGCTGGGTCGGATCGTTCGGCTTCTACCCCGGTGTCGTCTCGGAGATCACCGGCCGGAAACCGGAGCGGATCGTCGATCTCGGCGCGGGGGCCGGCGGACTCCTGATCCATCTGCTGGCCACCCTGCCCGGCAGCACCGGCCTGGCCCTGGACCTGAATCCGGCGGCATGTCAGGAGGCCGAGCGGGCGGCGCGGCGGGCGGAGGTGGCCGAGCGCCTCCAGGTCGTGAACCGCTCCATCGAGTCCCTCGTCGACGACCCCTCACCCCTGCGGGGAGCCGATGTGGTGCACGCGGGATTCGTGCTGCACGACGTCGTGAGCCGGCCCGATGTGCTCGACGGCGTCCTGCGGGCCTGCCGCACCTCGATCGCCGACGGCGGATGTCTCATCGTGACGGACGCGGTGCCCTACGCCGCGGGCGACCGGGAGCGGGCCTTCAGCGCACTCTTCACGTATCTGCACTCCAGCTCGATGGGCGTCCGGTTGCCGGACGAGGAGGAGTGGCAATCGGCGTTCCGGCGCGCCGGATACTCCGAGGTGAGCGCGACTCCGCTGCCGATGCCGGGCAGTCGCGTGTTCGTGGCGGCGAAGTAGGCGTTCCCGGCGTCGGCGTCGGTGCCGTGGCCCGTGACGACGTGGCGCGACATCCCCTTCCCGCACCCGGCGCGCGTCTGGGCGTGGCCGGTGGGCGGACTGTTCGGACAGGAGTGGCATTCAGCGTGAAGATCTCGGCGGAAGACATCGTCAACCGGGCGAAGGCCCTTTACGAGGCGCGGGCGGCGCGAGACCCCATCGCGCCGTTCACCGACGCGGACCCCACGCTGGGCATGGAAGACGGCTACGCCATCCAGCGGGAGCTGGTCGCGATGCTCGCCGCGGACGGCGACAGGGTGGTGGGGTACAAGGCGGGTCTCACATCCGCGCCCATGCAGAACATGTTCGGCGTCGACACACCGGACTACGGCCCGGTGCTGGCCTCGACGGTGCACCCCTGCGGGGCGTCCGTTTCGCGCGATGACTTCATCTCGCCCAAGGTGGAGGCCGAGATCGTCTTCCGGCTCGGGGCGCCTCTCAAGGGGCCGGGAGTCACGGTGCGGGAGGCGCGAGGGGCCATCGCCGAGGTCATGGCCGGCCTGGAGATCGTCGACTCCCGGATCGAGCACTGGCGCATCCGGCTCGCCGATACCATCGCCGATCTCGCGTCGAACGGTGCCGTCGTCCTGGCACCTCCCGTCACCCCCGCCGCGGACTGCGACTTCCGTCTGATCGGCATGGCGTTCTCCCACAACGGTGAGTGCGTGGCGACCGGAGCGGGGGCCGCCGCCCTGGGGGACCCGGTGGCGGTGGTGGCTTGGCTGGCCAATGTGCTCGGCGAACACGGTGTGACGCTCGGGGCGGGACAGCTGGTCATGACGGGTGCGCTGCACGCGGCGGTATCGATGGATTCCGGGGACACGTTCGTCGCCGAGTTCGACCGGTTGGGCGCCGTCACGATGCGTGTCGACGGCACGCGGGTCGCGGGCTGAGCTGTGCGAGGAAGGGGCGAAACACCCATGAAGCGAACAGGGCGGCTGTCCGTGGCGGTGCTCGGCGTCGGCCTCATCGGACTGGACTTGGCGACCAAGGTCATGCGGTCGCGTTCACTGTCCTGCGAGTTGGTCGCGGCACGTGACGAGCGCACATCGGGCCTGCGGCAGGCGGCTGCCCTCGGCCTGCCGACCGCCACGGACGGTATCCGGTCCCTCGTGGCCGCCCCGGAACCGTTCGACGTGGTCTTCGACGCCACCAACGCCGCGGCACACGCCGAACACGCGGAACTCCTGCGGCCCTCCGGGACGTTCCTCGTCGACCTGACGCCGAGCAAGGTCGGCCACATGGTGGTACCGAGCGTGAACGGGGCGGAAGCCCTGAAGCACGCGGACGTCAACATGGTCAGCTGTGGCGGCCAGGCGTCCGTGCCGATCCTCCACGCCATATCACGGCGGCACCGGATCGACGGCGCCGAGGTCGTGACCACTGCCGCCAGTCAGAGCGTGGGCCGGGCGACACGGCTGAACATCGACGAGTTCGTCGGGACCACCCAGGACGCGGTGCGGGACCTCACCGGGGTCGAAGACGTCAAGGCGATCCTCAACATCAGCCCGGCCACGCCCCCGGCCACCTTCCGGGTCACCGTGTCGGCGCACGGCGGGGATCTGACCGAGGAATCCGTGCGGGCGGCCGTGACGGCCGCGGCCGCGCGGGTGCGGTCGTTCGTCGGGGGATACCGGGTGACGGCGTGCGCGGTGGACCAAGGCCAGGCCTTCGTCGCCGTGGAGATCACCTCGTCCGGCGACCGCATCCCGAGGTACGCCGGCAACCTCGACATCATCAACGCTGCCGCCATCCGGATCGCCGAGCAGTATGCGGCGGACCGCCTCTCTCTCGCCGGTGCGGAGACCTCATGAGCCAGCCGACACACGCACAGGACCACGCTTCGACACCAGTTCTCGTCCACGACCCCTCCCTGCGCGACGGCCACCACGCGGTCCGCCACCAGCTGGGCCCTGACCAGCTGCGTGCCTACGCGGAGGCGGCGGACGCCGCCGGAGTCCCGGTGGTCGAGGTGGGCCACGGCAACGGCCTGGGCGCCTCGTCCTTGCAGGCCGGGAAGGCCCGGCTCAGCGACGACACCATGCTGTCGGTCGTCAGGGAGGCCCTGCGCACGAGCAGGATGGCCGTCTTCATGCTTCCCGGGTGGGGCACCACCGCGGACCTCAAAAGGGCCATCGCCCACCAGGTCGACGTGGTACGGATCGGAACGCACTGCACCGAGGCGAATCTCGCCGAGCGGCACCTGGGCTTTCTGCGGGAGGCGGGAGTCGAGGCGCAGGGCGTCCTCCTGATGAGCCACATGGCCGCCCCCGAGCGGCTGGCACGGGAGTGCGCCCGGCTGGTGGCCTACGGCGCGAGCGCGGTCGGGATCTTCGACTCCTCGGGCCACTACCTGCCGGGTGATGTCACCGAGCGCATCGGCGCCATCCGCGAAGCCGTCGACGTGCCGGTGCTGTTCCACGGTCACAACAACCTCGGTATGGCCGTCGCCAACTCCATCGCCGCGGTGCGGGCGGGCGCGGGCATCCTGGACGCCTGCGCCCGCGGCTTCGGGGCCGGGGCCGGAAACACCCAGCTGGAGGTCCTGGTCCCGGTGCTGGAGCGCTTGGGGTTCCGCACGGGCATCGACCTGTACGGACTCCTCGACGCCGCGGACATCGCCGAGCGTGAACTCATGCCGGCCCCGCCGACCATCGACTCCGTGGCCGTCGTCAGTGGTCTGGCCGGGGTGTTCTCCGGCTTCAAGAACCGGGTCCTCGACATCTCCGCGCGCCAGGGCGTCGATCCGCGCGACGTCTTCTTCGAGCTGGGCGAACGGCAGGCGGTGGCGGGCCAGGAGGATCTCATCGTGGATGTGGCCACCGCCCTGCGGGAGGCCCGCGGGGGCTGACCCCCGGCCGCGACGGCGTGCACACCGGCTGCCGCGGGCGTGGCCCCGCGGCGCCCCCTTCTCCCCTGGAGCGCGATGTCTCTGCCCCGACTCCGCACGGTCCTCGACGACCTGGCCGCCTACCAACCGTCCGAAGGCGTCTACGCGTCGGCGAGGCGCCTCCACCCGCGCCCCCGCCCGCTGTCGGCGAACGAATCGCCTCACGACCCGGTTCCAGGAGTCACCGAGGCGATCGCCGACGCCGGTGCGACCATCAACCGCTACCCCGATCCCGGATGCGGAGCGCTGACGCGCGCGCTCGCCCGGACCCATGAAATCGCCGAGGACCGGTTCGCGGTCGGCGCGGGCTCCGTGGCGCTCTTGCAGGCGCTGCTGCAGTCGGTCGGCGAGCCCGGCGCCGAAGTGGTATACGCATGGCCGTCGTTCGAGCTGTACCCCGCTCTGGCCGACCTCGCCGGTGTGGCGTCGGTACGCGTTCCCCTCGCCGACGACGCCCATGACCTCCCTGCGATGGCCGACCGGATCACCCCCCGGACACGGCTGGTCATCGTCTGCAACCCCAACAACCCGACCGGTACCGCGGTCGGCCGCGACGACCTCGCCGGGTTCCTCTCCCGCGTCCCGCCGACGTGCCTGGTGGCCCTCGACGAGGCGTACTACGAGTACGTCCGTGCCCCGGACGTCTCCACCGGACTCGACTTCTGCGCGGCCCATCCGAACCTGGTCGTCCTGCGGACCTTCTCCAAGGCCTACGGCCTCGCGGGCCTGCGGACCGGATACCTCATGGGCGACGCCCGTGTCGTGGGAAGGCTGCGCAAGGCGTGTCTGCCCTACGCGGTGAACACGGTCGCACAGCGGGCAGCGGTCGCGGCCCTCGAGCTGCGGGCGGAACTGCTGCGGCAGGTGGACGCCACGGTCGCCGAGCGCACCCGGGTCCACCGCGCCCTGGTGCACGGCGGCTGGGAGGTCCCCGCGAGCGAGGCCAATTTCCTCTGGCTCCGGCTGGGCGCGAACGCGGTCGCGTTCGGCCGGTGGTGCACCGACCACGGCATAGCGGTGCGGACGTTCCCGGACCAAGGCGTCCGGGTCTCGATCGGCTCCGCCGAGGACAACGACGGATTCCTCGCCGCCGCGGCCGAGTGGCGAACGCGAACGGCGGCGGACGCATGACCAAGGTCGCGGTACTCGCGGGAATCGGGGGCTTTCTGCCACCTCTGACCGTCACCAACGACGAGCTGGCCCGTCGGCTGGACACCTCGGACGACTGGATAAGAACACGTACGGGCATCACACAGCGCCACTTCGCCTCCCCGGGCACGACCACCTCGAGCCTGGCAGCGGAGGCGGCCGGCAAAGCGATGAAGTGCGCCGAGACGGACACCGTCGACGCGGTTCTGCTGGCGACGACGACACCCGACCGGCCCTGTCCGGCGACGGCACCCACGGTCGCGGCGAAGCTGGGTCTGGAGGGCGTGGCCGCATACGACATCTCGGCGGTGTGCTCCGGATTCCTCTACGGCCTGGCCACCGCCTCCGGCCTCATCGCCGGGGGCATCGCCGAGCGTGTCCTGGTCATCGGCGCGGACGTCTACTCCACCATCGTCGACCCGGCCGACCGGTCCAACGCGGTGATCTTCGGCGATGGAGCCGGGGCCGTGGTCGTGCGCGCCGGACACCCCGGCGAACCAGGCGCCATGGGCCCGTTCGACCTGGGCAGTGACGGCACCGGACGCGACCTCATCACGGTCCGGGCCGGAGGCGTGGAACAGCGGCTGTCCGGCCGTACGGCACAACCGTCCGACCGCTACTTCACCATGTCAGGCAAGCCAGTGTTCCGCAGCGCCGTACACCGTATGGCCGCCTCCGCGCGCGCCGTCCTCGACCAGGCCGGCCTGACGGCAGGCCACGTCGACCGGCTGGTCGGCCACCAGGCGAACCTGCGCATCCTCCGCAGCCTCGCGGAAAAGCTCGGCATTCCACCCGAGCGCGTCATCCGCAACATCGACAAGGTCGGGAACACGGCCGCGGCGTCGATCCCCCTCGCCCTGGACCACGGGCACTCCCACCGGCTTCTCACCCCCGGGGACGTGGTGCTGCTCACGGCCTTCGGCGGGGGACTGACGTGGGGATCCACGGTCCTCAGCTGGCCGGAACTCCCGCGTCTTCACGATTCCAGTGACACGACACAGAAGGACGGTCCCGCCATGTCCGCAACGCTCGAAGAGGTCGTCGGCATCCTCACCGATCGATTCACGGTGGAGAGGTCGAAGATGACGCCCGAGACCACGTTCGAGGACCTCGACTTCGACTCGCTCTTCCTCGTCGAGTTCCAGCTCGTCCTGGAGGAGCGGTTCAAGGTCCTCATCGAGGAGGACACCATCAGTCCCATGGACACCCTGTCCTCCGTGGCCGGACTCATCGACGCACGCCGGGCGCGCGGCGACCGCTGAACGGCCGAGGGAGACATCACCGCCGTGGGACCGTACACCATCGCCGCACGCTCCGAGGAGGCGGTGACCGCGAGCATGCTCGCCGGACTCGCCCTGATCCTCGCCGTGGCCCACGTATGCGCCCGGCTCGCCCGGCGTGTCCGGCAGCCGGCGGTCATGGGAGAGATCATCGCCGGTATNAACGGCCGAGGGAGACATCACCGCCGTGGGACCGTACACCATCGCCGCACGCTCCGAGGAGGCGGTGACCGCGAGCATGCTCGCCGGACTCGCCCTGATCCTCGCCGTGGCCCACGTATGCGCCCGGCTCGCCCGGCGTGTCCGGCAGCCGGCGGTCATGGGAGAGATCATCGCCGGTATCGCCCTGGGCCCGAGCCTGCTGGGCCTCTTCCCCGGCGACCTCACCGAAGCACTGTTCCCCACGGAGACGCGCCCGACCCTGCGGGCACTCTCCCAGCTCAGCCTGGTCCTCTTCATGTTCGGCATCGGCTACCAGATGGACTTCTTCCATCTGCGGGGGAGTGGCCGCCAGGTCGCCGCGGTGTCCCTCAGCTCCGTCACGCTGCCGTTCGCGCTGGGCGCGGGGCTGGCGGTGCTTCTCCACCCCTGGTACGACACATCACAGCTGAGCACCGACGACATCCTCCCACCCGCGCTCTTCCTCGGGGCCGCGATGTCCATCACCGCCTTCCCCGTGCTGGCCCGGATCATCACCGAATCGGGCATGCAGCGCGGCCGCGTCGGTGCCATGGCTCTCGCCTGCGCCGCCATCCAGGACGTCCTCGCCTGGTGCGTGCTGGCCGTCGTCGTCGTGATCACCACCGCGAGCGGACCCTGGCCGCTGGTACGGATGGTGTGTGAGTCGGCCCTGTTCCTCCTGTTCCTCGCCTACGTGGTACGGCGCGGACTGCGCTGGTCGCTGGAGCCTCGGCGGCGCTGGACCGCCGACAGCTCCCTCATCCAGGCCCTTCTCGTCACCGGCCTGCTTCTCTCCGCCTGGGTCACCACCGAGGCCGGGCTGCACGCCGTCTTCGGGGCCTTCGCCTTCGGCGCGGCCGTACCACGAGACCGGATCGAGCGGCAGGCTCCCGAGGTCGCTGAGCGCATCGAGCAGACCAGCCTGTTTCTGCTGCCGGTCTTCTTCGCCGTCACCGGGCTGTCGGTGGACCTGCGTGGACTCGGCGAGCACGGCATCATCATGGTCGTCTCGGTCACCCTGGTGGCGTGTGTGGGCAAATTCGTGGGAGCCGCCGCGTCGGCGCGCCTCTCGGGCATCCCGGGGCGTGAGTCGGTCGCGCTCGGCGTCCTGCTCAACGCCCGTGGACTCACCGAATTGGTGATCCTGAACGTGGGCCTCCAACTGGGCGTGCTGGACGGCCGGCTGTTCACCGCCATGGTCGTCATGGCCCTGGTGACCACGCTCATGACGGGGCCCGTTCTCCAACACTGGAAATTTCCCCAGGAGTTCGGCCTCACACCCATGCCGCGGAGAAGCGTCGAGAAATGATCTGGCGGAACAGTCGCCAGCCCGCTCCTCACGTCTGTCCGGCAGAGGACGCACGGCACATGAGGAGTCAGCGTGCGGCAGTGCCGTATGTCTCTCATCGGCAGGGACGACGATGTCGAGGTGATCAGTGAAGTCCTGCGGGCCATCGGAACGGAGTCGGCCCAGACCCTGCTGATCACCGGTGGACCCGGGGTCGGCAAGACCGCCGTCCTGGAACTGGCGCGCAGGACAGTCCTGGAGGAGGGCGTCAGGGTGCTGCGGCTGCCCTGGGAGACCTCCGAAGGAGCAGCCGGTGTGACCGCTGTGGCCGACGCGGTCTGCGACGTCCTGGCCAACATCCACGACGGCCGCCTTCCGGCGCGCGTCACCGCGATACGCCGCGCGCAGTCGCGCGGCGCGGACCGCGGCGGCGAGCTGACACCGCTGTCCACCATGAGCGAGGTGCTGGCGGACGCGGCCCGCCACACGCCCTTCGCCCTCGTCCTCGACGGTACCGAGCGGATACCGCCACGGACCGCTTCCGCCCTGGGGTTGCTGCTGCGCGTCTTCCGCCCGGTCGGCATACCCGTGGTGATGGCCGGCCGGCCGATGGCGGCCGGACCCGGGCACGGAGATGTCGTGGTGGCAGCCGACCGCGTGCTCGACCTGCCACCGCTCCCCGCCGACGACGTCCACGCGCTCATCGAGCAGCGGGTCGGCCGACCGGTCGAGACAACGCTGGTGGAGGCGGTGCTGCGGGCGCTCGGACCGCTTGAGGGCAATCCGCGGGCCGTGTTGTCCGTACTCACCGCGCTGGACGAGGGCGGGCGCCTGCTGGAACTGGACGGCCACGTCGGCCTGACCGAGCCGGAGCGCGGGCTGCCGTTCGCCGCGGACGTGGCGGAGCCGGGACGGCTCGGCCCGCCGGGCATGCCACGGGACCACGGCCGTATGGAGACGGCAGCCGTGCTGGCGCGCCTGACGGACCGCGCCGAGCTGCGGCTGGAGGACCTGCAGCTCCTGGCACGGCGGCCCGGACCGCGGGGCCGCACCCTCGCCACCACGCTGGACCAGCTGGTACGGGACCGGGTCCTCACCGCCGACCCGGACGGCCGGATCGCGTTCACCGTGCCCGCTCTCGCGGCGGCGTTGCGGACCCTGCCCGCCATCTGCGATGTGCGGTCGTTGCACGCGGGCATCGTCGCGTCCGCGGTCGACCGGCTCGGCGCCGCCACCGCGGGCACCCACCACCCGTGCCTGGCCGGCCACGTGAGGGCCGCCGGCTCGAGGGTCGGCGACGCACAAGCGGTACCGCTGCTGCTGGCGGCGGCGCGCACCTACGCCGAAGCCCAACGGCCCGAGGCGGTCCGGGCCTTCCAATCGGCGCTCCACCGACTGCCGCCCCATGACCCCGGCACGCCGGACGCGCTGCGCGAGGCGGCCGAAGCGGCCCTGCGGCACGGAGATCATCATGGCGCCCTTTCACTGGCCGAACCGCTGCTCGCCCGCCTGCGCCTGCCGCACCGCACCGGCCGCGAGGACGTGGAATTCACCGCACGGGCCTGGCTCTGGGCCGCGCTGCACGAGCACCGGGCCCCGATCGCCGACGACGTCCGCGAGGCGGACCGCGCGGCGCTTTGGCGGGTGCCCGGCGCCGCCTCACTGGCCGCGCTCGGCGGTCTGTACGGGATCGGCCAGGTCTCGCCCCGGCCGGCGCCCCTCCCCGCCTCGGACGCCGACGAAGCCCGCGCCGAGCGGCGGCCCTCCGCCGGGGGAATCGCCACCGGACCACTTCCCTCGCCCGCGGAAGTGCGATTGCTGGCCACCGCCATGGGCAGCGGGATCGAGGTCGAGCGTGCGCTGCGGGGTCTGCCGTACGAGACGATCGGCCACCCGGCCGTGGACCGGTTGCGGAACGCCGCCGCGCACGGTGATCTGGTCGGTGCCCTGGAGGCCGTCCTCGGTGACCGGTACGTCATGGCCGGGGACAGTACCGCCGTCCAGTACCACGCGATGGTCCGTGACTACCTGGCCGGTCACTGGGACGACGCGCTGTCGTCCGCCCGCCGGATCGAGAGGCGGAGCCGGTCCGGGGGCCCGGCCCGAGTGAGCCAGATGGCCCGGGCGCTGGCGGCCGAGATCCATGGCTTTCGCGGTGACATCCGGCGGGCCCGCGCATGGCTCGGCCTGATCCCCGACACCGTCGTCCACCCATTGGTGGATCGCGCGCGCCTCGGTGTCCGGTACTGGTCCGGGGAGGCCGACCAGGCGCTGGAGGACGGATGGACTTACGTCCGGCGGGCGCGCCAGAACGGTCTGCTGATGGGCGTCGACAGGGTTCTGCTCCGCATCGCGGCGTACGCCCTCTACGACGGCAGACTCCAGGCGGTCCAGCGGGCGCTGGAGGAGTTGGAGACGCTGGACGAGGAGACCGGGTCGGGCATGTCGCGGGAAAGCCTGCTCCTCGTGCGGGGTGTGCTGCACGGTGATCGCGAGAGTCTGCTGGCCGGCCACCGCCTGGTGCGGAAGCGGGGCGACGCGCTGCTGGAGGTGCACTGCCACCAATGGCTGGCCGAGGCCGACGACGATCCCCAGCAGTGGCTGGCCGAGGCCACGCGGCACGCCCACCGACTGGGGATCGGACAGCCGCTGCGCACCTTGATCGGACGGGCGGCGCGACGGCGCAACGTGACCGTGCCTCTGCCACGGCGGCGTGCGGTCAACGACGTACTGAGCGAGCCGGACCTCCGTCTGATCGAGGTGATCAGCGGTGGGGCGACCAACCGGCAGATCGCCGCCCGCCTCGCCTGCAGCGAGAAGACGGTGGAGCAGCGGCTGACGCGGCTGTTCCAGCGGACCGGGTGCCGATCCCGCGCGGAGCTGGCCGCGGCCTGGCTGGACGGCGGCCTCGCCCGGCGGGGACTGGTGCCGAAGCACGCTCCGCCGGCCCGTGCCGGGGGCGGCGCGCCGCCGTCCGACCGGGTGGGCCGTTGAGGAGTGCGGTCCGAAGACCCCTCGCGGCCCATGTCTCACCGTCGGGTCCGCCCGCCTCCGCGACCCGTGCCCGGCGAGGAGGGACGCGCCCAGTGGAGGCCGTCCACAGAGGCGACCAGCCCGTCGGGGAACACCGGCTTCTCGTCCTCGTCACCCCCGATGAGTGCGGTGGCCTGTACCTGAGCCTGTTGTTGCATCACTTCGCCCATGAACGGCGACTGGAACAGCGGGAGGTTCTCGTCCTCGGCGGACTGGCTCTGGTTGGCCTTGACCAGTTTCTCCAGCTCACGGGCCGTCCCGGTGATCCTCGACCGGGTGGACTGCCGACTGTCGAACGCCATGTCCAAGGAGGCGACCCCGCCGACCAGTTCCACGAAGGCCGCCAACTCGGTGTCGGTGGCCTGGGTCACCTGCTTCGCCTGCCAGTAGTAGGAACGCTCGTCGACGTGCAGGTTGTAGAAGGACATCAGGAACTCGTAGAACAAGCCGTACTCGCGGCGGTACCGCGACTCGAACTCCTCGAAACTACGCCGTTCGTCGATGCCACCCGCCAGCACGGTGTTGATCGAGCGGGCGGCCAGGAGACCGCCGTAGGTGGCGAGGTGGACCCCCGAGGAGAACACCGGGTCGACGAAGCAGGCGGCATCGCCGACCAGGACCATGCCGTTTCCCCAGAACTGGGTGTTGAGGTACGAATAGTCCTTGCGGACGCGGACCTGGCCGTAGACGCCCTCGGTGACCCGGGTCGCGTCCGCGAGCAGGTCGCGGATCCTGGGGGCCTTGTCGATCAGCCGCAACAGGGACTGTGCCTGGTCGCCCTGGATCCGGTCCGCCCATTCATGGTTGATCACCACACCGACGCTGGTCAGGGTGTCGGACAGGGGGATATACCAGAACCAGCCGTCCTCGAAGGCCTCACAGAAGATGTTTCCCGGTGAGGCGGGCAGTCGCTTGCCGCCGTTGAAGTATCCGAAGACGGCGATGTTGCGGAAGAAGTCGGAGTACACGCGCTGGGAGCCGAAGGCGGAAGAGGTCCGGCTCTTGTTGCCGGAGGCGTCCACGACGTACGTGGCCCGTACGTCCCGACGCCGGCCCTGCGGATCCGTGTAGCCCACGCCCACGACCCGTTCGCCTTCTTTGACGACATTGCTGACGGCGCAGCCCTCCCGTACGTCGACTCCCACCCTGGCGGCGTTCTTGAGCAGGATGTGGTCGAACTTCATCCGCTCGACCTGGAAGGCGTACGAGGTGGGTCCGGCCATGTGGGGTGAGACCGAGAAGAAGAAGGACCAGGGCTGCGGATCGGTTCCCCAGCGGAACGTGCCACCCAGCTTGCGGATGAATCCGGCCTCTTCCACCTCCTGGTCCACGCCCAGCAGCCGGCAGACGCCGTGCACGGTGGCGGGCAGCAAGGACTCGCCGATTTGATAGCGGGGGAAGACCTCCTTCTCCAGCAGCAGTACCCGGTGGCCTTGCATGGCGACGAACGAGGCCGTTGTCGAGCCTCCCGGACCGCCGCCGATCACGACGACGTCGAACTCCTCGTCTGCCACCGCTGCCTCCTCGAACGCATCCCTGACGGTGTTACGGGTGCTGGGTCCGACGAGGCGTCAGAGCCCATCCACCGTCGGCATCGGTGGGCGGCGTCCCACCTCGTGTTCACCCCTGTGACAACACGAAGTTGACCGCACAAGGCCGGGACGGTGAAACCGCAAAGCCCGCCGTTACGGACCGGCGAGGCCATCGGGGCGCGGATCCCGCTGCGCGGCCCATGCCGCGAGGTGCGCGCGCGAACGAAGGCCGAGCGTCGTGCGGATGTTGTGGATATGCGTCTCCACCGTGCGCACGGACAAGTAGAGCCGAGACGCTATCTGGCGGTTGGTCAGCCCATCCACGACCAGGTCGATCACATCCCACTCCCGTTCACTCAGCGGGCTGCCACCGGTTGTCTCGCTGGGAAGCTCGTCCTCTTCTCCCAGCGCGTACCGTACGGCGTGGTGAGGTCCCAGCCGGCTTCCGAGCGCGAGCGCGTGCTCGCATCGTTTCGCCGGCAGCGCTTGCCTGGCCGTGGTCAACGCGGTCCGGACACGCTCCTGCCACCAGGACGCGAGGCCGAGGGGGCTCGCACCGAGGGCCAGACCCGCCGCCATGAGCCGCACCCCTCGTTCGAACTGATGCGTTCGCACGGCGACGACGGCCAGACCCTCGACCGCACGGGCCACGGTGTCCGACGGAACCGCGGTTTCCTGCAGCAGTTCGATGAAGTACTTCTCCGCCTCCGGAAGGCTGTTCCGCTCCAAGGCGAGAGCACCCGCGGTATGCAGGGCCGCGCTCAAGTGGCGCGGCGGTGACTCGGCCCGCAGCACGGGAAGCGTCCTCTCGATCAGTTTCCGCGCTCGTGGCGCGTCTCCCCGGAACAGACAGTGACGGCCCAGGTGACTGAGGGCGACCGAGGTCATGAGGTCGTCGCCCAGACGGCGGCTGATTTTCAGGCACTCGTGTACCTCGGTCAGCGCCGCGGTGTGTTCCCCTCGCGTCTCCTGGACGAGGCTGAGCAGGAGCAGCCGACGGCTGAGCGACGGCTGGTGACCGCCTTCGCGCCCGAGCTCCACCGCTTGCCTGAGCAGCCGTAGGGCTTCGTCGTACTCACCCTCCTGACCGGCCAGGAGGGCCGCCCCTTCAAGGGCGATGCCGCGGTAGGCCGACCGGGTGTCAGTCCGGCCCAAGGCACCCGAGACCAGCTTCCGCGTGACCGACGGCACACCGGGCTCCTCTCCCAGAGCCGCCCCTATGGTGAGTGCGCCCGCCAAGAGCAGCTGGCGCTCGTCGTTCCCCCGACTCAGCCAGTCCAGAGCGTGGATGAGGTTGCTCTGCTCGGTCCTCAGCCACTTGGCCATGTGCGACGACACGACCGAGGTGTCCTGGAGCGGGCTCGTCCGTTCAGTGAGCCAGGCCGTCGAGCGATCATGGACGTGCGGCTCCTCGCCCTCGGCGCGAAGTTGCTCGTGCCCGTAGCGACGGAGGGACTCCAGCATCCGGAACCGGGCCCGGTGCGGCTGATCGGAACACGGTGTGATGAGGGATTTCGCGACGAGGCGTGACAGGAGTGCGGCCACTTCCGCGTCCGGAGTCCGCTCACCGGAACATACGGCCGCGGCGGCATCCGGCCCGAACCCGCCCGGCAGCACCGACATCCGCCGAAACAGCCGTTGCTCCCCGGGCGTCAGCAGATCGTAGCTCCACTGGAACGCGGCTCGCAGGCTCTGATGGCGCCGATCGGATGTCCGCCAGCCCTGAATCAACAGCGAAACGCTCTTGTCCAGCCGATCGTGAATATCGGGCAGTGGGAGAGTGCCCACCAGCCGGGCGGCCAATTCTATGGCGAGCGGCAAACCGTCGAGGCGGGTGCATATGGCGCCTACGTGCTCGGCGTTCTCTTTCGTGATCTGGAACCCGGGTGCGACTGATTGCGCCCGTTCACAGAACAAACGCATCGCGTCCCAGTGCAGATATCCAGAAGGGTGCGGACCTCCGCCGCGGAGGTCGGGGAGGGGCAGACCACTCATCGGGTGGACGGTCTCCCCGGGAAGGCACAACGGTTCGCGGCTGGTGGTCAGAACGCGCAACTTCGGGTGCTCAGGCAGTAGTTCACCGAGCAGCTGACCGCACTCGTCCAGCACATGTTCACAGGTGTCCAGCACCAGCAGCAGCGTTCGGTCGCGCAACGACGCCGTGAGCGGCTCCGCGGCCACAGGGCCGTCCTCACCACGCTCACCCAGCAGCAACTCGGCAACTCGCCGTTTCACCCAACCGCCTGGTGTGAGGGAGTCCAGCTCCGCGAAGACAACCTCACGGCGTCCGCCGCGTTGCTCTTGTTCGGCCAATTCCACGGCCAGCCGAGTCTTCCCCACTCCCGGCGGGCCGGTGAGGGTCACCAACCGCTCGGACCGGAGCAGCCGCCGTAATTCCACCACCTCGTCGCCACGGCCGACAAAGCTGCTCAACTGAGTCAGAAGCCTGCTGGGGTCCGCATTCCTTATCACGCCGACTTGTGAGCGACGTCGGTAAGCGCGCTGACGGCAGGCGTTTGAGCAGTACCGCTGAGAGGTCGATGGTTTCCTGTGTCCCCCCGCTCTGTCGATCGGTCCGTTACAGGCTGCGCATGAGGAGAGCGTCCCAGTGGTCACTGCACTTCCTTTCCCGGCAAGGCTGCCGGTGCGGAACGGATGGATGCGCGGATGCGGCCGCGCGCGGCCGTGATCGCGGCCGGTCGGTTGTCGCTCGGGGGACGAGCCACTGCGCTGACGCTTCAGGGGCCGCTGCCCGGCCCGGACAGATCTTCGCGGGTGCCGCGATCTTCGAAGTCCAGGGAGCCGGGGCGCAGGGTGCGGCAGGCGTTGTGGAAGCGGTGGCGCCGGCCGATGAGGCTCAAGGGGTTGGTGCGGTCATGCTGGCACGGCGGATCGGCAGATTCCGCATGGTTCCCGCCTCGCTCGCTTAACTACAGGGAAACCTGGCACGAAGCCTCAGCAGGCGCCGGGACGTCGCCCGGGAGGGCGGTCGTCGCCGGTCAGCGGCCATCGGCCGGCCAGGACGCCACCCGTGAGTACGGCTGTGACGAGCTCCGTGCGGGACCGCAGCCCGGTGCGGGCGAACAGCCGGGTGAGCCGGTTGGCGACGGCATCCTCGCTGAGCCCCAGCACCGTGGCGATCCGGCGGTTGGTCAGCCCCTCGGCGATGAGAACGGCGAACAGGCGCTCGTTCTCGTCGGTGGCTTGCCTACGGCCGGGGACGGTCAGCCGAGCCTCTCGCTGCGCGACCCTGGTACGGAAGCGCCACAGCAACGCATCGCACTCGCCGAAGAGTTCATACGCCTCGTACAGAAGCGTGGCCGGACCCGCATGCCCGGCGGCGGCCGTCAGGGTGAGCGCCGTCTCGGCGACCTGGCCCCTGGAACGGGCCAGGTCCACCGCCTCGCCCAGGTACCTGCGAGCGGCGCCGGCGCAGTCCTGCCCCAGGACCTTTGCCGACGTCACCAGGAGGAGCAGACGCGACCGCCCGCTGTCCAACCGCCCGGCGATCCGCTCAAGCCGCCTCAGACACCTCACGGCCGCACCGGTGCGCCCCGTCTCCGCGAGGAGAACGGCGAGTGCGGCCCACAGCTCGTCGGTGCCGTGGACCTCGCCGCGCCTGCTCGCCGCGCGCAGGCCGCGCCGCAGGGCCTGCTCCGCGCCCGCCGCGTCACCGAAGGCCCGCAGCGCTTCGGCCTCGACCCTGTCGAGAGAGTGCTCGGACGGGTGGCCTCCCGCCCGGTCCCGCGCGCTGTCGATCAGGCGGCCCGCGGTGGTGATGCGGCCACGGGCGAGGAGGATGTCCGCCGTCCGGGCGGGAAGCAGATGGTGGTCGGACGCCGGCGTGAACACCCGGTCGGTCGCCAGCAGCCGACGGGCCGACTCCAGCGCCTCGTCCCACCGGCCTCTCAGGTGGTGCCAGAGGAATACGCTGCACGGGGGCAGCTCTGCGAGGGTCAGGCCCCGGGCGGACAACAGCGCCTCCGCCGCCCGCAGATCGCGGGAGCAGAGCAGTTGGTCGAACTGCTGAATGGTCAGCGCGTACCGCTGGTCGGGCGACATGTCCCGGATCTCCGGTCCGGCCAGCAGGCGTGCGAACCGCCCGGGACGCCCGACCACCAGCTCCGCGCCCGCGGCGTACAACTCGGGCAGCGCACGGCTGCCCGGATCGGCGTTCCACAACGACTCGGACCGTGCGAGGAGCTCCAGCCCCTCCTGCCACCTCGCCAGTTTCAACTGGGCCAGCGCGCGGCCGGTCACCGCGGCCGGAGCGGGCAGCGGCAGCGTGTGCCACCACTGCGCCGTGGCCATCCGGGAGAGATCCGCCCAGTCGTGACAGGCGGCCGTTGCCGCCACCAGCACACTGGCGGCGCTCTGCAGCATCGGTGTGCCGAGACCGGCCGCGGGGGTGCGCACGGCCTGAAGGGACGCGGTCCGCGCGGTCGGGTAGTCACCTGCCGTGTAGGCCGCCCTGGCATACCTCAGCAGGATCGCGGCGCGGGCGGCGGGTTCCTCGGTGAGGCGGGCGGCTGCCCGGAACCACCGCAGTGTCCCGCGGCCCTCGTAGTCCGGGTACAGCCGCTCCGCGGCGGCCGTCAGTTCCGCCACCGCGAGTCCGTGGTCGACCAGGACACCCGCGTCGGCGATCCGGTCCGGCAGGTAGACCTCCGCGTCCGCCTCCTCCAGAATGTCCGCTGTCCGGGGGCCCTCTGTGGCCCCGATGCCCGACACTTGACCGCGCGCCCACAGCGCCTTTACGGCGGCGGCGGACAGGCGACCGCGTTCCAGCGGTCCCAGCCGGTGCCACAGAGCGTGTGCCACCAGTGGCACGCGGAACGTCCAGCCGCGCACCCCGGCGCCGTCCCGCCCCGGTAACGCGTCCAGGATTCCCGCGTCGACCAGCACACGGATCCCGTCGCTGACCGCGTCGGCGGACAGCCCGGTCGACGCCGCGGTCAGCTCCGCGGCCCGCCGGCCGAGCGGCCACAGCACGCTCAACGCCTCGGCCACCGTCCGGCAGGGCTCGCCCAGCGCGTCCAGCGCCACGATGAAACGGTCGTCGTCCGGCAGTACCGGTATGGACGTTCCCGTACTCAAGAAGGCGTGGCCGGCCATCCGTATCGGGTCCTGGCGAGTCCACTCGCCGAGCAGGGCGTCGACCGCCCCCGGGATGCCCCGGCTCAGCTCGTGCAGGCGACGGACAAGGCCCGCGATGGGGACAGCCCGCAACCGTTGCGCCGCCACGGCCGCCACCTCGCCCTCCTCGAGGCGCGGCAGAACGATCGTCAGCGCCGCCGGGTCGTCCGCCAGCCGCCCCACCGCCTCAACCGACGCGCGGCGCCGGTGAGTCCCACCCTCGGTGTGCCCGATCGCCGAGAACACCAGTCGGACACTCGCCACACTCGGTGCGAGGTCGATCCCGCCCAGCAAGGACAGCGATTCGGCGTCGGCATACTGGGCGTCGTCCACCACGACGGCCACGGGCACGGAGGAGGCCGCCGGCTGGGTCAGCGCGGTGGCGAGCGCCTCGGCCATCACGGCCCGGTCGCCCCTTTCCGCGGCGTGCACTGCCTCCGTGGAGGGGTTGCCGACCCCGCGCCGACGCGACATCGCTCCCCGGTGTTCCTCCAGCGCCAGCATCAGACGCAGGACCAGCAGCAGAGGGCGTTCCTCGTCGCCGGGAACACACCTCGGCGTCAGAACCGCTGTCCCTTCCGCACGAAGCCGTTCGGCGAGGGTGCTGATGAACAGAGTGCGACCGATGCCGCGTTCACCCCGGACGAGCACCATGCGCGCCCCGCCCGGATCGCTCAGGACACGGAGGACCTCCTCCAACTGCCGCTCGCGGCCCAGTGGACAGCGGGACGTACGGTCGCCCGGGTACGCCACCGTGCCCTGGTGCATGCGTTCTGTCTCGGTCGGACCATCCACGTCGACCGGACTTTATCGCAGGGGAGTTGGGGGAGTGGCGTGTCTCGGTCCTGCTTCCCGCCTCTGCGGGAGGGCCCCGGGAACCCGGCGGTTGGCCATGGCTTTACGTGTCGTAAGCCATGGTCCGGCTGATGGCGCGCGTCACGGCGACCACGGCGGGGATGTGGGCCGATGGCTCGGTCCGCTCGGAGGACGTGAGGATCGAGACGGCGGCGATGACAGTCTGATGACGGTCGAAAATCGGGGCCGCGATCGCGGTCGTTGGGAATGCGCAGTGGCGGCGTGAGTACACCGCGTACCGGTCGCGGCGGACGGCGGCAAGTCGCGACCGTAGCGCATCGCCGTCGCCGTTCGGGTCCCCCGTCTCCGCCCCGTCCGCGTGTGAGTCACCGCCGAGGACGTCATCTTGCACATGTGCGGGGGCGAAGGCCAGCAGGACGAGGCCGGGGGCGGTTGTGTGCAAGGGCATTCGGCCGCCGACTCGGTAGGCGACGGGTTCGGCGTGGTGGGAGGTCAGCCGCTCGACGAGGACTCCGTCCAGGTTCTCGCGCACGACCAGAGCCACGTGCTGTCGCGTGGCGTGCAGCAAGTCCTGCATGTAGGGCAAGGCGATGGCGCGCAAGCCGTGGCCGCGCGGTGCGAGGGCCGCGATTTCCAGCAGCCTTAAGCCGATCGTGTACTGACCGGAGTCGGTTCGCTCCAACGCTCCCTTCTCGACGAGCTTGCGGGCGATGCGCAGTGCGGTGGCCTTGGGCAGTTCCGACCGAGCGGCCAGTGAGGTCAACGACAGCACCGGCGTGTCCGGTCCGAAGCAGTCGAGTACGCGAAAGGCCCTGTCGAGCAGGGCTTCGCCGTGGGATGCGCGGTGTCCCCGAACAGGGGTGGCTTCCGCTTCGGCGCCGTTGCCGTCGTCGACTTGGTTCATAGCGGCTCCGCTAGTCGTCCGGGATGTTGGTTCACTCAATGAAACCGGGGGTGGCCAGCCGTCACTGGGCCGGTGATCATAGCTCGGTCGCTCCTCACCTGGCAGGCATGGGCCTGAACCGGGTAGTGCGCATGGACAGGAGGTGAGCCAGACCGCCGGGTGCCTCAACTTCGGGATCTGTAAGTGGAGGGGTTCGTGTAGAGATGTTCGTTTCGGGGTGAGGGGTTGTATCAAGGGTGCTGGTCGTGGCGGTGGCTATTGATCCCTGGTGAAACTGCGCATGTCGCCTTCCGGCGATGACAGACGTGCAGCACGAAGGCCCTCGCCCGCTGGTTGATCACGGCGTAAATGTCCCTGGTCCAGTGGCTGAGACCCTCGATAAGGTCACCGTCGTCGTCGGGCTCACGTCCTTCCCCACGACCCCCGCCGCGCCGACCGCTTGCCGCTCGCTGGCTTGCTCATCGAGAGCGGTCGGGGCCGTCTCCGTGCACAGCATCGAAAGGAAAGTGTCATGCGTAAGCGCTCCCTCGCTCTCACGGTCTTATCCGCCACCTTCGCCGGCATCGCAGCCACCGCGCCCAGCGCGTCGGCGGCCGGCAGCAGTGCCTGCGCGGACGGCAACTTCTGCCTGTGGCCCACCTTTGCGTCCTACCCCACCCCCGTCGAAACCCCGGTCCTGGTGACCAGCGGTGACTGGTCCGGAAACGTCGACGGTTTCGTGTTCCAGAACACGGGGTCCCGCGCTGTCGACGTGGAGTACACCTCTTACCTGGACCACGGGACCACCCCGGTGGACGGCACGGTGTGTGTCACGAGAGACAAGGCGAGTAGGCAGTTCTTCTACAACCCGACGACCGTGCACAAGGTCACGTGGCGCGCCGACAACACGTGCTGACATGACAGCACAGCGGGTGCTTCCCGTCAGGAAGCGCCCGCCTGTCCCGCCGGCCCCGGTCGGATGACGGGGGGACGCGTCGCGCCGGTGTCGGGGGGCGGATCGCGGTGACGTAGCCCCTCCCGGGGCCGGGACCGCTCTCAAGGGCGGTCGAGCCGGAGGCGCTCGGCCCTCGGCAGCCCCGCGACCACCAGGTCGTAGGAGTCCTCGATGAGCTCCCGGACCAGCTGGTCGGGAAGGCCGCCGTCGACCGTCACCGTGTTCCAGTGGCGCTTGTTCATATGCCACCCCGGGACGATCAGCTCCGGGTGCCCGGCACGGAGCCGGCCCGCGTCCGCCGGGTCGCACTTCAGATTCACCGTGAGCGGACGGGCGTCCAGCGTCGACAGGGCGAAGATCTTGCCGACCACTTTGAAGGCCGAGACTTCCGGGTGGCGGGAGAACGGGAACTCCTCCACCGCCGCGTTGAAGGAGAGACAGAAGGACCGCAGCTGCTCGGGGGTCACTCCCCATGCTCCTCTTCTCCTCGTACTCGACCGAAGCGGCCCGAGGGACTCAAGGGGGTGCAAGGACGATGCCCACCGTAGCTCACGCCTCCGACAGCCGGTTCCGTCTCATCGGCCTGACCGGCACACCGCTGACTTACCGGTTCGATCCGTAGTACCCTTTCGATAGGTAGATCCAAGGTGGTCACGGGCGTCACGACAGGAGGGCCGTCGCATGCCGGCAGCAGGCGAGACAGAGCGCGCCCCGAA
Organism: Streptomyces sp. 5-10; assembly: GCF_014712245.1. Taxonomy (NCBI): domain Bacteria; kingdom Bacillati; phylum Actinomycetota; class Actinomycetes; order Kitasatosporales; family Streptomycetaceae; genus Streptomyces; species Streptomyces sp. 5-10. Next base: position 35,437 of record NZ_JACVYG010000004.1, read on the forward strand.
CATCGCCAAGAACGTATGGGACGCCGCGGGCCACCGTGCCAGGAACGAAGGCCTCCCCCTGATCTGGGTTGCCTCCCGAGCCCTCACCGACTACGCCGCCGGGACTCTCGCGCTGCCGCGCACCTCTCCGAACCCTGAGGCGCGCAACCGGCGAGGCCGCACCATCTTCACCACGGATGCCGTATGGCACGCGGCCAACGAGCGCCGCATCAAGGACACGGTCCGGTCCATGTCCGCCCTCGTCGAGATCCTGCTGGACGCCTACGCCCGAGGCGAGGTCCACACCCACGCCCGCATGGTCACCACCGGCCAGCGCGATGCCCTCGCCGTCACCAGCACCCCCGGCGACCCCACGGGCGCTACGCGCTCCACACTGTCCGTAGCCTGACCGCCACCACCGAAGGAATGCCGCTCATGACCGCCGGGCCGCTCGCCTCGGGGGCCGTGCCCCCCATGCCGGACAGGACGCCGAAAGCGCTCCGCGCCGCCATCGCCCAGCACGCGCCGCAACTTCTCGTCGACTTCGACCGGCATTGGCGTCGCGACATCGCCGATGCCTACGACCTCGCGCCGGTCCCCGCCTTCATGGCCCGCTGGTGGGGCGAATACGCCGTCGCCCGCGACCCGCGCCTGGAGGCGAAGGTGCACGCCCTGGAGGACGAGGCCGACCGGGAGCCCGACTACAGCCGCGCCAAAGCCCTCATCGAGGAAGCCGGGAACCTTCGCCGTCAGGCAGCGAAGGCGGAACCCGGCCAGTGACCGACGGTTTCATGGGCCGCCCTGGCAAGCGGACTGGACCAAGAAGGCCGAGGAAGACCGCGACGCCCTCCCAGAAGCGGCCCGCACTCTCGTATACGCCGCCCGCGCCGAACTCGTCACCGCCGCCGACCCCTACTTTCGGGGCATCGACACCGACCGGGACCTTCCAGCCGGAATGAGCGTGGAACCGGCCCAGTCCACCCGCCCCGGCGGTCAGCACGTCCTCTACTTCGACCACGGACGTGGCTGGCTGCGGTACCAATTCACCAGGAGAACCACCGACCCTCAGCTCGTGATCGAAGAGTGCTTCTGGCAGTGAGCCGATCGCACCGCTCGCTCCCCGGCGGCCGATCGCACCCGCCCGGTGTCGAGAGGCGCCATCCCGTCAGGCCCATCCCTTGAGTCCGACTTCTCACGTCCCGGCGAGGGCGGCTCGCAGTTCGTCGGTCACCGTGTGCAGGCAGCTGCCGAAACTCGCACGCCCTTCGGCCTCGATCCAGTGCCGGAAGGCGTTCTGGAAGGCCACCGTGGCCAGCTGCGCGACCAGTTCGGCCGTCTCGGCGTTCACCTGACGTTGCTTCAGGGCGTCACGGATCGCAGCGGTGATCGCGGCGGTCTTGGTCCGTTCGCGCTCCTGCAACTCGGGGCTGGCGTCGATCACCGCCCGGCGCTCCTTCGCGCCGTCCACCTGCTCGACGAGCTCGGCACCGACTCGTGCCAGCGCGTCGAGGGCGGCGGCGAACGGAGCCGCGTTCGGGTCCGCCGCCAGAACCGCCTCCGCCAGCGCCGGGGGCAGGCGCTCCGAGCCGGCGAAGAGGACCTCGCGCTTGTCGGGGAAGTAGCGGAAGTAGGAGCGCCGGGTGAGTCCGGCCCGCTCGGCGATATGGGTCACCGTCACGTTGTCGTAGCCGCGCTCCAGATACAGCTCCAGAGCCGCCCGCTTCAGGCGCTCTTCGGCGCCTGGATCCCATCTCGCCATGGGCCGACGGTAACAGGTGATGTCCCACTGTGTCATCGGTGCTAGCCTGCACTCATGGCACACTGTGTCATCACTGTGGGGCGCTCGTCCCCGGTGCGGCCCGGAGCGGACAGGGTGACGTTCACATGACCGAGACCAGCGAGACCAGCGAGACCAGCGGGACGGCTGGCGAGAGCAGGGCGAACGACGAGGTGTGGATCGTCGGGGCCACCGGCCGTGTCGGCCGAGGTGTGACCGCGCGACTGGCCGCCCGGGGGCTGACGGTCGTGCCGGTCGGGCGCAGCCGGGAGCGGATGGTCGCCGCCGGGGCCGAAGCCGGTCTGCCCGCGGACACGAAGGTGGTCGTCGTCGACTCGGCCGAGCGGATCGCGGACGAGATCGTGCGGGAGCGCCCGCGCGTGGTGGTGAACACGATGGGCGCTTTCGCCGCCACGGCACCGTTGATCGCCCGTGCCTGCATGCCCGGCGGCCACTACGTCGACCAGGCCAACGACGTGGTCGCCGTGGAGGGGCTGCTCGCCCTGCACGACGAAGCGGTGCGGGTGGGCAGCACCCTGGTCACCGGCGTCGGATTCGGTGTGCTGGCGACGGAGGCGGTGGTGGCGAAGCTGTGCGACGGGCGGCCCACGCCGCACCGGGTGCGGGTCGACGCCGTGGCCTCGGTGGCCGTCGAGGCGGGCGTGCTCGGTGCCGCCCTGGCGGCCAGCATCGTGGACGCGCTCACCGCCGGCGGGCGGCGGTACGAGAACGGGCGGCTGGTGACCTCGCGCCTCGGCGCGGACGTGCAGCGACTCGCCTTCCCGGACGGGGAGTCGGCGAAGTCGGCGGGTGTCGCGTCCGGCGAGCTCGTCGCGGCGCATGCGGTGAGCGGAGCGCCGTTCGTCACCGCTACCTCCGCTCTCGTGCCGACCGCTCCGCTGATGCGTGTCCTGCTCCCGCTGCTGGGCCGCCTGCTGTCCGTTCCGGCGCTGCGACGCCTCGCCCTCGACCGGCTCGGCCGGGCCCCGATCAAGGCCGCACCCCGTCCGCGCGAGCACTCCTGGGGGCATGCCGTCGTGGAGTGGGTGGACGGCACCCGGCACGAGGGATGGCTCCGCGCCGGCGACGGCATGGACTTCACGGCCGACGTCACCGCCACCGTCACCGAACTGCTGGCCCGCGGTGGCGGCAGCCCCGGCGCCTGGACACCGGCAGCCGCCTTCGGGCCCGACCTGGCGACAACCGCGGGCGGCACCTTCGTACTGGACTGAGCAGAGCTGATGGCCGCCGTCTCAGTCGGCGCGTGGAGCGGCCCTGACGACGTCGAAGGGAGCGTTGCCGCGCGGGACGTGCTGGGGGACGACGGTGACCGGGGCGGGCGTCCGCTTCACGGGGGCCGCGGCAAGGGCGCTGACCGCGGCGATGGAACAGGCGCGGCGGGAAGGTGCGGCGAAGTTCAGCGCCGTTCATCTGCTGCGGGCGTTGCTGGAGGAGGACAACCGTGCGGTGGAGGTGCTGGGCGTGTGCGGCGTCCCACCGCAGGCCGTACGCGTCCGCCTCGACGGCGGTACCGGGGCGAAGGGGACGACTGGCCCCTTGGTCGAGATCCTTCTGACGGAGGACACGCGCGCCCGGCAGCTGATCGAGGCGCTGAGCGCTGTTCCCGGCGACTGACAGGGCGTTGTGGTATCGGGCTTCGTCACCATGCCCGCCACCCAGGCGGGTGCCTATGCCGAGGCCGGCAGGCTCGGGGCCCCGGGCCGCCGCGCCTTCGTCAGACCGTGTCCTCGACAAGCGATTGGACACGAGCGGCCAAAGCATCGTCCTTCACGGCCTGGCCGATCGGGCTGATTCCGTCACTGAACGTAACGCCGGGGCACGAGGCTTCGGCGGAGGCCGCCCCGTCGAGGCTGAACTCATCGACCTTTTTCCCGGTCCTGGCCTCGTACACCACGAAATCGTAGGAGGCCGGAACCACCTCAAGTGTTACGGGGATATCTGAACTGTCCCTGAGTTCACACTCTCCGACGGGAGCAGCGTTCATCCCGGCTTCACCTGCCTTCGCAGTCGGCATGAACATACAGATGACAAGTTGCACTCGCGAGCGATCGACTTTGCCGAAGCTGTCACCGTTCACATGCGGTTCCCATTCCGACGGCAGGTTGGGCGCGGGTGGGGCCAGGACCTGAACGCGGGGGTCATAGGAGACGATCCGGGCGACGGTTGCCGAGTGCGGGCCCCTGCCGGAGTACGGCGGACTCTTCGGGTTGTACGGTACGCCGTCGTAGCACCACCGTTCCTCGTCCGTGTCGCTTGTGGTGTCCGAGCCCTCCGAATTCGACGAGGTAGTCGGTTCCGGCGTTTCGAGCCGCGTCGACGGAGGGGCGGACGGAGCGGACTCCGCCTTTCCGCCGCCTGAGTTCTCGCAGCCCGAGACGGCGACCAGCGCAGCGACAGTGAAACACGAGAGAAGCACTCTGCGCCCGGCCGTCGCGGCACCGCCAAGGAGTGATATCCCCGCCTTCACACATTGCCATCGGCCCATGTCCTTCGTCCTCTCCCACGCACTTGTCCACCACGACGGCCACCCTGCTGACCACCAGTCCCGACGCCGGATCTCGGCCTCGCCCCGCCTCACATCTGCGATCAGCACCGGGATCGCAAACAGACATCCAAAGCAATTACCGCGTCACCCCCGGCCAGCCATCCTCTCTTCGTCCTCCTCGTCGCCGTCCTCATCGATGAATCGCCCATCCACCTCGTCGGGGGTGAACCAAGCCCGGGACGACTTCGGCACCGCAAGGAGAAGGGTCATCACGATCGAGACCACAATGGACGGGAAACCGAATGCGATCGCTACAACCCGGGCGCCGCGGTTTCCTTGCCATAGCCCGAGAGCCACCGAGCCCGGCAGGAGCGTGACGAGACCAAGCAGTGCCAGCCAGCCGCCGCCCGCGATCGCAATACCGAGAGCAAAGATCAACATGGCGGCAGCGAACAGCGCGTAAAAGACAATTGCTGCGGCGACCGGCTTGGGGGGTCTGCGCGTTTCATCGGAAGTCATCTCGCGGACGATAGCGCTGCCGACCCGGGACCGGTCCCGGGCCGGCAGCAGTTCCGGCTGCTCCCTCGGTCCGCCAGACGCCGGCGCATGTCCTTGGTGAGAGTCGATGTCCGCCGCCGTGTACGCGGAATCCTCTGCGGCTTCCAGTCCCTGGGCCTTCTCCAGGGCCGCGGACAGGCTCCGGATGCCCAGAGCGCTGCGCGACGCAGGCGGCACTCCCTCGTCATCGCAGAGATTCTCCCGCGCCTTCGCCGGCGCTCAAGGTGACGCCGCGCCGACGCACTGGGGGCCTCCGCCACCACGATCCGGCGTGATCTGGACGAGTTGGCGCGCCAGCAGATGGTCACCCGTACCCATGGCGGCGCCGTGATCAACGCGATCGACGTCAGACACGGTGCGACGGCCCAGGGCGAGGGCGAGGCAGGCATCAACCGGGCGCTGGCCAAAGTGATTTATTCTGCTCGCAATCCGCTCGGATCGAGCAAAGACATCCATCGTTCTTGTCAGCCCCGAGTGCCGGAGCCGCGCCGCCGGACCGATCCGGCGGCTGGACGGTCTGCCCCTGCTCGAGGGCGCCGGCCACCTGCGGGCACCACAGGCCTCACCGGACCGAACCGGACCGAACCGGACCGTACGAGGCCGTACGGGCCCGGGAATCGGGCGTAGTTCACGCAGAATTCACCGCCGCGCTCTCCGGGTCTGCGACCTCGGGAACCAGGGCGTGGGCCTGGGGAATGCCGGCGTCGCTGGGGCCGATACGGGCCCGGTGGGGCCGGGAACTCGCGGCGAGGAGTGTTGACAGGTGACGTTTTTCGCAAGATTATGAACACAAAAAAACATGATCTTGCAGTGTGTGCCAACGACGCCATGCCCCGCCCCGCAGGAGGACGCGAGTGCGCACCCACCCCCGTAGGCCACGTGAAACCGGCAGATTCGGCATGCTCCTGGCCGCCGCGCTGGCCATGACGCTCATACCGTCCGTGACCGAACCCCTCACCACACCGGCCCGGGCAGACACCGGCGTCCAGCCGAAGGTGGCCCACGACGCGGATGCCCTCACCGTGTCCGTGCCGGCCACGGGAAAGACCCCCGGCTACACCGTCGACATCGCCACCGGCGAACTCGCCCTCACCACCGAGCGCGCCGGAGAGACCGTGCTCAGCACCGCGGGCGGCGACACGGGGGGCCTGCGATTCCGCTCCGGCGGCCAGTGGCAGCACGCGACCGAGGTCACCGACTGGGCATGGAAGGACGGCGTCCTCACCCTCACCGCCGACACCACGCTCGACGGCGCCAGCGTCACGGCGCGGCTGACCCCCGCATCGGACCGCTACCAGCTGGACTGGGACGTCGAGGGCGGAAGCCCCGACCGGCTCGGGCTCGCCTACGACCTGTCGTCGGCGGGCCACTGGTACGGCCACGGCGAGGCGGAGACCCCGCGGGGCGGCCCCGGTGTCGACCAACCCTGGCCGCTCGACGCGGGTGAGGTCGAACACGGCACCTTCGGCCCGGCCTCCTACAACATGATCGACCCGTTCTGGTACACCTCCACCGCGACCGGCCTCCGGGTCGACACTGGAGATGTCATGGACGTGGCAATCAACGGGGGCAAGGACGGCCTCGGCCGCTTCACCGTCGAGTCGTCCCACACCTACAAGGCCACCGTGTTCGTCGAGTCGACCCCGCTGGAGGTCTACCGCGACTACATCGGCCTCGTCGGCAAGCCGGCCAAGAGCGATGCCACGTACGAGCAGTACGCCAAGCCCCTGTGGAATTCCTGGGCACAGTTCTACACAAAGGTCGACCAGGAGAAACTGCTCGACTATGCCACCGACCTCCACGACAACGGCCTTGACGGACACACCATCCAGCTCGACGACAAGTGGGAGTCGAACTACGGCAATCTGACCTGGGACCCCAAGACCTTCCCCGATCCCAAGGGCATGTCGAAGAAGATCCATGACATGGGGTTCGACTTCGGCCTCTGGGTCACCCTGTGGATCAATCTGGACTCGGCCAACTACCAGCACGCGGTCGACAACGGCTATCTGCTCATGGACGCCAAGGACACCGGCAAGCCCTGCCAAGTGACCTGGTGGAACGGCCAGGCCGGAATCATCGACCTGGCGAACCCCGACGCCAGGGCCTGGTACGTGGGCAATGTCAAGAAGCTCATGAGCGACTACGACATCGACGGGCTGAAGTTCGACACCCGCTTCTTCGACGAGAAGTGCGCCCCCCGCGAAGGCCACCAGGCCACCGACTATCAGAAGCTCGGCACACAGCTCGCCGACGAGTTCGACCTCCAGGGCGCGGGCATCCGGGTGCACTGGAACGAGACGGCCCACAAGGCCGGCTTCGTCACCCGCCAGGTCGACAAGGGCACCGGCTGGGAGTCGCTGCGCGCCTCCGCCACCCAGAACCTGGCGATCTCCACCATCGGCTACCCGTTCGTCGAGTCCGACATGATCGGTGGCTCCGGCGGCCAGCCCGCGCCGTCGAAGAACGTACTGGTGCGATGGGCGCAGTCCGCCTCCCTGATGCCGCTGATGTACTCCTCGACATCACCGGTGGACACCTATGACACCACCACCGGGCAGAAGGTGGACTACGACCAGGAGACGGTCGACCTCTACCGGCAGGCGATCGAGACCCACAAGAAGCTCGCCCCGTACATCTGGGACCAGGTCCAGTCCACCCTGAAGACCGGCGACCCGATCATGCGGCCCCTGTTCTTCGACTTCCCGAAGGACAAGGAGAGCTACACCGTCACCGACGAGTGGATGCTCGGCCCGGCCGTGCTCGCCGCGCCCAAGCTGAGTGCAGGCGCCACCCGGACCGTCCACCTGCCGTCCGGCATCTGGTACGACGTCAACCAGGGGACGGTGATCCATGGCCCCAAGACCCTCAAGGGGTACGCGGCACCGCTCGGCGTCACCCCGGCGTTCGTCAACCTCGAAGCGAAGGGTGCCGCCAAGGCCATCAAGGCGCTGAAGCGCGACGACGTCTCGGCTGCCTCCGTCCTGATCAGTCCGGACGCCCCGGCCACCGGCTCCGGCACGCCCTTCGAGGTGACCACCGAGGCCACCAACTGGTCCACCAGGGCCATCAGGAACGTCAGCGCGGCCCTGGACCTCCCCGACGGCTGGACCGCCACCGCGGCCGGTCCCACCACCGCGCAGTCCCTCAAGGCCGGCGGAACGCTCACCACCACCCGGGCGGTGACTCCGGCCGCCGACGCGAAGTGGGGCGGTCACGATCTCACCGCGTCGGTGACGTACGACCGGGCCCAGGAGGCCTCCGACACGGTACGGGTGGAAACCGAGCCGACCCCGGGCAGCGTGACGGCCGCGTATCGGACGACCGCCACCACCGATGACGCCCGATACGCTCAAGCCGGGGACCAGTTCGCCATCCGGGCCGGCGGTCAGGACCTATCCGGCCAGGACGGCGAGACCTGGTCGAGGGTCGGCACCGCCGACGTGCCCTCGGCCGCCGGCACCGGTGACGCCGGGATGGTCGCCAGCGCCGCCAACATCGGCTATCCCGGCAAGAACATCGAGGCCGTCTTCAGCGGATTCTCCGTCACCTCCTGACGACGCCACCGTGCACCTCCGTGAGAGAGGGAACACCGACCCATGGGACGTACGTCCTCGCTCCTGGCCGGCTTCGTCGCGGGCGTCGTAGTGGCCGCGAGCACCACCGCGATCGCCGTCACCGGCACGAACACCGATACCGGCCCCGATTCCAAGGCCACCACCACCTGGCTGACCGTCAAGGTCGCCGATGCCATGGGCACCAGGGACACCATCACCTGGGTACCCACCGGATCCTTCGCCGGCTCCGCGGAGGAGCGGGTCCCGCGTTACCCGATGACCGCCATCCAGGGCAAGGACACCAAGGAACTGGCTCTCTCCGCCGTGCGCAACGAGCAGGTCTCGGCGCAACTGGCGATCGCGTCCGGCCACGATCTCGGCAACGTCAAGGCCGTGGTCGGCGATCTCACCGGACCCGGCGGGGCGAAGCTGTCCGGCGACGACACCCGGGTCCGGTTCGTGAAGTACGTGCCCGTTCAGCGCTCCAAAAGCGAGGTCGACTGGTCCGCCACCATCGACCAGGTCAGCTCCGGCAAGGAGGTCTCGGGTGACCGCAACCCCGATGTGGTCGGCGACCCCCTCGAAGAGCGGTCCTCCGTGGACGTGCCCGCGTACGCGGCGCAGCCGCTGTGGTTCACCTTCCACATCCCCAAGAAGGCCAGGCCCGGGACCTACCGGGGCACCGTGAAGATCGACGCCGACGGCCGCACCCAGACCAGCTACCCGCTGACCATCGAGGTCGCGGACGCGAGCGCGCCCGACTCCGATGACTACGGCTTCTTCCTCGACGTATGGGCCCAGCCGGAGACCATCGCGCAGGCACACGGCGTGAAGCTCTGGTCCGACCAGCACTGGAAGCTGATCGAAGCCTACAACCGCGACCTGGCCACCCGCGGTCAGAAGGTCATCAACACCACCGTCGTCGACAACCCCTGGCACCATCAGTGGTCGCTGGGCACCCGGGAGTCGCAGACGGCCACGCCGTACTCCAGCATGGTCGGCTGGACCTGGAACGGGAAGACCTTCTCCTTCGACTTCGCCCGCTGGGACCGTTACGTCCGGACCGCCAGACGCGCCGGGCTCGGGCCCGACATCGGCGCCTTCTCCATGCTGGCGTTCCAGGACAAGGAGCACCTCACCTACACGGACACCCGTACCGGCAAGACCGTCTACGAGAACGTCGATCTGGGCGGGGACCGCTGGCGGGAGGCGTGGGGGGCGTTTCTGTCCGCCTTCGAGCAGCACCTGAAGGCGAAGGGCTGGCTGGAGGACACCTGGCTGTCCTTCGACGAACGCCCGATCGACACCATGAGGGTCGTCAAGGACTTCGTCCACGAGGTCGCGCCGGTCTTCGACGACCGGATTTCCGTCGCCGGGTCGATCAGCACGGAGGGCGTCGCCTCGAACCTGTCCGTCGACTGGGGCGGCATCGGCGCGATGACGAAGGAGAAGGCGGCGGAGCGGCGCGCGGCCGGAAAGATCACCACCTTCTACGTGTACGGCTCACCGGCTCATCCCAACACCCTGGCGTACTCTCCCGCCGTCGAGTCACGCATGCTGCCGTGGATCTCCGCCCAGCGGAATCTCGACGGGTTTCTGCGCTGGTCGTACAACAGCTGGACGCGCGACCCCTTCACCCAGCCGGTGCACATCTTCACCCAGGGCGACGAATACCTGGTCTATCCGGGGAAGGACGGGCCGATGTCCAGCATCCGCTGGGAGCAGTTGAAGGAGGGCATCGAGGACTACGAACTCATCGCCCAGCTGAGGAAGAAGGAGGCCGGCGACGCCGACAGCGACGCCCTGGCCGAGGCCCTCGCCACGGCGACCCGGAACCTCGACGGCCGTACGAAGGACGTCACCGACATCGAGACCGCGCGGGCCGCCGTGGTGAAGGGGCTGACGTCATGAGAGGGCGATGGCGCTCCCTGCTGCTCGCCGCGCTGCTGGCCGTCATTCCCCTGACCGGTCCGGGCGCCGCGACACCCGCCCAGGCGAGGCCGCGGGCGCAGGCGCACACGGTCACCTACGACCATTACTCGGTGAAGATCGACGGCAAGCCCCTGTACGTCTGGGGCGCCGAGTTCCACTACTTCCGACTGCCCAGCCCCGACGCGTGGCGTGACGTACTCCAGAAGATCAAGGCGGGCGGATTCAACGCGGTCTCGCTGTACTTCGACTGGGGGTACCACTCGGCCAAGCCCGGCTCCTACGACTTCACCGGCATCCGTGATGTGGAGCGGCTGCTGGACGAGGCCGAGCGCGCCGGTCTGTACGTCATCGCCCGCCCCGGCCCGTACATCAACGCCGAGGTCTCCGGCGGCGGTTTCCCCGCCTGGCGGAAGACGAGAGGGGGCGTGAACCGCACCTCCGAGACCGGTTACCTCGACGACGCGCGCGAGTGGATGAGCCGGATCAACCGCGTCATCGCCCGCCACCAGCTCACCCGGGGCACCGGCACGGTGATCCTCTACCAGGTCGAGAACGAGTACCAGGGCGGCCGCCACGACGCCGACTACATGCAGACGCTGATCGACTGGGCGAAGAGAGACGGCATCGATGTGCCCACCTTCGTCAACGACGGCGGCGCCAACAAGAACTGGGTGAGCGGCAAGGGCGCCCCCGACATCTACGGCTTCGACGCCTACCCGCAGGGTTTCGACTGCTCGAAGCCCGACGCCTGGAAGAACCTGCCGGACTACTCCTATGTGAACGACTGGAAACCCGAGTCCCCGCTGATCATCCCGGAGGCGCAGGGGGGCGCCTTCGACCCCTGGGGCGGCACCGGATACCGGGACTGCGCGCGGCTCACCGGCACCGACTTCACCCGGGTGTTCAGCAAGATGAACATCGCCGCCGGGGTGAGCGGCCAGTCCTTCTACATGACGTACGGAGGTACGAACTGGGGCTGGCTCGCCGATCCGAACGCGGTGTACACCTCCTACGACTACGGGGCTCCGATCAACGAGTCCCGGCAGCTGACCGACAAGTACCAGGAGTTCAAGCGCCTCGGGTACTTCGTCAACTCGGTCCGCTCGCTGGCGCGGACCGACAAGGCCGAAGCACCCACCCCTTCCGATGAGGCACTGCGCGTCGACCGCCGGGTCAACCCCGACGACGGCACACAGTTCTTCACCGTCCGGCACGCCGACACCCGGGTGAAGGACAAGGACGCGACCACTCTGTCCCTGACCGGCGCGGACGGTGACTATCCGCGCGTGCCGCAGCGGGGCACGATCGCCGTCGACGGCCGGGACGCCAAACTCCTCGTCGCGGGCTACGACCTGGGCGACCAGCGGCTCGTCTACTCCACCTCGGAGATCATGACGCACGCGCGCGTCGGCGACCGTGACGTGGCGCTGCTGTACGGCCGCGAGGGCGAGGGCGGTGAGACCGTTCTGCGGTACGAGAAGCGGCCCGAGGTCACCGTGCTCGACGGCGAGGTGACCACCGCCTGGGATGCCGAACGCGGCGATCTGCGGCTGAACTACACCCACGACGGGCTGGCCCGCGTGCGGGTGAACGGCCTGGACCTGCTGATCGCCGACACCGCCGAGACCGCCCACTGGTGGCGGCGGGACACCGCCGCCGGCCCGGTCCTCGTGCGTGGCCCGTCCCTCGTCCGCACGGCCGAACTGGACGGCGGCACGCTGAAGTTGACCGGCGACTCCACCGATTCCACGAAGATCGAGGTCATCGCGGACGCCACCAAGGTGACGTGGAACGGCCGCGCGACCGCCGTCACACCGGCGCCTCGCCCCATCGAGCTGCCCGAGCTGACGACGTGGAAGTACAAGGAGGAAGCACCCGAGGCCGCCCCGCGCTTCGACGACTCCACCTGGACCACCGCCGCGAGGCTCAGCGCCAACAACCCCGAACTGGACGGGTCACTGCCCGTCCTCGCGATGGACGAGTACGGCTACCACCACGGCGGCGTGTGGTACCGCGGCCGGTTCACGACCACGGGTAAGCCGGCCGCGATCGCGTTGAACGCCAACACCGGACCGACCGGCCAGTACGCGGTCTGGCTGAACGGCAGCTACCTCGGCAGTTCCGGCGACGGCGCGCACACCTTCGACATCCCGGCGGGCACGCTCGAGGCGAAAGGCGACAACGTGCTCTCCGTCCTCGTCGAGAACGCGGGCCACAACGAGGAATGGGGCCACGACTACTCCAAGGAACCGCGCGGCCTGCTCGGTGCCGAGGTGATCGGTGGAGCCACCACCCTCACGTGGAGGATCCAGGGCAGCCGGGGCGGCGAGAACCCGGTCGACACCGCGCGGGGCCCGTACAACAACGGCGGGCTGTACGGGGAGCGGGCCGGCTGGTCGCTGCCGGGTTATCCCGACAACGGCTGGAGTCGCACCACCCTGGCCGGGCAGACCGGGAAGACCGGGCCCGGCGTCCGCTGGTACCGCACCACCGCCAGGCTCGACCTGCCGCGGGGCCAGGACAACGCGATCGCGCTGGAGCTCGCCGAACCCAAGGGCGGCAGGACCGACTACCGCGCCCAGATCTTCGTCAACGGCTGGCTGATCGGCCGCTACCTGGCCGACACCGGACCCCAGAGGCGCTTCGTCATCCCCAAGGGCATCCTGCGCGAGCGGGGCGGCAACACCGTCGCCCTGGCCGTCTGGTCCACCGACAAGGCTTCCGGTCCCGGCTCCGCGACCCTCGTCGACCTCGGCGCGTCGGCGGGCGGGATCAAGATCCGTACGGTGGACGCGCCCTCCTACGACGCCAAGACCTACGCCATCCCGACGCCGGGCGCCCGGGTCACCGTCGGCGCCGAGCCGTTCCTTAAGCTCGGCACGGCCACCGAGGTCCCCGTCACGCTCACCGTGCCGAAGGACGCGCCGACCGCCCGGAACGTCGAGCTGGCGCTGACGGTGCCGGACGGCTGGACCGCGATCACCGACGACACCACCCGTTTCGACCGGGTCCGGCCAGGCGACAGGGTGACCGCGTCCTATACCGTCACGCCGCCCGGCGACCCGGTCCGCTACGCCGTGCTGTCCGCGACCGCGGAGCTGACGCAGACCGGCCATCCAGGCACCGTCACCGGTGAGCGGGCCGTACAGGTGCCCCCGCCGGGGCTGTCCGCCGACGACTACGTCAGCGACTTGACCCTGGTCAAGGCGGTCAACGGCTGGGGCCCGGTCGAGAAGGACACCTCCAACGGCGAGTCCGCGGCGGGCGACGGGCGGCCGCTCGCGATCGACGGCACCACGTATGCCAAGGGCCTGGGTGTACACGCGAACAGCCAGATCCGGGTCTACCTCGGGGGCGGCTGCACCCGGTTCACCGCCACCGCCGGGGTGGACGACGAGGTCGGCGACAACGGCAGCGTCTCCTTCCAGGTGATCGCCGACGGCCGCTCGCTCTTCACCAGCCCGGTGCTGTACGGCTCCGGTGGCGCCGCCGCCGTCGACGTGGACGTGACCGGCGCCCGCTGGCTGGACCTGCTGGTCGACGGCGACGGCGACGTCTCCACCGACCACGCCGACTGGGCCGACGCCAAGCTGACCTGCGGGGGAGGCACCTCATGAACCCCGTCCGTTTCCGGTTGTCCTCCCCGCCCCTCTCCGCCCCCGGTCGACGGCTGCGGTCCGCGCTGGCCGGAGCGCTGGCCGCCGTGCTGCTCGCGGCGCTGTCCGCGGCGGTGCCCGCCCACGCCACGGGCACAGCCGCCGAAGCCACCAAGGCCACGCCTCATACGGTCAGTTACGACAAATACTCCGTCAAAGTCGATGGCCGGCGACTCTTCGTATGGTCCGGAGAGTTCCACTACTGGCGGCTCCCCAGCCCGGACCTGTGGCGTGACGTGCTTCAGAAGATCAAGGCAAGCGGCATGAACGCCGTCTCGATCTACTTCGACTGGGCCTACCACTCTCCCGCCAAGGGCCGCTACGACTTCACCGGCGTCCGTGACGTCGGCAAACTCCTCGACATGGCCGAGGAGGCCGGGCTCTACGTCATCGCCCGACCAGGACCGTACATCAACGCCGAGACGGACGGCGGAGGCTTTCCCGGCTGGCTGGTCACCCAGAAGGGACGGGCCCGCTCCACCGACCCCGAATACCTCTCCGCCGCCCGCGAATGGCTACGGAAGATCGACCGGATCCTCGCTCGCCGCCAGGTCACCGACGGCACCGGACCGGTGCTGCTCTACCAGGTCGAGAACGAGCTGTACGACCCGGACGGCCGGGACTACATCGTCGAGCTGAGCAAGCAGGCGCGGGCCGACGGCATCACCGTGCCCCTCGTCGGCAACGAGCCGATGCCGCAGTACGCGGGCGGCGAGGGACTGGACTTCGTCGGCGAACTGGACCAGTACAACTCCTTCTGCAAGGGCGAGTGGTGGCTGCCCACCCTCAAACGGCAGCAGGACGACGCACCGCTGGCGATCTTCGAGGCGGGCACCGGCTGGTTCCAGACCTGGGGCGACACCGGCTACGAGAAGTGCCGGGAGAAGATGGGCCCCGCCTACCAGAAGATCGTCAACAAGCACGAGGTCATGCGGGGCACGACCATCGAGAACCTCTACATGACCTACGGCGGCACCAACTGGGGCTGGCTCGCCGACCCACGACAGGTCTACACCTCCTACGACTACGGCGCGCCGATCAGCGAGCCGCGCCAGACCGGCGCCGACTACGACGAGATGAAGCGGCAGGGCCTCTTCTACACCACCACGGGCCCGCTCACCGCGACCGATCCGGCCGACGCGCCCGCCTCGTCCAACGAGGCCGTGCACATCGAGGCCCGCGCCAACCCGGACACCGCCACCCAGTTCCTCTACCTCCGGCACGGCGACCCGATGTCCGGCGCCGACGCCACCACGACCTTCGACTGGAAGACCCCGGACGGCACCTATCCGGTCACCGCGCGGCTGAACGGCAAGACCGGCAAGATCCTCGTCGCCGGCCATGACCTCGGCGGCCGGCAGCGGCTGGTCTACTCCACCAGCGAGCTGCTGACCAGCGCCCGGACCGGTGACCGCACACAAGCCGTGCTGTACGGCGGCGAAGGCGACCCGGGGCAGACCGTGCTGCGTTACTCCACCAAGCCCGAGGTCACCGTGATCGACGGCAAGGCCGACGCCACCTGGGACGCTGAGCGCGGCGACCTGAAGCTGGACTACACCCACTCCGGTCTCACGCGGGTCCTCGTCCAGGGCGGCGGCCGCCCCGATCTGCTGCTGCTCATCGGCACCGACGACCAGGCCGCCGGTTTCTGGCGGCAGGACACGAAGGCCGGTCCGGTGCTGGAACGCGGCACCGAGCTGGTCCGTACGGCATCCGTCACCGGCCCGACGCTCGCGCTCACCGGGGACGCGCGGAAGACGGGGCCACTGGAGGTCTTCGCACCGCCCGGCGTGCGGAGCGTCACCTGGAACGGCCTCCCCCTGAAGGTGAAGCCGACCGCGTCCGGCAGCCTGCTCGGCGCGGTGCCCGGTCCGAAGGACGTCACCCTGCCCGAGCTGACCGGCTGGAAGACATCCGCCGGAACTCCCGAGGCCGACCCTGACTTCGACGACTCGTCGTGGACCTACGCCGACGCACTGACCACCGACAACCCCACCGCGCCCGGCACCCTGCCGGTGCTGTACCAGGACGAGTACGGCTACCACTACGGCCACGTGTGGTACCGCGGCCGCTTCAAGGCCACCGGCACCGAGAAGTCCCTGTCCCTCGCCGCGAACGCCACCAACCCCGATACCTCGTCCGGGGCGGTGGGCGCGTACTCGGTGTGGATCAACGGAGAGTTCGCCGGGACCAGCAAGACCGGCCGCCGCACCTTCCCCATCGCCGACGGTCTGCTGCGCAAGGGCGAGGACAACGTGATCTCCGTCCTGGTCGGCACCATGGGCCACAACGAGGACTTCACCTGGAACAGCGACGACCACAAGCAGCCGCGCGGGCTGACCACCGCGTATCTCGCCGGGTCCGACGCACAGATCACCTGGCGCATCCAGGGCGCCCGGGGCGGCGAGAAGCCCGTCGACACCGTGCGCGGGCACATGAACAACGGCGGTCTCCACGGCGAGCGGGCGGGCTGGACACTGCCCGGCTACCCGGACCACTCCTGGGCCGACGCCACACTTCCGGCCTCCGGCAACGCCCCCGGCATCACCTGGTACCGCACCACCTTCACCCCCCGGCTGCCCAGGGGCCAGGACGTCTCCGTCGGTCTCACCATCGCCGATACCCCCGACCGTGACTACCGCGCCCTCATCTATGTCAACGGCTGGCTGATGGGCCAGTACATCAACGACACCGGCCCCCAGCACACCTTCCCCCTGCCACGCGGCATCCTCCGCGCCGAAGGCAAGAACACCATCGCCATCGCCTCGTGGAGCGAGGACGCCACGAGCGGCGGCCTCGGAAAGGTGGGTCTCACCACCCTCGGCAATGTCGCCTCCCCGCTGCGGGTCTCCGATGTGGCCGCTCCGGCCTACGACGCCACCACCTACGCCGACCCGGCCACCCGGGCACGGGTGACCGTCGACGCCCCCGACACCGTCGAGCCGGACGGCAGCTACCGGGTGACGGCCGCGGTCTCGGTGCCGGACGAGGGCAAGCCGCTCCGCGACCTCACCCTGAGCCCGGACCTGCCGGACGGCTGGACCGCGACCCCGGCCGGCCCGGTCCGGCTCGGCACCCTCGAACCCGGTGCCTCGGCGACCGCGGAATGGACCATCTCCGTGCCATCGGCCCAGAAGACCGGCACTGTCGCCATCGTCGGCGCCACCGCCGAATTCACCCGGCGCGGCAAACCTGGCAGGGTGGCCGGGGAGGAGATGGTGGCGGCGCAGCCACCGCCGCTCACGGCCGGCGAACACTACGTCAGCGATCTGCCGTTCCAGTCCAGCAGCAATGGCTGGGGCCCGGTCGAACGCGACCAGTCCGTCGGAGAGAACGCCGGAGGCGACGGCCGGCCGCTCAGCCTGCACGACACCGGCTACGCGAAGGGCCTCGGTACGCACGCCGCCAGCAGCGTCCAGGTGTGGCTCGGCGGCACCTGCGCCAGCTTCCACGCGGCCCTCGGCCTCGACCAGGAGACCTATGGCCGGTCCGACGGCCCGGCCACCGTCACCTACACCGTCCTCGCCGACGGAACGCCCGTCTACGAGAGCGGCACCGTCGACCGGGACACCGCGACGAAGGAGATCGACGTCGACGTGGCAGGCGCGCGCCGGCTCGAACTCGTCGTCTCGGACGCCGGGGACGGCAACGCCCTCGACCACGCCGACTGGGCCGACGCCAAACTCATCTGCGGCGGGGGTGCCTGATGCCCAGCGGGAGAGGAACCCTCCGCCGCGTCGCGGCGGCGCCGACCCTGGCCGCCCCGCTGCTCGGCGCGGCCCGGCAGCCGCCGAATCCGGGCCGACAACGGCCGGGCTGATGACGGCCGGGCCGATAACCGCGCCGCCAAGGCGCTCAAGGCACTCCACCATGCCGACGCGGCGCGGTAGGAACCGTTCCTGAGGAGGACCCGTGCTTGGAGTGTTCGGACGGCTCGGAGTATTCAGAGGGCGCGAGGTGTTCAAAGGGCTCGGACACCGCGGCTTCGCCGCCTTGGCCGCGGGCTTGGCGGCCACCCTGGCAGCGCTCCTCATGGCAGCGCCCGCCGAGGCCGGGCAGGCAGCGCCCGCCGAGGCCGGGCAGTCGGCGTGGACGGGGACGTGGGCCACCGCGCAGCACGCCTCGTACGACCCCGGCACCTCGGAGGTGACCGTACGCATACCGGTGCGCGTCAGCGCCGGCGGGTCAAGCGCGCGGATCCGGCTGGCCAACGGTTTTACCGACCAGCCGGTGACGATCGGTCACGCCACCGTGGGGCCGCGCGGCAGCGGTTCGGCCGTGCGGCACCCGTATGACCTGCGGTTCGACGGGAAGAGGGAGGTGACGATCGCGGCGGGCGAGCAGGCGGTCAGCGACCCCGTCCGGCTCGCGGTGCCCGCCCGTACCGACCTGGTGGTCAGCCTGTACTTCCCGGGCCGGCTCACCCACATCAGCCAGCACTGGATGGGCCTCCAGACCGTCTACTGGACGCCCGACGGCGGTGGCGACCACGCCTCGGACGCCGACGGCGACGCCTTCACCCGGACCGACTCCACCTTCCCGTTCCTGACCGGCGTCGACGTTCGGGGCGGTGACGCGAGGGGCGCCGTGGTGGCGCTCGGCGACTCCATCACCGACGGGGCGTCGTCCACGGCGAACGCCAACCGGCGCTGGCCCGACTACCTGGCGGCCCGGCTTTCGGCCTGCTCGTCCACCCCCGGGGTGCTCAACGAGGGCATCAGCGGCAACCGGATCACCGCCGGAACCGACGGCAACCCGTCGGCGCTGGACCGGCTGGAGCGCGATGTGCTGTCCCAGCCGAACGCCCGGACGCTGATCCTTTTCGAGGGCGTGAACGACCTCAGCTGGGGCGGCGCCACCGGCGGCCAGGTGATCGACGGCATGCGGCAGATCGCGCGGCGGGCCCACGCCCGCGGGCTGCGGGTGATCGGCGCGACCGTGGTCCCGTACCGGGGGTGGGGCGACTGGTGGACCGAGGCCAAGGAGGCCGACCGGCAGCGGGTCAACGCGTTCGTCCGCGACTCCGGCGGCGTCTTCGACGGGTACGCCGACTTCGACAGGGCGGTCCGCGACCCGGACGACCCCACCCGGTACGCCGCCGCGTTCGACTCGGGCGACCATCTGCATCCCAACGACACCGGGATGAAGGCGCTCGCCGACGCGGTCGACCTGGCCGCCCTCGGCGTGGCCCGCGACTGCCCCGCGGCCCGCGTCCGGCTGACCCCGTACCGGCCGAGCCTGCCGGCCGGTCAGGCCGCGCAGGTGACGACGACCGTCACCAACACCGGGCCCACGAGCGGCAGCGGCGCCGCGGGCCTGGTCGCCGGCGCCGTCGACCTCAACGATCCGGGCCGGACCGCCGCAGCTGTCTTCGACTCCTTCACCGTCGCCGAATAGAGGCACCTTCATGGCAATCAGTCGCAGAAATCTCCTGACCACCGCGGCCGCCCTCGGCGGGGCCGTGCTGCTCGGCCCACCGGGGATCGCCCAAGCCCTCGGCGGCAGGGCGCGCCCCGACTACGAGCCCACCAAGGCATCCCTGGACACCCACCCCGTCCCCCGCTGGTACAAGGATGCCAAGTTCGGCATCTTCATCCACTGGGGCGTCTACTCGGTGCCCGGAGGCACCGGACGGCACAACGCGGGTGAGTGGTACCTGTGGTACCAGAGCTTCAAGGACACCGCCGAGTGGAAGTACCACCGCGACACCTACGGCCAGGACTTCGTCTACGACGACTTCATCCCGCAGTTCAAGGCCGAGAACTTCGACCCGGATTCCTGGGTGAAGCTCTTCGAGCAGGCGGGCGCCCAGTACTTCGCGCTGACCAGCAAGCACCACGACGGCTTCGCCCTCTACCCCAGCGAGGTCACCGACCGGCACTCGGTGAAGTACGGCCCCAAGCGCGACCTGGTCGGTGAGCTGATGACCGCCGCCCGCAAGCGCGGCACCGTACGGCCGGGCCTGTACTACTCGCTCGGCGAGTTCTTCAACCCGGCCATCGGCCGCCCGATGAAGAACTTCTACACCGACGAGGAGATCCCGATGGTCGGCTACAAGCCGGTCGGGGACTACGTCGGCGACTACGAGCTGAAGCAGCTGTACGAGATCATCGACCGGTACGACCCGGAACTGCTGTGGGCAGACGGGCAGTGGTTCCGGCCCACGGGGGAGCCGCCGTGGCGCAGCGAAGAGCCCATGGCCTCCTACTACAACAAGGCCAAGAACCGGACGCGGCCCAAGGGCGTCGTGATCAATGACCGCTTCGACACCCACTTCGACTTCGCCACCTACGAGCAGCGCACCAACCCCACCATGGACCCGCAGAAGTGGGAGTGCTGCATCACCATGGGCTACTCCTGGGGCTACAACAAGCACGAGCTGGACGAGGACTACAAGACCTCCGAGTTCCTGATCCATCTGCTCGCCGATGTGACCAGCAAGAACGGCAACCTGCTGCTGAACATCGGCCCCAAGCCCGACGGGACCGTCCCCGCCGTCATGCGGGAGCGGCTGCGTGACATCGGCGCCTGGCTGGGCGTCAACGGCCCGGCGATCTACGGCTCGACGCCGTGGGTACGGGCCGAGGAGGAGGGCAGCGCCCTCGGCATCCGCTACACGGTTACCCCCGGCAAGTTCAACATCATCGTGCTGGGCGCACCCAGCGGCGCCCTGTCGGTGCCCGCCGACATCCCGCTCAGCGCCACCTCGCGGATCGCTCTGCTCGGCCACAAGGGAACCCTGAAGTGGACCCGTAAGGACGGCAGGGTCCTCATCGACGTCCCCGCCCGCCTGCCCAGCGCGATCGCCAACACCTTCACGGTCGAATGGGATCGGGGGCGCGCCTGATGACCGGCCTCGACTCCCTCGGACCCACGCTCACCGTGACCACAGTGCCCGCGGACCCGGTCGGCGGCGACACGGTGACGGCCACCGCGCGGCTCACCAACGACTGTCCCTTCCCGCTCCGCGACGCCGTCCTCTACCTGATCGACCCGGGTGCGACGACGGCCACCAAGACCATCCCCCTCGGCGACCTGCGGCGCGGCGCGAAGGTCAGCCGCAGCTGGCAGACCGCGATGCCCGCCGATGTGGCGGGCGACGTGTCGTTCACCGCGCACCTCGTCTTCGACGTCGACGGCCACAGCTCCGACTGCGCCCGCGCCGCCAGGACCGTCAGCGTCCCCTACGAGCCCAACGGGGTGCGGGAGCCGTACACCGCCTTCGCCACCGCCGACGACGCCGAGTTCGGCCAGTACGCCCCCGGCCAGTTGGTGATCTGGGCCGGTGGCCGGGACCTGTCCGGCGGCACCGACGAGAAGGGAGTCGTCTACCTCCCCGGTGCGGCCGCCGAGTCCTGCGTGGTGCAGGTCAGGACGGTCGGCCTCACCGGCAGCGACAACCCCAGCGCCAAGTCGGGCCTGGCCGTCGCCAACGACCTGACCGCACCCGGCGAGGGCGGCTACGCGGTGCTGACCATGTCCGCCCGGTACGGCCTCGAATTCATGACGGACAGCGACGGGGACGGACGCCTGGACACCTGGGCCGGGGGCGGCGGCTCCTACCACCCCGCCTGGCTGCGCCTGGTGCGCTCGGGCACCACCTGCACCGCGTACGCCACCGGCAACGGGCTGGCGTGGGAGCGGATCGGCACCGCGACCGTTGCGTCGGCGAGTGGCGCCGGGGACGCGGGACTCGTCGCCAGCGCCGTCAATGCCAACTACCCGGGCACCACCGTCCGGGCGGTCTTCGACCACTTCTCGGTGGAGGCGCCATGAGCGGCCACGTGTACCGGCCCGACGAGGACTTCCTCACCCCACCCGTCTCCCTCACGGTGACCCCGCCCGCGCCGCGGCCCGGTGAGCCGGTCACCCTGACCGCCACCCTGACCAACACCGCCCGCGTCCCGCTGCGCAACGCCGTGCTCTACCTGTCCGTGGACGGTGGCGGCGGGCAGCCGGCCGGCCTGGGGGACGTGGCGCCCGGCGCCACCGTGACCCGTACCCGGAAGACCCGGCTCGCGGACGACGCCGAGGGCGTGGTCTCCTTCACCGCACACGCGGTCTTCGACGTCCACCGCACCGGCGCCGACTGCACCCGCGCCGGCTCGTCGGTGCGGCTGCCGAACCTGTCGCTCGCCGGTGCCTTCGACAACGCGGGCATCGCCTCCGACGACGCCCTCACGGCCGCCGACATCGACGGGTCGCGGTCCAGCCTGTCCGCGCAGGCGCTGGCCTCGGTCGGGCTGACGCCGGGGGCGGTGGTGACGTACGACGGGACAGCCTTCACCTGGCCGGACACCCAGCCGGGGAACAAGGACAACGCCGTCGCCTCCGGGCAGACCGTGCTGCTGTCCGGCTCGGGCTCCCGGCTGGCCTTCCTCGGTACCAGCACCTGGGGCGTGGGCAAGGGCGAGGGAGCCGTCGTCTACGCCGACGGCACGCGGCAGGCGTTCTCCGTCGCCGTCCCGGACTGGTACGGGGCCAACAGCTCCGCCTCAGTGGTGGTGCCGTACCGCCACATCTCCACCGGCCGGGACGACACCCCGGTCAGCCTCTACGTGTTCGACGTCGGGCTGCAGGGCAAGGAGGTGCGCGCCGTCGTGCTGCCCAAGGTCGGCGACGGCCTGCAATCGGGCGTCCCCGCCCTGCACATCTTCGCGATGACACTCGTCTGAAAGGACATTCATGAACAGCAAGGAAGGCGTCAGCCGCAGACGAGTGCTGACCGGAGCGGCCGCCGTGGGCGGCGCGTTGCTGCTGGCGCAGGCGCAGGCGCAGGCGCAGGCCGCCCGGGCGGCCGCCGAGAGCGGGAGCGCCGGGCCCTTCGACACGGCACCGGCCGCCGCCGCGCTGCGGCGGCTGGTGCCCGGCCATCACCAGCAGGTCACGCTGCGCGCGATGGCGGCCGGCGGCGGCGACCACTACCGGGTCACCGGCCGGGCCGGGAGCATCACGGTGGAGGGCACCAGCCCCGCCGTACTGCTCACCGGGTTCAACCGGTACCTCGCCGAGGCCGCGAAGGCCGACATCTCCTGGAACGGCGAGCAGCTGAACCTGCCCCGGCTGCTGCCCGCGCCCGGCGCGGAGATCACGGGAGCGGCGCATGTCGCCCACCGGTTCGCGTACAACGACACCAACGAGGGCTACACCGGCGCCTACCGGGACTGGAAGGCATGGGAGCGCGAGATCGACGTGCTCGCGCTGCACGGCATCAACGAGGTGCTCGTGTACATCGGCGCGGACGCCGTCTACTACGACACCTTCCGGGACTTCGGCTATTCGGACGCCGAGCTGCGGGCCTGGATCCCCGCCCCCTCCCACCAGCCCTGGTGGCTGCTGCAGAACATGTCGGGGTTCGGCGGTCCGGTGTCCAAGCAGCTCATCGACCAGCGGGCCGCCCTGGCGAAGAAGATCGCGGGCCGGGTGCGGGAACTCGGCATGACCCCTGTGCTGCCCGGCTACTTCGGCACCGTACCGGACGACTTCCAGGCCAAGAACCCCGGCGCGTCGCTGGTCGCCCAAGGCACCTGGGGAGCCTTCAAGCGACCCGACTGGCTCGATCCGCGCACGGACCTCTTCGCCGAGGTCGCCGCCACCTTCTACCGGCACCAGCGGAAACGCTACGGCGACAGCTCGATGTACAAGATGGACCTGCTGCACGAGGGCGGCAACGCCGGTGACGTGCCGGTCGACGAGGCGGCCAAGGCCGTCGAGGCGGCACTTCAGAAGGCACACCCCGGGGCGGTCTGGGCGATCCTGGGTTGGCAGACCAATCCGAGCCGGGAGATCCTCCGCGTGGTCGACAAGAGTCGGATGCTCGTCGTCGACGGCCTGTCCGACCGCTACACCACCGTCACCGACCGGGAGAGCGACTGGGACGGCACCCCGTACGCCTTCGGCTCCATCTGGAACTTCGGCGGTCACACCCCGATCGGGGCCAACGCGCCCGACTGGGTGGAGTGGTATCCGAAGTGGCGGGACAAGTCGGGCAGCGCGCTCGCCGGGATCGCGATGATGCCGGAGGGCGCCGACAACAACCCCGCGGCGATGGCCCTGTTCACCGAGCTGGCCTGGACTCCCGGCACCATCGGCCTCGACGACTGGTTCGCCTCGTATGCCACCTCCCGGTACGGCGGCGAGGACCCGCACGCCGTCGCCGCCTGGAAGGCGATCCGTGACACCGCGTACAACATGAGCCGCGCGGACGCGTGGAGCGAGGCGCCCGACGGGCTGTTCGGCGCCCGGCCGAGCCTGAGCGCCAACAAGGCCGCCGCCTGGGGCCCGGAGACCGACCGCTACGACACCACGGCCTTCGACGCGGCGCTCACCGAACTGCTCCAGGTCGCGCCGGAGCTGCGCGACAGCTCGGCCTACCGGTACGACCTGGCCGACGTGACCCGTCAGGTGCTGTCCAACCGCAGCCGGATGCTGCTGCCCCAGCTCAAGGCCGCGTACGAGGCCGGGGACCGCCGCTGCTTCGACCGGCTCACCAGGACCTGGCTCAGCTGGATGAAGCTGATGGACAAGGTGCTGGCCACCAGCGCCCAGCACCTGCTCGGGCGGTGGCTGGCCGATGCCCGTTCCTGGGGCGTCACCCAGGAGGAGAAGGACCAGTTGGAGTACGACGCACGGTCGATCATCACCACCTGGGGCGGCCGGGCCAGCAGCGAGGAGGGACTGCACGACTACGCCAACCGGGAGTGGTCCGGGCTGCTCGGCGGTCTCTACCACCTCCGCTGGAAGACGTACTTCGACGAGCTGTCCGCGGCGCTCGAGGCCGACCGGCAGCCGGCCCAGATCGACTGGTTCGTGCTGGAGGACCGCTGGGCGCACCGGCACGACAGCTACCCGGTGCGGCCGTCGGGTGACATCCACAAGCTGGCCCGGCAGGTGCGGGACACCCTGACCGCGGATCCCCATCAGGTGGCGCTGACCGCGTCCGCCGATCGGGGAGCGGTGGCCGAGGGCCGCCCGGTCACGGTCACCGTGTCGCTCACCAACCGCAATGGATTCGGCCCGGCGACGGATGTGAGGCTGTCGGTCGACGCGCCGGAGGGGATGGCCACCGAGCCGGTCGGCACGACCACCGCGGCGTCCGTCGCCCCGGGCGAGACGTTCTCGGCGACCTTCCGGGTCACCCTCACGGCGGCCGCGGGTGCGCTGGTCTCCCGGGTGCCGGTGGGCGCCTCCTACCGGACCGGCGGCTCGCGGGGCTCGGCCGAGGCGGCGGTCCGCCTGATGTCGGGCACCGGTGTACAACCGCCTTACCGGACCGCGTCCTTCAACGACGCCGTCTTCGGCCAGTCGGGCGACGGACTCGCCATCGAGGGCGCGGGCGCCGATCTATGGGGTGGCACCAACGAGTTCGGCACGATCCACCGGGCAGCCGCCTTCGGTTCCGCCTCGGTGGCCACGGTCCAGGTCACCTCGCAGGACAGCACGGGCGGCTGGGCCCGCGCCGGGCTGATGGTCCGCAACGACCTCTCCGCGAACGGCGACGGCGACGGCACGGCCGGGTACGTCAATCTGGCGGTCACCCCGTCCAACGGCTGTGCGCTGTCCTGGGACTCCGACGGCAACGGAGCATTCGACTCCATCGAACTGGCCGGATCCCTCACCGCCCCGGTGCATCTGCGGCTGACCCGCTCCGGCAACGTCTATACCGGCGAGTGCAGCAGTGACGGCGTCTCCTGGACCACGGTCGGCACGGCCACCCCCGGCGGTGTCGCCGACATCCAGGACATCGGAGTGTTCATGACGGCCGCCAACGGCTGGACGGGCACCCGCGGGATCGCTGCCTTCCAAGGCTTCTCCGTCACCTGAGCGGTGGCCGCACCGCGAGGACGACACCACCAACAACACCGACACCGTCGCCGTCTGCGTCGAAACGGCCCCCTCCTGCTGCGACCCCTGCTCCACCCAGAAGTAGCCCTCCCGACGCGAGCCGCGCGTGCTGCTGATCTGGGCGCCACCGGAGGTGATGATGTGCATCGGCCGGGGTGCTGCCGGGACAGGGTGGACATGCCCAGGTCCACCCTGCCCCACGCGGCGGCCCGGTGGGCCTGGGCGCGCATCCGGGATGCGCACCGCCACCGCGTTGGCGAGCTCCTCTCGAGCGGATCGGGGCCGCTGCCGTTCGGTGAGAGCGGCCCCGAGCAGCGTCAGGAAGAGATGACGGGGCCGTTGGGGACAGCGTCCAACACGACCGCGCTCACGGTGACGATCTTGTCCCAGTCGAAGGAGTACTTGTCGAACACCGCCGCGCTGGTGATCCCGCGCTTGATGCCGTTGCTGACAAGGTAAACGGTGGCTGAGGACGGGGACTTGGCCAACATGGCGCCGTCCGACAGGTTGCCGCCGTCGTCGATACTGTCGATGTCGATTACGTTCTGAATTCCGTCCCAGCTGCGGAACAGATTGAAGTACGTGGCCTCATTGGGGATCCCGCGGCGCTTGCCGTCGAGGACCAGGTAGACGGCGGAGCTGTTCACCGTCTTGATGCGGTAGCCATTGAGTTCCGGGTGTTCGCCCTGGATCTGTGCGGACGAGCTCTGTGCAGCGGCTGCTGCTCCGGTGGCGTGCGCCGAGGGAGATGCGACGAGTCCGAGCAGGGCGGCCACTACCAGGCTGACCGCGCCGAGTAAGGCGCGTCTTCGGGCCATGTGTCCTCCAAAAGATCGGGAGAGTATCCAGACCGGGGCGAGGACCGCCGCCGATCCGGGGGCACACAGAGTGAATGATGGAGGGATACCTGGCGGATAATCCTCATGCATCGGATGCTGCGGGGGAAAGGCCAATGCGAGTCACACTCGATACCCCACTGCGAATCATGCCCGCGTAGCCCTGCGCGCCGTGACGCGGGCGGCGAGGAACCGCGGCGACCAGCCACGAACGGCCACAATGCCGATCCGGTCGACGAGATGGTCCCGGAGGCGGCACACGCAGGGGCGGATGGAAAGGGCAGCCTGAGCGCACAGCCGATTCACTCACTCGCATGCGGAGCCGTCCGGTGACCGATACACCGAGGCCGCGCTGAACGGCACCCTGCCCACGACGAGCATCGCGGCGGCCATCGCGCGCCGCCAGGCCGCCGGGCCGGGTCGCCGCCTGGATCCGCTACCAGCGCCTGGAGCGCGCCCGCCGCCCTCTATCGGTGGCGGCCATGGAATCGAAGGTCGCCTGCATGTGACGGCGCCCCCGGGGCGGACATCGCCGACCGGGCTGGTGTGCCTTCCGGATGTGAGCTCTGCCAAGGGGGTGGGGTGCGAGAGTCCTGCGGTGATCGTCTGGAGGTTGGGGGTGTCGCTGGCCCCCTTCGGGGCCCTGGTGCTGGCCCCCGTATGGCCGGGGTGTTGACGCCATGGCGCCGTATGGTCCCCGGTCCGTACGTTTAAGCAGGTCAAAGCGTTGCTGACCGATTCAGGACCGGAGTCCTCCATGTCTCAGACCGCCGCGCTGTCCGTGTCCACCGCACCTGTCGGCGCCGCCGCGCGGCAGGGGAGTGAGTTCGCTCCCCTGTTGCGGAAGGTCAGGGGACGGGGGCTGCTGGAGCGTCGTAAGGGCTGGTACGCGCGGATGATTACCGTGAACCTCCTCGCCCTGGCCGCCGTGGTGACGGGGTTCGTCCTCGCCGGGGACACCTGGTGGACGCTGCTGCTCGCCGCGCCGCTCGCCATCCTGTCCGCCCGTACCGCCTACGTCGGCCACGACGCCGGGCATGCCCAGATCGCCGTCGGCCGCCGGGCGAACCGCGCCATCGGACTCCTCCACGGCAATCTGCTCCTGGGCATGAGCTACGCGTGGTGGAACGACAAGCACAACCGGCACCACGCCAACCCCAACCACATCGAGAAGGATCCGGACGTCGGCGCCGGCGCACTCGTGTGGACCGCGGAGCAGGCCGCTGTGCGCCGTGGATTCGCCCGCTGGGTCACCCGCCACCAGGCCTGGTTGTTCTTCCCGATGCTGCTGCTGGAAGGCATCGCCCTGAAGGTGAGCAGTGTCCAGGACCTGCGGCGGCAGCCGGTGCGCGAGCGGGCCGTCGAGGGCGCGCTGCTGGCGCTGCACGCGGCCGGTTACGGTGCCCTGCTGTTCACCTGCCTGCCGGTGGGGAAGGCCCTCGCGTTCGCGCTGCTCCACCAGGCGCTCTTCGGGCTCCACCTGGGAATGGCCTTCGCGCCCAACCATAAGGGCATGGACATGCCCGACCCTGCGGGCGAGCGCTGGGGCCATCTGCGCCGCCAGGTCCTGACCTCGCGGAACGTTAGGGGCGGGCCGGTCACGGACTGGCTCCTCGGCGGGCTGAACTACCAGATCGAACACCACCTCTTCCCGAACATGCCCAGGCCCCACCTCAGGCTCGTACAGCCTCTGGTCCGGGAACACTGCCGCGACCTCGGGCTCTCGTATGCCGAGACCGGGCTGCTCGACTCGTACCGGCAAGGGCTGCGGCACATGCACACGGTCGGCGGTGCCGCCCGGCCAGAATGAGAGCGCCGTCGGCCACGGGGCCACGGGGCCACGGGGCCGGCCGCCGCTGAGCAGGAGTGAGCGGTCGCCCACAGGCGGGTCGATACGGCGCTGGCTCCGCGGGGATTCATCTCGCCCGGCCAATGGTCCAAAACCGGCGACTAAGCCGCTCACTGGCTCGGTTCGCGGTTGTAGAGCTTCCTGGCCCACAGGTAGCCGCCCAGGGTGATCAGGGTGCACCAGCCGATGGCAAGAATCGCGTTGTTGCCGATCGGGGTGCCCATCAGCAGCCCGCGCAGGGTCTCGATGAACGGGGTGAACGGCTGGTAGTCGGCGAACCATTTGAGCTCGGCGGGCATCGAGTCGGTGGGGACGAATCCGCTGCCCATCATCGGCAGGATCATCAGTGGCGTCAGCATGTTGCTCGCGGCCGCGACGCTCTTGGCCATGATGGCCAGCGCGACCGACAGCCAGGTGAGCGCGAAGATGATCAGCACGAGCACGCCGATCACGCCGAGCCATTCACCGAAGCCGGCGGTGGGATCGAAGCCCACCAGCAGTGCGACGCCGGTGACGATGGCCATGCTCAGCAGGGTCTGGACCAGGCTGCCCAGCACGTGACCGGTGAGCACTGAGACCCGGGCGATGGCCATGGTGCGGAACCGGGCGACGATGCCCTCGGTCATGTCGATGGCCACCGAGATCGCGGTGCCCTGGGCCGCGGTGGCCGCGGTCATCAGGATGACGCCGGGGACGACGTAGTTCACGTAGGTGTCCCGGCCGCCCGAAGGCCCGCCGAGGCCGCTGCCGAGGATGCCGCCGAGGACGTAGACGAACAGCAGCAGGAAGATCACCGGGACCCCGGCGGCGGTGAGGGTGAGCGTCGGGTAGCGCAGCATGTGCCGCAACTGGCGGCGCAGCATGGTCGCCGAGTCGGTGAAGGCGTGGGTGGCGGTGCTCATCTGGCGGGCTTCTGTTCCAGGACGGGGTTGCCCGTCAGCGCGAAGAAGACGTCGTCGAGATCGGGGGTGTGGACCTGGAGTTCGTCCACGGTGAGCGAGGCGCGGTCGAGCCAGTCCAGCAGTGCGCGCAACGACCGCACGTCCCCCTGGCTGGAGACTTGCAGGGTGAGTGCCTCATCGTTGCGGGACACCACGTCCAGGTTCCGGGCCGCGTAGTCGTGGCCGCGTGCGTCGGTGAACCGCAGCGTGATGTGGCCGCCGCCGACCTGCCGCTTGAGCTCCTCTGCCGTGCCCTGTGCGACGAGCTTTCCCTGGTGCAGCACCGCGATCCGGTCGGCGAGTTGGTCGGCCTCGTCGAGGTACTGGGTGGTAAGGAAGATCGTGACGCCTTCGTTGACCACCAGCCCGCGGATGATCTCCCACATGGTCCGCCTGCTGCGCGGGTCCAGCCCGGTGGTCGGCTCGTCGAGGAAGATCACCCGGGGTCGGCCGACCAGCGTCATCGCCAGGTCCAGGCGGCGGCGCATCCCGCCGGAGTACGTCACCGCGGGCTTGCGGGCCGCGTCCACCAGGTCGAACCGCGCCAGCAGGTCGGTGGCGCACTGCCGCCGTTCCCGGCGGGGCAGGTGGTGCAAGTCGGCCATCAGCAGCAGGTTCTCCTCGCCGGTGAGAAAGCCGTCAACCGCGGAGAACTGGCCGGTGACGCCGATCGCGGCACGGACCGCGTCCGGATCCCGGACCACGTCGTGGCCGGCGACCCGCATTTCCCCGGCGTCGGCGCGGATGAGCGTGGACAGGATCTGCACCAGGGTGGTCTTGCCCGCGCCGTTGGGGCCGAGTAGCGCGAAGACCGACCCTGTGGGGATGTCGAGGTCGATGCCGCCCAGCACCACGTGGTCGCCGTACGCCTTGCGTACGGCAGTCGCCGCGAGGGCGGGGTGACCGAGGTCGGTAGTCATGGGTTTCGCTTCCGTCGATGAGCTCCGGACCTTCATGATTCAGTGAAAATTACGTTGCATACACAAATTCGTCAATCGTAATCACGTGAGGCAATGATATATTCGCAGGTCAGTGAGATAAAAATCGTTGCATGGTGCTTGCCGGATAATGCAACGGAGGTGCGTTGCATTAAGCTGGCTGACGACAAGAGCGGAGGACGCCCGATGCCTGGTGACAGACTCACCCTCCAGGACCGGCGGCAGATCGCCGCGGGGCTGCGCGAGGGACTGACCTACGCCGCCATCGGCCGCCGCATCGGGCGGCCAACCTCGACCGTCACCCGCGAGGTGATGCGCAACGGCGGGCCGCGCGGCTACCACGCCGAGGCGGCCCACCAAGTCAGCACACGACCCACGCGTCAGCGCAGGACCACTGCGCTGACAGCCTCACCGGGAAGGGCCGACCTCGGCGGGCGCGATCCACGGCTCGTGGACGAGGTGGGCGCGCAGAGCATAGAACTGATGATTCAGGCGGGACTCCCGCAGATGATGGCCAAGGTGCTCGCCGCGCTCTTCACCACCGACAGCGGCAGCCTCACCTCAGCCGAACTCGTGCGACGCCTGCACGTTAGCCCCGCATCCATCTCCAAGGCAATCGGCTACCTGGAAAACCAGGCACTCATCAAACGCGAACGCGACCCCCACAGTCGCGCCGAACGCTACGTCATCGAAGACGACGTGGTGTTCCAATCCATCATGGCCAGCGCGCACAACCAAACCCAGATCGCCGAGGCTTGCGCGACCGGAGCCCAGAAACTTGGCGCCACCACCCCCGCAGGCGCTCGGCTGGAGAACTCGAGCCAGTTCCTCCTCCATGTCATAGACGACCTGGTCCGCTCGGCCGAGTACTGGCACAAGATCTACTTCACCCGCCCTCAAGAGACATCCGAAACCGACTGAGCGGGTGGCGCCGCGTGATTCCCGGGGCTGATGTCCGGCGACCGTGCCGTTGCGCCGGGCACGGGTCACTGCCGTGGTGAACTTCCATCGGGAGGTCATGCAGCGCGTTCAGGGCGGCCAGAGGGCGCTATGGGCTCTGGGCGAAGATCTGGCTCAGCGGTTCGTCCATCGCGTCGCGGATGTGCACCAACCACTTCCGGGCTATCCCGCGCTGCGCGGCGACAGCCGCTGTGTGATCCGGTCGAACAGCTCCGTCAGCGGCTCGCCGATGTCCCGGCCGAACTCGGTCAGCCCGTAGGTGACTTGGGGCGGCGTCGTCGGCTCGACCTCCCGCCAGACCAGGCCGTCCTGGACCAGCGCGCGCAGGGTCTGGGCGAGCATCTTCTCGCTGATGCCCTGGATGCTCTCGCGTAGCTCATAGAACCGGAGGTCATTGCTCCGCAAGGAGATCAGCACCCAGACGCCCCACCTGCTGGTCACATGGTCAACCACATCGCGCGCGGGGCAGTCGGTGTGAAACACGTCATACCGCTCTCCCGCCTCGGCCTGTCTGCGCTGCACGCCTCCCATCATGTCATGAACTTACCTCAAGGTATGTCCTTATCAAAAGTTAGCCGCCCTCCTAGCGTGAAGGCCACAGAGGACATCCGACAAGGAGCTGATCATGATCGTGGTGACCGGGGCTACCGGGAATATCGGCCGGCCGTTGACGCAGGCGCTGGTCGAGGCGGGCCAGCAGGTGACAGCGGTGTCACGGCACACTGCGGCGGTGCCGAACGGCGGGCGCCACGTGGTGGCCGACCTGGCCAGGCCGGCCAGCCTCAAGTCCGCGCTGACCGGGGCGAAGGCGCTGTTCCTGCTGCTGTCCGGCGACCTGCACGCCACTGGAGCCAGCCCTGCCGACATCATCGGCGAAGCTGCGGCCAGCGGGGTCCGCCGGGTCGTCCTGCTCTCCACGCTGGGCGTGGTGACCAGGCCCTTCGGCACCACGCGGATCGCCATGCGCGCGCTGGAGGACATGCTGCGGGAGTCCGGCCTGGAGTGGGCCATCCTGCGGCCGGGCGGCTTCGCCTCCAACGCCCTGTGGTGGGCCGAATCCGTCCGCGCGCAACGGGTCGTCGCCGCGCCCTTCGGCGACGTCGGGGTGCCGATCATCGACCCGGCGGACATCGCCGCGGTCGCGGCGGCCTGCCTGCTGGAAGACCGGCACACCGGCGGCGTGTACGAGCTGACCGGCCCAGAGGTGATCACTCCGCGCCAGCAGACGGAGGCCATCGCCGCCGCGCTGGGCTCGCCGGTGAGGTTCCACGAACTCACCCGCGACGAGGCCAAGTCCGCCATGACCCAGAACATGCCGGCGGAGCTCGCCGACGACACTCTGGACATCCTCGGTTCCCCGAGCCCGGCCGAGCTGCGCGTCAGCCCGGACGTCCAGCGGGTCCTCGGCCGCGCCCCGCGCCCCTTCGCCGACTGGGCCGCCCGCAACGTCGCCGCGTTCCGCTGAGACCGCTCAGCGCCGCCAGAACTGCTCTTCGTGCTCGGCGATCCACTGCTGACAGCGAGGAACCCGGCCCGGAGCCGACGCTGACCGGCTCTCTGCCGGGCCGGAACCGACGCCGCGGCCGCAGTGGATCGCCGCCATGCTTCGACTCCATCAACGTCCGGAGGCGGGCCAGGTCGTCGGCGACCATGCCGGCGTCGCGCGCGAAATCCGCGTCGCTCATCTGCGGCTGCCGACGAAGGGTGAAAACCACTTCGCTCCCCGCCTCGTTGGAGATCACCCGGACCGGGTTGTAGACGGTCATCCCGGACGGCAGCGTGACGTGGTGGTCGAGCACGCCGAAATCGTTCAGGGGCGCGAAGGAGACCACGACACGCCCCATGGGGGAAGACGCCGCGACCCACTGATCGCCGATCTTCTCGATGGCGCCGCCCAGGCCCTGAGATTCAGCGGCCCGGGCGGGCTTTCCCGCGCAACGTCGGCTGCGGAGAGGAAGGATCCTGATCGCCGCCCTCTTGGACGCCGAGGTCTCTCTGCTCCCGTTGCCCGCTCGGTGGCGGAACGGCCCGGGTCGTCGACCCGGGCCGTCTTGTCGTTCAGGTCCGCGAGAGCCCTTGCGGTCTCTTGAGGTCCCCTCAGAAACCCTCGGGAACGGATCCGTCCTGGTCGATGACGTTGTCGCCGGGGCCGCCGTCGATGTCGTCCTGACCGGGGCCGCCGAAGAGGTAGTCGTTGCCCGGTCCGCCCTTGATGGTGTCGTCGCCCTCTTCGCCGTAGATCGAGTCGTCGTTGCCGGCGCCGTCGAGGTAGTCGTCGCCGGGGCCGCCGTAGATCTCGTTGGCCACGTCGTCGCCGATGACGGTGTCGTCGCCGTCCCCGGCCCACACCGCGAACGAGTCGGTGATGGTGTCGTTGCCCGCGTTGCCGTTCGCGTTCGTGGCGTGGCTGATGGTGTCGTCGCCGTCGCCGCCCACCGCGACGGAAGCGCCGATGATGGTGTCGTCCCCGGCCCCGCCGTGGACGTTCACATCGCCGCCGGAGATCTTGACGCTGTCGTTGCCGTCGCCGAGTTCGACGTTGCCCTGGTCGCCGCCGTGGTCCGGGTCGGGGACGGGCACGGTGCAGGTCACATACGTCAGGTCGGTGGCGGTGGGATGGGTGCAGTCGGTGCCGGCGGTGATCTCGACAACGTCGTCGACGCCGAAGGTCAGCGTGGTGTCGGTCTCGCCGACCCGCTTGATGGTGAGCTTGTTGGTCTGGCCGTCGGCCGCCGTGTAGGTCATCACTCCGTCGGTGACGGTCACGGTGGCCGGCGACGCGGCCGACGACACCGGCGACGACGACGCGGACGACGTGGCGGCCTGGGCGTTCCAGGCGAAGAGTCCGGTGCTGGCCGCGGCGGCCAGTAAGGCGGCGACGCCGACCGGGCGGACGCGGCGGGAGCGCGGGCCAAGGGTGGACACGAAAAACCTCCGTGGGGAGTGGATCTGATTTCCGATCACCCGTTTCGACGTGGAAGATCCGCGCGGGGTTGTGCCACTCCCATGCCCTCTTCGCCGATCTTTCGAATTCCCATTTCGCGTTCAGCTTTGCGACGCCGGGAATTTCCCTCGCGTTGTCGGAATGTGCGATCTGCGAGCGGCGGGAACTCCGGTGAGTCGGCTCGTGGCTGCTCGTGCCGGCAGGCCAAGCCGGCCGAGGGCACGAGCCGGTGGCGCCGCCGCCGACGTACGGGCGCGGCCACGGGTGGGGCGGAATTCCTCTGCGTGGCCCGGCCGATGCGGTGGCGATCGCGGCCGTTGTCGGCTCACCCGCACCGCCCCTTCCGCGGGGCGGTGCGGGCACGCGCGCCGCTCGACGCGCGGCGCGGAACCACGTCTTACGACGGATCCTCGTCGAGTGTGATCGCGGCTGCGGGGCACACCGCCGCCGCTTCCCAGGCGCCGGACCGCTGGTCCTCGGTGGGCTCGGGGGTGAGCAGGACGACGATGCCGTCCTCATCCCGCTGGTCGAACACCTCCGGTGCGATCAGCACGCACTGACCGGCGCCACAGCACTTGGTTTCGTCCACATGGACCTTCACGTCATTCCTCGCTTCCTGCCGTCTTGTTCCGCTGTCTCGTCGGCGGAGTGTTTCCCGGGGCGGTTCACCAGCCCACGGGCACCGTGCGCAGGCCACCGACGAGCAGACCTTCGACACGTTGCAACTCATGCGCGGGCACGGCCAGGTGGAGCGTCGGCAACATGCGCATCAGGACGTCCAGGATGACCTGGAGTTCGGAGCGGGCCAGGGTCTGGCCGAGACACGAATGCGGCCCGGCGCCGAAGGTCAGATGCGGATTCGGGGAGCGGCCGAGGTCCATCTCGTCCGGATCGGCGAAGACCCGCTCATCACGGTTGGCGGCGGGCATGCTGCAGATGACGGTGGTCCCGCTGGGCAGAAGCCGGCCGTCCAGGTCGACGTCCTCGCCGAGGTAGCGGCGCAGCCCGAAGCCCAGGTTGGCGTCGAAGCGCAGCGCTTCGTCGACTGCGGTGCGCACCAGGGTGGGGTCGGCCAGCAGTCGCTCCCACCGGGTGCGGTCGGCGAGCAGCATCGAGACCATCTTGCCGATCATGTTCGCGGTGGTCTCGTGCCCGGCGACGAGCAGTGCCACCCCGGTGTGCAGCAACTGGTCGTCGGACAGCCCTTCGCCCTCTTCCGCGCTCTCCGCGATCAGCATGCTGAGCAGGTCCTCGCCCGGCTCGGTGTGCTTGGCCGCGATGAGCGTGGCCATGTACTGGTTGAGCTCGGTGTGCGCGGCCCGGGTCTCGTCCGTCGTATAGCGGGTGACGTTCAAAAACGCGTCGGACCAGTAGGAGAAGCGGTCCCTGTCCTCGGCGGGCACGCCCAGGAGATCGCAGATCACATAGACCGGGAACGGGAAGCCGACCGCGGCCTTGAGGTCCGCGGGCTGTCCGCGTTCGACCATGTCCTCGACGAGGGACTCCGCGATGCTCACCATGCCGGGGCGCAGCGCCGTCATGCGCTTGGCCGTGAGGTACTTGCCCACCTGTCGTCGCCACCGCTGATGGGGTTCACCCCGGTCGGGGATGGCCGGCGAGGTGTCGCCGTTGGCCGCCGGGCCGCCCGCGCCGTCGGGGGCGATCCGGGCGGCGTTGTCCGTGGCGGTCGGGCGGCTGAAACGGGCGTCGGACAGCAGGTTTTTGACGTCGTCGTAGCGGGTCAGATAGGTGGCCCTGTCGCCGCTGGGGAGCTCGGCGGTGGCCATCGGGCACCGCTCACGCAACCGCTGCCACTCGGCCGGGGGTTCCAGTGGGCCGTCGCCGGTCAGCGGCAGACGGATGTCCGGGTCGTGTCCGCTCATGTGGGACCTCCTGGTGGGGGTTGGGTGTTCCGGTCGGAGGATGCGGGTCACCCCTGGGCGTCGACCCACGGTGACCTGCGCTGGGGGAGGGGTGCGGGGACGCATCGGGCCGCCGATGGAGCGGGGGCGCTAGACCTTGGGAGCGGGCACATCCACGAGCGCGGACGGCTCGGTGGTCTGGTGGGCGGCTGGGTCCGCGGTTGTCGGCAGCGGACGCCGCCGGGGGATGAACGCGGCCACCGCGAAGGAGAGGAGGGAGGCTCCGGCGCCGATGGCCATGACGGCCTTGAAGCCGTTCTCCGAGGGCAGTGCGTGGCCCGCGAAGTCGGTGGTCAGCTGCGCCAGGATGACCCCGGCGACGGCGCTGGCGGTAGAGGTGCCGATGGAGCGCATCAGGGTGTTGAGGCTGTTGGCGGCGGCCGTCTCGGACGGATCCACGGCGCCCATGATGAGCGAGGGCATCGCACCGTAGGCGAAGCCCACCCCGGCGCCGATGATGCAGGACACCAGGACGAGCTGCCACACCTCGGACATCATGACGATGTTCAGGCCGTATCCGGCCGCCACTATCAGGGCGCCGACCATCAGGGTGGTCTTCGGCCCCTTGGCGGCGGAAAGGGCCGCGGACACCGGCGCGCAGGCCATCATCACCAGGCCCTGCGGGGCCATGACCAGGCCGACGGTCAGCATCGACTTGCCCAGCCCGTAGCCGGTCGCCTCGGGCAGCTGCAGGAGCTGCGGGAGGACGAGGGACATCGCGAACATCGAGAAGCCGAAGGCCATCGAGGCGATGTTGGTCACCAGCACCTGGCGGCGGGCGGTGGTCCGCAGGTCGACCAGGGGAGCGGCGATCCGCAGCTCGAAGAAGCCCCAGCCCACCAGCACGACGACGGCCGCGGCGAACAGCCCGAGCGTGGTGGGGCTGCCCCAGCCCCAGTCGGCGCCCTTGGAGATCGCCAGCAGCAGACACACCAGGCCCACGGCCATCCCGACGGCACCCACGCCGTCGAACCGGCCGCCCGTGCGGACCTCGGACTCCGGGACGAGGGCGAAGACCAGACAGGTACCGATGGCGCCGATGGCGGCCGATACCCAGAACAGCGTGTGCCAGTGGAAGTTGTCGGCGATGAACGCGGCGGCGGGCAGGCCGAGGGCGCCGCCGATGCCGAGGGACGCGCTCATCATGGCGGTGGCGGTGCCGAGCCGTTCGGCCGGCAGCTCATCACGCATGATGCTGATGCCGAGCGGGATGACACCGGCGGCCAGGCCCTGGAGCACCCGCCCGACGATCATCGACGTCAGGGAGTCGGACAGCGCGCACAGGACGGAGCCGGCCACCAGCAGGACCATGCTGAGCAGCAGCATGCGGCGCTTGCCGTACATGTCGCCGAGGCGGCCGACGACCGGGGTGGCGACCGCTGCGGCCAGCAGGGTGGCGGTGATCGCCCAGGCGGCGTCCGCGGCGTCGGCGTGCAGCAGCGTCGGCAGCTCGGGGACGATCGGGATCACCAGGGTCTGCATCAGCGAGACCACGATCCCGGCGAAGGCCAGCACCGCCACGACCACGTTCGGTTTCCGCGGCGCGGGTGCTCCGCTTCTGGCGGGCTGGGCGAGGGCGTCGGGCATGGCGAGGGGCCTTCCGGATAGCGGGGGTGGGGGGTGGTGGACCGCCTCGCCGTTGGCGCGCTGTTGGACGGTCCGGCGGTCCGACCCGGCGAAATTTAACTCAGTCGATTGATTTAAATCGACTGTAGCAGAGCACTCGGACGCGGCGGGACATGCCTGGCGATCAGCCCACGGCGTCCCTGGTCAGTAGGCTGGTCGGGCTCGCCTCTCGCCGCCCCGGCGGAGGTTCCGCGACGGTTTCGGGACCGGCCGTCGCGGGTGTGGTACGCGGTCCCGGTGAGGTGGCGGACGATGTCGGGCAGAGGGGTCCGGGAGGCACGGGTCGAGGCGACCCGGGCGGCGATACTGGACGCCGCGGAACGGCTGTTCGCCGAGTACGGGGTGCATACGGTCTCCAA
This sequence comes from Streptomyces sp. 5-10, assembly GCF_014712245.1. Taxonomy (NCBI): domain Bacteria; kingdom Bacillati; phylum Actinomycetota; class Actinomycetes; order Kitasatosporales; family Streptomycetaceae; genus Streptomyces; species Streptomyces sp. 5-10. The sequence continues at coordinate 73,621 of NZ_JACVYG010000004.1, forward strand.
CCGTCAGATCAGCATCGCCGCGGGGCAGGGAAACACCGGCGCCGTCGGCTATCACTTCGGGACCAAGACCGACCTGGTCCGGGCGATCGCCGGAAGGCACACGCAGGCCATCGCGGAGATCCGCACCCGCGTACTGGCCGAGGCCGGCGACTTCACCTGTGTCCGGGACTGGGCGGCCTGCACGGTGCGTCCCGTCACCGAGCACATGGCCGCCCTGGGGACCCCCTCCTGGTTCGCCCGGTTCAACGCCCAGGTGTCGGTCGACCCGGCGCTGTTCGAGGTGATGATGGACGAGGATGACCTCGTCTCCGCGTCACGGGAGCAGCTTCGGGAGGTCCTCGACCGGTTCCTCCCGGATCTGCCGCACCAGGTGATCGCCGTCCGGGTGCTGATGGCCCGTCATCTGATCGTGCAGATGTGTGTCGAGACCGAGCGGGCCCTCGCGGAGGGGTCTCCCGCGGCCCGTCTCAACTGGGAGGACACCGCCTCCGACCTGACCGACGCGATTACCGCCCTGTGGGAGGCGCCTGTTACGGCGCCTGTTACGCGGTACCCGGGAGGCGCGGCGGGCAAGTGAGGACCGCCCTGCTTGGGAAGGGTGGCTGCGGACGGTCGGCCGGACGGTGGAGCTGGGGGGAGGGGGCGGCGCTGTACTACCGCCGTCCCACCCCGCATGCCGTCCAATTGGGCGATCTGCCCGCCCAGCAGCGCGACTCCGCCGCCGCTGAGGCCCGGCACGGCCCGGCGGCCTCGTGCGCGGCCTGCGCGGCGCGCTGTGTGTGAACCATCCGTCCGCCGCGCGGACTTCAAGCCCGCCCGGCCTCCAGCTCGCCGCCGAGCTTGGCCTGACCATATCGGTCCCTCCGCAAGCACGGCCCGTGCACAACAGACCTGATCACCGGCGCGGTGCGGCGCCGCGCCGTGACCGCGGCGCGCACCACCGGGGAGACGGTCTCCCTGGCGCGCGTCGTCCGGCCCGGCTCCACACCCATCGGCCCGGGCGGCGAGCCGGACAGCGAGGTGGCGTGGCGGCAGGTGCTCGTATCGCTGGGCGCGTCGCCGCACGCGGTCATCGCAGGTACGACGCTCCGTTGAGGTCCAGGACGGCGCCGGAGGACCAGGCCGCGCCCGGCGAGGCCAGGTAGACGACGGCTGCGGCGATTTCCTCCGCGGACCCCACCCTGCCGAACGGGCTCTGCGCCCGCACCGCATCTCCCTCGGAACCCGAAAGTTTCTCCATCTGGCGTTCGGTGGCGACGAAACCCGGTGCCACCGAGGTGACGGCGATCTGGTGAGGCGCCAGGGCGACGGCGATCGACTGGCCGAACGCATGGAGGGCAGCCTTGCTGGCCCCGTACGCGGGATGGTCGGGCTCGCCGCGGTAGGCACCGCGGGAACCCACATTGACGATGCTGCCGGGCGCGCCGCGGCTGATCAGGTGGTCGGCGAAAGCCCAGGTGACGTTGACCGCTCCCAGGAGATTGGTGCGGATCATCGAGTTCCACGTCTCGACCCACGCGTCCCAGCCGACTTCGCCGATCCGATGCCGGTTCGCCGTCTGCGGGGCCACCGCCGCGTTGTTCACCAGGACGTCCAGAGTCAGCAGCCCCCGCACCGCCTCGTCGACGACGCCACGCGCCGCTGACGGATCGGCGAGGTTTCCGCCCACGACCACGTGGCCCTCGCCGGGTAGCAGGGCAAGGGTCTGCTCGGCGTCCTCGCGGTGGTGCCCGTAGTGGATTGCGACGCGGTGTCCTGCCGTCGCCAGGGCGACAGCGGTTGCACGTCCGATGCCACGTGAGGCACCCGTGACGAGGGCCCCGCGGGGGGTGGTGTCCAGCACGTACAGCTCCTTACCGGATTTCAAGGGTGGTCGCAGCTTGCGGTGCGCGGCACCGAATGTCAACATTCGGACATGGTGCCAACCGTAGAACGAGTGAAGAGACGTGGCCTCGGCGACGATGCGGCCGACCTGGTCCGTGAGGCGATCTTCGACGGCCGCTTCCCGCCGGGCGCGCCGCTGCGGGAGATCGAGCTTGCCGAGCAACTGGGCGTCAGCCGCGGCTCGGTCCGCGACGGGCTGGCAGTGCTGGCCCGGGAGGGGCTGATCCGCACCGGCTGGCACCAGCCCACCACGGTCATCGAGATCGCATCGGAGGACGTTGAGGAGGTCTACGCCTTGCGGGAGGCCCTCGACGGGCTCGCGGCCCGCACAGCTCAGCCCAGGATCGGCGACAGCGAGGTGTCGCAGTTGCTGGACCTCGTCGACGAGATGGCTGCCGAGGTGGACGGACGTGGCGATGCCACGGCGCTCGTACACCTCGACATCACCTTCCACGACACGATCTATGCAATCGCCGCGAACCAGCGGCTCACCAGCGCGTGGCAGGCCGTGCGGTCGCAGGTCCACCTGTTCCAGCTCCGTCGTGTGCGTGACGGCTACCTCCCCTACCGCGACGGCGTGGTCCGCGAACACCGGGAGATCGTCGAGTTGCTGCAGGGCGCCGACCAGCGGGCAGTTGAGGAGGTGGCCAGGGAACACGTGGCGGCGGCCCGGCGCAGCCTGCTGGCGAGCCTGCCCCCGGCCGTCCGCTGACCCTGCCCCCACCGTCCTGCCCTCACCGTCCTGGCCCCAACATCGTCCGGGGCCGAGATCCCGGTGTTGACGGCGCGGATGGCACGGCCGGTGTTGATGGCGCGGATGGCACGGCCGGTGTTGATGGCGCGGATGGCGCGGGCCGGCAACCCCCGGCGCACCAGGACCGACCCGAAGAGCAGGACGAGGACGGCACAGGGTGGCGCCGGCCGTAACCGGGCTGGAACAGAGCGGCAGCTTCGCAGTCGGGTCGAGAACCCTCCCAGCGGCACCCGGGTGGGCCGTTCGCAGGCGCTGTTGGTTTCCTGCTCGACGGGCGCCGTTGGGCTTGCTGGAGCGCCACAAGCCCTCGGTGAGGTAGTCCCCGACGACCCTACAGGTCGGCCGGGTCCCTGCGCAGCGTCACCTCGCGCCCCGACGCGGTGCGCACCGTGACCGCACGCACCCCCGGCCGACCGGGCACGACCACCAGTGGCAGCCGCCCGAAGGTCTCGGCACCGATGTGCTCCCGCAGTTCCCCGGCGTCAGCGCCGATCTCCAGCCGGGTCACGGCCACCCCGCGATCACCGCCCTCCGTCGCCCCACGATCCGGGTTGGTGGCCGGGTCCTCCCGGTAGAACCAGTTCGGCAGCCCCCGGCGCCAGCACGTGTCAAGCGCGCGGCCGGGGCCGGGCGCGGTGGTGATGATGCGCTGGGTGCCGTCGGGCTGGACGCGCCCCGGAAGCCGCGCCACTTCGCCGCCGAGCCGCTGCGCGACCGCGGTCAGCTCCTCGAGGGTGTCGGCGCGCAGGCTCCAGAACATCCACCGGTCGCCGTCCGCGATGGCCCGGTCGAACCAGGCGGCCCCCGCATCCCGCACGGCCGCGGGGGCCGTTACCGCCTCGACCTCCAGGTAGACGTCCCCGCCGAGCGGGAAGATCGTGTTCGCGATGGCGTCGGCGAAGACGCCACCGTCGTAGTGGGCGAGTCCTGTCTCCTCCTGCACCCGGCGGACGCCGTCGCCCAAGTCGCGGACGCCCAGGCAGAGGTGATCAAGGTGAAACATGTCGGTCCTTTCCGGGTTCACCACGTCACGGGGAGTTCATGCACCCCGTAGACGACCATGTCGTGCTTGAACTTGATCTCGTCCGGCGGAACCGCGAGCTGCAGCGTCGGGATCCGCCGGTAGAGCGTGCGGTAGACCACCTGCAGCTCGACCCGCGCGAGCGCCTGGCCGAGACACTGGTGCCCGCTGTAGCCGAACGCGATGTGGTGGCGCGCTCGTGGGTCACGTCGAGCCGGTCCGGTTCGGGGAACTGCGACGGGTCGCGGTTCGCCACGTTGTCCGCGGCGATCAGCCCGTCGCCCTTGCAGATCCGCTGCCCGCCGACCTCCAGATCCTCCAGTGCGATCCGCCGCCGTCCGCTGTGGACGATGCTGCGGTAGCGCAGCCAGCAACTCCTCGACCGCATTCGTCACGAGTGCGTCGTCACCGCCGCGGACTGCGGCGAGCTGGTCCGGGCGCTGGCGGCGGGTCGAACGGGCAACGGCCCCGCGCCATCGGGTACCAGGGCGCGTCGGACAGGACCTCCGACATCGCAGTCCTGCCTCCTACAGGGAGTTACCAAACGAGTGTTCGCTAACTTACTGAACAAATGTTAGGAATCTTGAGGGCGCTTGTCCACCTTCCTGGTCAAGATCGCCGCCAAGGAGGAGCGCAGCCGGGGTGAAATGGGAGGGGGAACGCCGTGTTTCAGGCGAAAACGAGCGAAACGAACTCGTCGACGAACGACATCACGGAGTCCGCGTCGTTGTGCTTGGCGGAGTTCTGGAAGAGGGCGACGCGACCGTGCGCACCGACGAACGCGATCACGGCAGCTCGCTCAGGGGACACCCGGAGCGCGACCCCCGCCGCGGCGCAGCGCGCGAAGCCGGCGACGAGCAAGTCGATCACGTCGGCCAGTGGCCCGGCCGGCCGGACGCCGGGCGCGGTCCGAGGAGGCCCGTTGGCCGTCATCAGCCGGTAGTGCCCCGGGTTGTCCATCGCGAACCGGCAGGAGGCGTGGAGCATCGCCCGCACGCGGCCCACCACGTCGCCGGAGTCCACTCGATCATCGGCCGCCTCCATCGCGACGCGCAGCCGGACGAACTCGTGCTCGGTGAGGCCCGCTACGAGCGCGGCACGATCGGTGAAGTGCTGGTAGATGCTGGCCGGCGCGATACCGGCGGCGCGGGCGACACCGCGGATGGTCAGCCCGTCCTCGCCGTCGAGCTCGGACAGCAACCGGCTGGCCGCGGCGAGGACCTCCCCGCGCAGCCGCTCGCCCTCCCCCCAGCGGTTGCGCCTGCGCGGGGCGCTGACCTGGACCTCTTTCGACACGTACCTATTCTTACCACTCAGCCGCCCGGCCGCGGCCCGGCCCGGGCTTCTCCCCTTGGAGCGTGGAAGCCTGACGGTGTTGCTGGCCTGTGCATGAGGACGAGGTGACTGACGATGCGGGGGGAGCGTTGCCGCGCGGGACGTGCTGGGGGACGACGGTGGCGGGGGCTGGGGGGCGGACGCCGTCCACATGGCCGATCGCCGGCGTATCCGGAAGAACCTGGCCGAGGCCGAAGGCCCTCGTCCGCTGCCTGGAACTCTCGACCGGGCAAACGCAACCGAGCACGTGAGGGCCTTCGCCGAGCTGATGAAAACCGCAAGGGCCGCCAACCGCACCGCTGCATCGCCCGCGTCGAGGCCGACGACCTGCTCGCCCTGCACACCTCCACCGCTCCCCGTTTCGTCCAGCGGTGTGGCAGCGGCTGTGATCTGCCTGGAGTGCTCGCGCTCCTTGGAGCGCAAGTGGTGTTTGATATGGCGGACGGTGCGGAAGGTCGTCAACGCGGTCTGGCCGGGCTCCGCTTCGACCGCCGGGGGACCTGTCGTGCTCAGCAAGCCCGATTCGATCCTCATATCTTGGAGGTCTGGATGCGTGCAGGCGTCGTCGTCGCCGCGCAGCCCGGTGTGGAGGATCTCGCCGTGCGGGCCGAGGAGCTGGGCTTGCACAGCTTCTGGGTCTACGACACCCCGATGGTCCACGGTGACCCCTTCGTCGCCTTGAGCCTGTGCGCGAAGGCCACCCGCCGCATCAGGCTCGGCATCGGCGTGACCTCACCGGCGCTGCGCTCGGCCCCGGCCGCGGCCTGCGGGTTCGCCAGCCTCAATGCCCTGGCGCCGGGCCGGATCATCTGCGGGGTCGGCACCGGAAACACCTCTCGGCGCACCCTGGGCATGCCGCCGACCACGGCGGCCGCGCTGGAGGACTTCATCGCGGCACTGCAGGATCTGTGCGCCGGACGCTCGACCGAGTACCGCGAAGGTGACCGGGTCCGCGACATCCGGTTCCTGCACACCGGTGCGCATGTGAACACCACTGATCCGATCGAGTTCGTCGTCGCGGCACTGCACGGACCCAAAGCCGCCGCCGTCGCCGGCCGCCGCGGCGCAGGCCTCATCTCCATCGGCCTGCTCGACCCCACCGCCTGGCACGCACTGCACGACGCCCGCCGCCAAGCCGCCCACGGCACGCCTCGCGACCCCGACTCCCACACGGTCTCCCGGGCGGAGTCGTACCTGGTCACCTCGCTCCACATGCTTGGCGAGAACGAGGACCCCCACGGCGACGCGGCCCGGGACGCGACAGGTCACCTGGTCCTGTCGCTGCTGGACTTCGCCGCCGACACACCTGCCTTCGCCGAGCAACTCGGCCCCGATGAACGCGAGGCGGTACGACGACTCCTCGACCGGCGAGGCACCACCGCAACCGCGCCGGACCGGTACACCAAGATCTACCCCGGCTACCTCGCACGCATCGCGCCGCAGGACCGGGACCTGGTCCTGCCCCCGCTGATGAACGCCCTGGCCCTCGTCGGCACCCGAGCCGACCTCCTCACCCGCATCACCGCCCTGGAACAGGCCGGCATCGACGAACTCCTCATCCCACCGGTGGTCGACCCGCCCACCGAGATGGCTCAGCTCGCGAAACTCCTCACCTGAGCGAACCGCCCGGCCCGCACGCACCCACCACTGTTCGACGCTCCGCGCTCGTCACCCCTCCCAACCTGGAAACGGCGGCGACGAGCAACGCTGGTCCACGCCGGCCGGGCTGGTGATCCGGCGCTGCCGCCACGCGTCGGGGTGCAGCAGCACCGGCATGGCCGGCCGGGCCTGCGCACGCACTCGTCCAGGCCGGCGGGGGACGAGCTTGCATGGAGGCCGGGTTCGCGCTCGTCAACGGTCACCTCGTGCCGATCCAGGTCTCGACCAGTCGGAGGAGCGGCTGCCAGTCCGGACAGGTGACCGGAGGAATTCAACAATCGCGGGAGCGACGGCGCAGGCGAGGTCTTCGGCCGTCTGAAGATCGTTGCCAATCGGGGCCATGGCCAACTGTCCGTTGGGGAGGGTGTCGGCGGCCTCTTCGGCAAGAGCGGTGGGGTGACGTGGGTCGGTGCCGGGGAAGATGAGGGTCGGTGTGGTGATCCTGGCGAGTTCGCTGATGCTTCGGAATGAGCGGCCGTGCCCGATGGCGGCTGCGGCCACGATGCTGGCGGGGTCCGACCGGGGAATGGCGTCGCGCACCATGGCCCCGACAACGGGATCGCCGGGGGTGTGCTCGGCTCCGTCCGGACGTCGATGTCCGCGGTGTCCCAGAAAGCCCCGGGCGCTGTCACCGGCCGTCGGTAGCGTGACCGCCGTGATGGTGGGCAGTGAAGAGACCCGGCTGGTTGTCCTGCGCGGCAACAGCGCCTCGGGGAAGTCGTCTATCGCGGCCGGTCTCCGCGAGAGGTTCGGCCGCGGCCTGGCCCTGGTCGGCCAGGACAACCTCCGCCGCATCGTGCTGCGCGAGCGGGACCGGCCCGGCGCGGCGAACATCGGCCTGATCGACCTGACGGCCCGCTACGCCCTGGACGCCGGCTATCACGTCGTCGTCGAAGGCATCCTCTACGCCGACCGCTACGGCAGCATGCTCGCCCAGCTGCGCGACGACCATCGCGGCCCGACCCACGGCTACTACCTGGACGTGCCGTTCGACGAAACCGTCGCCCGGCACGCCACCAAGCCGATCGCCGATGACGTCAACGAGGCGCAACTGCGTGACTGGTACCGGCCGCGCGATCTGCTGCCCGGCGGCATCGAGACCGTCATCGGCGCCGACAGCGCCCTGCATGAGACCGTCGACCGCATCATGCTCGACACCGGCCTGGCCCACCTGCCCGCACTGGACCGCTGACCTGGGCACCGTTGTGGCTCGGAGCATCGGGGACATCAGTGCCCGCCGGGCCCAGGGTGCCTCTTGTACGCGACGCGGCAGGGCACGCACACGTCATGTGGACCGCCTTGGCTCAGCCCAGCGCGTTCATCACGGCGGTGACATAGGAATCCAGCCGCTCCTCCACGGCTCGCGTCGTCAGCTCTGCTCTCCCTGCCTCCCGCCATGATCGCGCCACCCACCGCACTTCTTCCGAACACGCCAGCCCGTCCCGCACCTGCCAGTACAGCCGCTCGCTCGCGGCCGTGGCCAGCACCCCGCCGGCCTCCTGGTACGCCTCGGCGAACCGCAGACCCCACGCCGGGCCGTGCAGCAGCGCGAGATTGGTGGAGCAGTGCGCCACATCGAGATCCGCCGGGCCCCAGGAGGTAGCCGCCCAGTCGACGACGCCGGTGATCCGGACACCTGCGGACCTTGAGGACGGCATGTCGAACAGCACGTTGCCGGGTTGGAAGTCCCGGTGCAGGAATCGCCCTTCATAGGGCGGCGCGGGCTTGCGGATCACGTCGATCGCCGCGGCCCACGCCGCCGCGTCGGCACCCTTGGGAACCACGACGGTGTCGGCGGTCGTCAACGCCACATACTCCCGGGGCCGCTCGGCGGGTCGCACCGCGTGGATCGCCACGAGTTGTCGGGCCAGCAGGGGAACGCGCGTCTCCAATCCCTCATCGTCGAGGACCGTCCGGCCCGCCAGATGTGTCATGAGGAGCGATGGATACTCGCAATGCGCGGCGGTCGGATCAACCGCGACGAGTGCAGGAGCCGGCACGCCGCTCCCCGCGAGCAGGGTCAGGGCGCCGGCCTCCCGGTTCAGCCAGTCCTCGGCGTGCCCCAGGTAGAACGGGTCGACGAAGCTCCGCAGCACCAGGTCACGGCTGCCTCCGTCCCGCGTGCCGATGGTCAGCCTCCGCACTTCGGCAGTGATGCCGCCGTGCAGCGCCTCGGTCCTGACGATCCGCTCGCCGACCTCCAGGTGCCGGCACACCCACGCCAGTGTCAACGGTCGGACGGCCGCCGCCTCATCGTGGTTGGTCACCGTGCCACCTCAGCTCTCCGTGCCCTTCGGCAGCAATGTCGGGGACGGCCCCAGGATCGCATCGGCTCCTGGAATCGTCCAAAGACCGACGGGCAGCGGGCAGGTCGGCGCTCTTCCGGCCGACCACGGGGCGTGGGTGTTGGATCAGCCGACGCGATGGATGTCACCTGGATCGGTCTTCCACGTTCAACGAGCAGGTCGCCGTGTGTGTGGGGGGATCGATACGGCGGTCGGCTCCTTCGACCAGCGCTGTACGAGCGTCGCGTGCGCGGTCTCGGCCGCGATCCCCGTCTCGCTCACGGACGTGCGGTACTCGCCCTGCCAGGAGACCGTGCGCAGCGCGTGGTGGGCCTGGAGGTGCGGGATCGACCAGATCCAGGCGGCACAGAAGACGGCGTTCGTCAGCACGAGGAGAGCCCGCAGGAGAGTGGTCGCGGGGCGGGCGTACATACGAACGTTGGTGAGGATCCGCCAGTTCTGCAGGCCGGCGAGGCCGTGCTCGTTCGCCGCTCGCTCGCGGCTGACCAGCCGGTTCGCCTCCTTCTGGGCGTCACGAAGGGAACGGCCACGGGGCGTCCGGCGGCCGGTGATGATCACCGTTGGACGCGCTCAGTGGCTGCTCGGCGGCTTGCCGTAGTTCTGAGCCGTGGACAGGTACGGAAGGCCGAGCGTGCCGGGCGAGAAGGCCGCCGAGAGCCGCTGCGGCAGATCCGTGCGGCGCCCAGGGAGGCATCTGAGCGCTGCCGGAGAGCAGCCATGCGGCGCCCGCCCCCCGCTTTGCTGCCGATGGCTTCGCCAGCAGCGGCGGACGGTGGTTGAGCCGGCCGAGCGGGTCGGGCACCGCACTCGACGGCGCCTGTAGGCGGCCTGCACAGATGCCGCGGCCTCGATCCACATCCGTTCCGCTACGAGCCGGATGGCAGCAGTCCGCGGGCCAGGGTGAAGGCAGCCGTAGCGGTGGACAGGAGGGCGTTGATCCTTCCGAGGATGCGAGCCGTCCCGTCGGCATCCTGCGCGTCGACGGCCGCGGCCAGGTCGTCGGCGTACTCCCGCGCCCTTACCGCCTCATCGGACGTCGCGGTGTCCGCGTCCGTGCGCAGGGCGTCGATCAGTTGCTGGTGGGGAATGTCAGGCGCGTTCGCCCGGTTGCCGTAGCCGCCGTGGGCCACCGAATGATGGCTGTTGACGTTCGCCACGACGAAGCCGCCCGGTCCAGTGGAGATGTGCACCCCTTCGCCTCCTGCCCAGATGAACTTGCCCTCGTACTCGGTCCAGCCCTTGTGCGTCACGCTGTAGCTGCCGAACCGCCAACCCTCCACATCGATCAGTTTGTGCTTGAGCAGCTCGGCCAGGATGCGCATGACGTCCGCCCGATTCCATCCTCGCTCGGCGAAGTAGTCGGTCATCATCACGCGCCGTCCCGGGTTCGCCGCCCGTCGGCACATCTCGCGGAATGCCTGCCCCTGATAGGTATCCAACTGGTCCAGGGCGACCGACGGCTCAGGCAGCCGCCGCCGGTGCACCACTCCACGGATCCACACGAACAGTGTGTAGATCAACCAGCAGAGCAAGGCGATAACAACGAGCGCCAGTGTCGACTCCAAGCTCGTCAACCTCCCCCGTCGACCCAAGTCAACATATTTTAGGACCAGTTGGTGCGCTGTGGAATCGGTACCGCCAAACAGTGTGGATGGCGGCTTGTTCTCAGACCCACAGCGAGCCGTTCGGGCCGTAACGCCCCCGCGTACGGGAGGGTTGGCGGGCACAAGGTGCTGCCGCCAACCCTCCCACCTGGTCAACACGGGACGTAGGCGAGCAGTCGGGCCCACTGGGCAAGGCCGTCCGGTGAACCAGGGTCCCCGATATGCCCACCGTATGAGGGGCGCGGTCAGACCTGCGCCTGACCTCCGTCGACGAACCATTCGACGCCGTTGACGAAGCTGGAAGCGTCCGAGGCCAGGAACGTCGCCACGGCGGCGATCTCGTCCGGGTGGCCGATCCTGCCGAGCGGCACATCCGAGGCGAACTGGTGGAGGTCCGGGCCTACGACGCCGACCAGGCCCGGGGTCTCGGTAAAGGCAGCCTGTACGGCGCGTTCGGCGGGAAGCGGGAACTGTTCCACCGCGTGTTCGACGAGTACTGCGGCTCCGTCGTCGATGCCGTGAGCCGACAGCTGCGCGGCAACGACGCGGACGCCTACGCGCGGCTGTCCGCCCACGTGTACGCGATGGCGGCGACGACTGCCGCAGACACCGCCCACCGCGGATGTCTGTTGGCCAAGGGCGCCGCCGAGCTGGCCGAACACGACGAGACGGTGGCCAAGCGGGCGCGCGCGGCCATCGAGGCGCTGCAGGCGCTACTGGAGGGCGAGATAGCGGCCTGTCAGCGCAATGGCGATATTGCCGCGGACGCGGATCCCGGAGAGCTGGCTGCGCTGGTGCTCGCCGTACTGCGCGGCATCGAAGCGCTGGGCAAGGCCGGAGCGAGCGAGGAGACGCTGACCGATATCGCCCGGACAGCCCTTGCCGTACTGCCCCGCCCCGCTCACTGAGCTTCTTCGCTCCGGCATTAGCGAGTCCACTGCTCACGCCTGCACCACAGCGGTCACCGCCCTGCTCGCCGAGCGCGCACCGGGCCTGCCCACCGAGAAGCTCGACGTCCCGGACTACGACTCGTCCGCGGTGCAGGAATGCCTGATGCCCTGGCGTCCGTCGACCGGCACGGGCCCTGGGGGAGGGGCCGTACTGGTTGGCGTCTGGTGTGCTGTCCACCGTCATGCCCACGAGGTAGATGATCGGACTACAAGCCGCTCGACCGCGCAGGCGCGGCAGGCCGGGTTGTCGGCCGGGCACCCAGGCGAGCCCAGCCCGTAGGGCCGGCTCTCAGCGACTTTCGTGTGGTGGGTTCTGTGCCGGGGGCCGGCTTGCCGCCCAGCTGGCAAGGAGCCTGAGCCGGTCCTCGGAGGGCGTGCCGGGCTCGGCCGTGTAGATGGTCAGGTCGTGCACCGCACGGCCGCACAGCGGTAGGTCCATGGACTGATACGTCAGAACCAGGCGGCCGACCTCGGGGTGCTGCAGCCTCTTGGTGCCGCTGTGGTGGATACGGACGTCGTGCGCGGCCCACTGGGTGCGGAACTCGGGGCTGAGCGTGGACAGATCGCCCACGAGCTCGCGTAGGGCCCTGTCGTGGGGCTCGCGCCCGGCTTCGGCGCGCAGCAGCGCGACGGTGAGCACGGCGGCGGCTTCCCAGTCGACGAAGAAATCCCCCGAGCTCGAATCGAGGAAGATGTAGCGGGCGATGTTGGGCCGGCCGTGCCGGTCGGTGGTGTCGCTGTCGAACATCGGCGCGTGCAGGGCGCGGAACAGTGCATTGCTGGCGATGACGTTCATGCGGCCGTTGCGTACGAAGGCGGACGACATCGTCATGGAGTCGAGCATCCATTGGACGGAGGGCGGCACCTCGACATCCTTGCGGCGGCGCAGTGCGCGGGTGGCGGGCCGGGTGGCTCGGGCCAGGTCGAACAGGTAGGTGCGCTCGTCCTCGTCCAGATTCAGTGCCTGTGCCACCGCGTGGAGCACTTCCTCGGAGACGCCGCTGATATGCCCCTTTTCCAGTCGTGTATACCACTCGGTGCTCACGCCGGCGAGAACGGCGACCTCCTCGCGCCGCAGTCCCGGAACCCGGCGTCGGCCGCTGCTGGGCAGCCCGACCTGCTCCGGGGTGAGCTTGGCCCGCCGCGTGGCGAGGAAGTCCCGGATGTCGGCGCGGCTGCCGGCACGGTCGGGGCTGTGGTCCATGCCATCCACGGTAGCCGTCCATCGCCGCGGAGGGAGGTTGAGTTTATACCCCCCATAAATACGACCTTCCTCGTGCGCGGCCGGGACGGTTTCGTGGGGTCGGCAGCTCGATCACCTCTTCTGGAGAGAGAACATGACAGCGCGAGGAGGAGTTCTCCACGCTTCCGGCGACACGCACGCAGAAGAGCGCGCGCCTACGACCGCCCGGCTTCCGGCCGTCATCTACGTGCTGGCGATGGGCACGTTCCTGATGGGCACGACCGAGTTCGTCGTCGCGGGCCTGCTGCCGGAGATGGCGGGCGATCTTCAGGTGAGCGTGGCCCGAGCAGGACTGTCGATCACGGTCTTCGCCGTCGGAATGATCGTCGGCGCGCCGCTGATGTCGATGCTGACGCTGAGGCTGCCCCGGCGGCTGACGCTGGTGCTCGCCCTGGGGGGCTTCGCCGTCGGACACATCATCGTCGCGCTCGGCTCCAGCTTCGCGCTGCTGCTGGCGGCTCGGTTTCTGACGGCGCTCGCGACCGGGGCTTTCTGGGCCGTGGCCAACGTGGTGGCCGCACGTGTCGTCGGACCCGCCGCGAGCGCCCGTGCCCTGGGCGTCGTGGGCTCCGGAGCCATGCTCGCCACCGTCATCGGGGTACCGCTCGGCGCTTTCGCCGGGCATGCCATGGGCTGGCGGGGACCGTTCTGGGCGCTCGCCGGCCTCGCCGCGGCTTCCATGGGGCTGATCGCCCGGTACGTCCCGCACGACGGCCCCGATCAGCAGGGGGTTTCGATGCGCTCCGAGCTGTCCGCACTGCGCTCCGGCCGGCTCTGGCTGGCGCTGGCGGCCTGCGCGACGACGACCGGCGGCGTGCTGTCGACGTACTCCTACATCTCGCCCCTGCTGACCGACCGGACCAACCTCCCCGCCGGTCTCGTACCGCTGGTGCTCGTCGGCTTCGGAGCCGGGGCCCTGGCGGGCTCCCTCGTCGGAGGCCGTCTCGGCGACGTCCGCCCGCACGCGACCACCATCCTGGCGGCCGGTACGACCACGGTCCTGCTGTTGGCGCTCTGCCTGCTCTCCGGCTTCGCCGCGCCCACCATCGTGCTGGTCGCCCTGCTGGGCCTCTTCGGACTCGGCGCCAACCCGGTGCTGATCTCCCTGGCCGTACGTTTCGCCGGTCAGGCCCCAACCCTGGGCTCCGGCCTCACCGTCTCGGCGTTCAACTTCGGGACCGCGGCCGGTTCCTGGACGGCCGGCCTCGCCCTCGACTCGACCCTCGGAGCCACCGGTCCCGCCATGGTCGGTGCCGCCACCGCGGCACTGACCCTGATTCCCACGATCACCATCGCCGTCACCCGGAACCGGCGTCGTTCAGCGCCTCCCGTCGTCTCAGGCGGCGGAGGAAGCAGCCGCCCCTCGTCCGCTGCCCGCCCACGGGGAGGGTGATGGCAGCCATCAAGGGCGTGCGGTGTCGCCCTCTCCCTCGGTGACGACGAACTCGCCACCTGTCCCGCTGTTGTGTACGACAACCCGTCCGTGATGCGAAGGCCTGCATATGTCCACTGAGCTTCCTGACTCTGCTGTCCCACCCCCCATCGGACCGAGCGAGTCCTCACCACCTCCCACTCGGCGTACTTTCATCGCCACCGGTACCGCGGTCGGCGGTGTTGTTGTCGCGGGCGGAGTGATCGCGGGCACGTCCCTCGTCGGCTCGGAGGAGGCGACTGCTGCTGCGGCATCGCCCTCCAGCCGTGTGACCATGACGGTCAACGGAAACCGGCGGACCGTGACGGTGGACAACCGCACCTCGCTGCTGGACCTGCTGCGGGAGCACTTCGGCCTGACCGGCTCCAAGAAGGGGTGCAACGCCGGAGCCTGCGGCGCCTGCACCGTGCTGGTCGACGGTCAGCGGGTCAACTCCTGTCTGACGCTCGCCGTCCGACTGGAGGGCGCGGAGGTCACCACCATCGAGGGGCTGGCCGACGGCGACCGACTCCACCCGTTGCAACAGGCGTTCATTGACCAGGACGCCTTTCAGTGCGGCTACTGCACACCCGGCCAGATCGTCTCCGGCGTCGGCTGCATCCGGGAGGGACACACCGGTTCGCCGGAGGAGATCCGGGAGTGGATGAGCGGCAACATCTGCCGCTGCGGCTGTTACGTGAAGATCGTGCGCGCGGTAGAGCAGACCGCGGGCGGGAAGTGAGGTTCGGCCGCAATGCATCCCTTCACCTACACCCGCGTCTCCGACACCCGTGAGGCGCTCGACGCCGGTCGTCGCGGCGGGCGATACATCGCCGGCGGCACCACCCTCGTCGACCTGATGCGCGAAACCGTCGAGCGACCCGAGACGCTCGTCGACATCAGCGATCTGCCCCTGCGCGAGGTTGACGTGACCGAGCGCGGGGGCTTGCGGATCGGTGCGCTGGTGACCATGTCCGAGGCCGCCGCCCACCCCAAGGTGCGCACGCTGTATCCCGTCATCTCCGACGCGCTGGAGCTGAGCGCATCGGCCCAGCTGCGGAACATGGCGACCATCGGCGGCAACATCATGCAGCGCACCAGGTGTACGTACTTCCGTGACGTGACCGCCGACTGCAACAAGCGCGAGCCCGGCTCCGGCTGCGCCGCACGGCACGGCTTCAACCGGACGCACGCGATCCTCGGCACCTCCGACGCCTGCGTAGCGACCCACCCCTCCGATGTCGCCGTCGCGTTCGCGGCCCTGGAGGCCAGGGTCCATCTGCTGGGTCCGGACGGGGCGCGTCAGGCCCCCTTCGCCGACTTCCTGCTGCGGCCGGGCAAGACTCCTGATCGTGAACAGGCCATCAAACCGGGCGAGTTGATCACGGAGGTGGAGATCCCCGCCCTTCCGCGTCCCCTCAAGTCCGGCTACCTGAAGGTCCGCGACCGGCAGTCGTACGAGTTCGCCCTCACCTCCGCGGCCGTCGCACTGCACGTGCGCGGGGGAGTGATCCGCGAGGCGAAGGTCGCGGCCGGGGGAGTGGGCACCGTGCCGTGGAAGCTACCCGACGTGGAGCGGCATCTCGTCGGTGAACGACCATCCGAGTCCCTGTGGGCAGCAGCCGCCGCGCGGGCAGCGGACGAGGCCCGCCCGCTGCGACACAACCGGTTCAAGGCCGAGCTGCTGAAGCGGACCGTCGAACGCCAGCTGCGCATCGTAGGAGGTAGCAAGTGAGCCCCCAGCCGCAGGCGGCCGTGGGTGCGCCGCTGTCCCGGGTGGACGGTCGGCTCAAGGTCACCGGCCGGGCGAAGTACGCCGCTGAGCACGACGTCGACGGGGTCGTGCACGCCGTCATCGTCGATGCGAGCATCGGCCGCGGCCGGATCACGTCCATCGACACCGGCGCGGCCGAGGAGCATCCGGGCGTGCTGCGGGTGATCCACCACCGCAACGCGCCGAAGCTGCCGTACCGCGACAACGCCGGGTCCAACAACCCGCCCGGCCGCAGGCTGCGGGTCTTCCAGGACGACCGGGTGCTCTTCCACGGACAGCCGGTCGCCGTCGTGGTCGCCACCACTCTGGAGGCCGCGCAGCACGGGGCGGGCCTGGTGAAGCTCGGCTACGACGTCGAGCAGCCCTCGACCGACCTGCACGAGGCCGAGCCGGACAAGCCGACGAACTACGCGCGCGGCGACGCGGAAGCCGCCCTGCGGGACGCCGCCGTACGGCTGGACCTGACGTATCAGCTGGCGCGCAACCACCACAACCCGATGGAGCCGCACGCCACCATCGCCCGCTGGAACGGCGACAAGCTGACCGTGTGGGACAAGACGCAGTGGGTGGTGGGTACCCATGACGAACTCGCGGCTGTTTTCGACCTGCCCAAGGCTTCGGTGCGCGTCATTAACCCGTTCGTCGGCGGCGGCTTCGGCAGCGGGCTGCGCTGCTGGCCGCACACGGTTGTCGCCGCGGTGGCCGCGCGGGAGACGGGCCGCCCGGCCAAGCTGGTGCTCAGCCGCAGGCAGATGTACTTCGGTACCGGCTTCCGGCCCTCCTACGAGTACCGTCTGCGGCTGGGCAGCAGTCGGCGAGGGCGGTTGACCGCCGCCGTCCACGAGATGGACTCCGAAACCTCGTCGTACGAGACCTTCACCGAGGACATCCTGCCCGCGGGCCAGATGCTCTACAGCATGGCCAACGTGAGCCAGGTGTACCGGACGGTGCCGCTGGATGTGAACACCCCGGTCTGGAAGCGCGGTCCGGGCTTCGCCACGGCGTCGTTCGTGATCGAGTCGGCCATGGACGAGCTCGCGCACGAACTCGGCATCGATCCCATAGAACTGCGCCAGCGCAACGAACCGAACGAGGACGAGGCGAAGAACCTGCCGTTCTCCACCCGTCGGCTCCGTGAGTGCTACACCGTCGGCGCCCGCGAGTTCGGCTGGCACCATCGCTCCTCCCGGCCGCGTGCCCGGCGCGAGGGCGACTGGCTGATCGGTATGGGTATGGCCGCTGGTGTCTACGGTCCCGGGCGGGTGGCGGCCCAGGCCCGGGTCCGCCTGGACGCCGACGGGACCGCCGTGGTCGAGGCCGCGTCCAGCGACATGGGACCGGGCACCTACACCTCCCAGACGCAGGTCGCCGCGGATGCCCTCGGACTGACCATGCGCACGGTCACCTTCCGGCTGGGGGACTCGCTCTACCCGCCGACGCCGCCTCACGGCGGCTCGATGACCTTGGCCTCTGTCGGCAGCGCCGTCCTCGACGGCTGCAACAAGGTGCGACGGCAGGCGATCAAGCTGGCCGTCGAGGACCGCGAGTCGCCGCTGTACGGAGTGGACGCGGACGACGTGGTGGTCCGCAGCGGCCGGCTGCACGTGAAGGGCACCCCGTCCCGAAGCGAAACCTACCGGAGCCTGCTGGCCCGCCATGACCGCTCTCACCTCGAAGCCCTCGGCTCCTACGACGGGCCGCCGAGTCCCGAGCGGCACGCCTACCATGCTTACAACGCCACCTTCGCCGAGGTCGCCGTCGACGCCCGTCTCGGGCTGGTCCGGGTGCGGCGCATGCTCGGCGTGTACGACGCGGGCCGCATCGTCAGCCCCAAGCTCGCCGAGAGCCAGGCGATCGGCGGCATCGTGGGCGGCATCGGCACGGCCCTGCTGGAGCACACGGTCACCGACCACCGCGACGGGCGGATCGTGAACGCCAACCTGGCCGACTATCTCGTCCCCGTCAACGCCGACGTCCCCGATGTCAAAGCGATTTACCTGGACGGCGAGGACCGCGAGGCCAACGCGCTCGGCGTCAAGGGGCTCGGCGAGGTCGTGATGGTCGGGGTGGCACCCGCGATCGCGAACGCGGTCTTCAACGCCACCGGCCGCCGCATCCGCGAACTGCCCATCACCGCTGAGGCGTTGATCTGACCGGGGCAGTCCCCTCAGGGACTGCCCCCATGGATCGGTCCGGCAGCCCACCCCCGTCGCTGCGGGACCTCCCAAGGGCCGCCGCCGCGCGTGGACTCCCCGCCGGCTGCCGCCGCGCGTGGACTCCCCGCCGGCGCGGCGGCGGCTCCGCAAAGCGGTCGGCAGACGGGCCAGGCAGTGGCGGACCGGGCCGCAGCCCAGCTACGGGCGGACGCACCGCCCTCGCCTCCATCGGCGGGGACGCGGACACTTGCCCCGAGCGGCTGTCCGTCCAGCAAGCGTCGGTCAGGGGAGCCCGGTGGTGGCGCGGCCGCCTGTGCCGCGGAGAAGGCCAAGCTTGCCCGCGTCGCGGCTTTCGGACTGCTGCGGTGCAGGTGACCATACGCAGGTCCGCCCCGGGGCAGGATGAGGACGTCGCAGTCGAGCAGGATGTCGCCGACCTCCGGATGCCGGGCGCGCGCCGGCTGCCGACGGGGAGCGACGCCGTTGCCTTCAACCCCGGGTTCGTGCCCGGCACCGGCCTCGCCCGTAACGCGGGACCCGTCCTGCTCGAACAGCTGCACTGTCCGCATGCGTCGGGCCTCGGCCAACTGCGGTTGCATCAGCGGCGGAGCTGAGACTTCGGAAACAACGGACTGAGAGGTTGTCTCACGTGGGCAGGTTCCTGAGCTCCTTGCGGCAGGTCGGGGCGGTGACCATAGCTGACCACGGCTCCGCCGGTCGTTGCGGACCGCGTACGGGATCTTGAGACCATGAGCAGCCCATGGCAGGCTCGTGTCGCATGATCGATGAGTTCGCGAAAGAAAACCTGCACAAGAGACTGCGGCGGGACCGTGAGGCGCTGCTCTGGAAACTCGATGGCTTGTCCGAATACGACGCGCGCCGGCCTCTGACAGCGACCGGAACCAACCTCCTCGGCCTGGTCAAACACGTGGCCACGGTCGAGGCCAGGTACTTCGGTGAGGTCTTCGACCGCCCTTCCCCGGAACCGCTGTGCCGGTGGCAGGACTCCGACGGCAGCGATCACTGGGCGGCCGAGAACGAGACCCGCGATCAGATCATCGGGTTCTACCGGCGCACGTGGGAACACTCGGACGCGACGATCAACGAGCTTCCCCTCGATGCCCCCGGCCACGTGCCCTGGTGGTCGGAGCCTTATCCGAACACGAACCTGTTCGCCATCATGGTCCATGTCCTCGGCGAGACCATCCGGCATGCCGGGCATGCCGACATCCTGCGCGAGGGCGTCGACGGCCGGACCGGGGTGCGCGCCGAAAACGAGCAGCCGATCGACGAGGAAGCCCGTGCGGCTTACTTCACGAAGATCGAGCAGGCCGCCAGGACGGCCGCACCAACCAAGGCTTAGAAGGCCCTCCCACGACGTGACCTGATGTTCGAGCGGCATGATGCCGGTCGTGAGTGCTGCTCTGTCGAAGCGTGTGGTTCCTGATGCACTCTGGGAGCTGGTTGCCCCGTTATTGCCGTCGTTCGCGGCTCGACCGCAAGGTGGTGGGACCGCTCCGTGTGACGAACGGGCCGTGTTCACGGCAGTGGTGTACGTCCTGACCACCGGCTGTGCATGGCGGCACCTGCCGCCGACGTTCGGCACGTCCCCCGCCACCGCGCATCGCCGCTTTCATCCCCGCCATCCGGTCCCGCCGGGAGCAACGGCGACGCCGCCCCGTCAAACTCCGCGCGGACAAGGCGTACTTTTCCGCCGAACACCTGGCCTGGCTGCGCGAGCGTGGGCTCGTCGCGCGCATCGCGCGGCCAGGCGTCGAGTCCGGCGTGAGTTCATTCGGCTCAGGCAGCCTCGTATCGCACGAAGCACGCCATTCCAGTCCGCCGTCGGCGGTGAGCAGCGCGATTCCGGGGCCCGCGGCAGCGATCCAGGTGTCCGGCCGGTCGCGTACCGGCGCGACGGCGCCGAGCAGCACGTGGCTGGGGCCAGTTGCGCGTTCTCGGCGCGGAGTGTACGCAGCACCAGCGCGCCCAGTTCGTCGGCGCCGACCCGGTCGGCCCGGCGCACCCCGGTGGCCGAGCCGGGCGAGGCCGATCGCGACGTTGGATTCGGCTCCGGCTACGGAAAGGCCGAGACTTCCCCCCAGCCGTAGCGTGCTGTGGGCCCGTAGCGCGGCCATCGTCTCGCCGAACGTGACCACTTCGGGCGCGGCCCGGTCGGTCGGGGCCCGGTCGGTCGGGGCCGTCATGGCGCGTCCCGCGTGATCATGGCGCGGAAGGCGGCCGCCCGGGTACGGAGGTCGCCAAGATCGCCGCCGTCGGCGGCATCCCCGATCAGTGGCGAGCCCACGCCGACAGCGAGTGCGCCATGGCCGAGGTAGTCGCGGGCGGCGGCCGCGTCCACTCCGCCGACGGGCACGATGGGCACGTCGGGGAACGGGTCGCGCAGCGCCCGCAGGTAGGCCGGTCCGCCGAGAGAAGCGGGAAAGAGCTTGATCGCACAGGCGCCCCGCGCGAGGGCGAGTTCGATTTCGCTCGGTGTCAGGGCGCCCATCAGCACCGGTGTGTCGTCCGGGACGTCGGCGGTTCGCAGGATGTCGACGAGCGCCGGGGTGACGAGGTACGACGCGCCGGCCTCCACGGCGCGAGCGGCGTCGGCAGCTGTGCGCACCGTGCCGGCGCCCACCAGCGCCTCTGGGCCGAGTTCGGCGCGCGCCCGCGCGATCACCGTCGGTGCGTCGTTCGTGGTCAACGAGATCTCCATGGCCTCGATGCCCTCCTCGGCGAGGGTGAGTACGACGCGCAGCGCCGCGTCGGGGTCGTTGCCCCGCACGATCGCCAGCAGGCGGTGTGTTCGCAGTGTTTCCACGAGGTTCATGGGGTGGGGCTCTCTCCTGGTGCGCTGAATCGGACGGGCCGGGGGCGCGTCACCATTCGGTGAACGATCCGTCGGTGCGCCGCCATACGGGGTTGCGCCAGCGGTGTCCGGTCTCGGCGGCACGGCGTACCGCCTTCTCGTCGATCTCTACGCCCAGCCCGGGCCGAGCGCCGGCGATGGCATAGCCGTTGTCGAATCGGAAGGGTGCGGGATCCATCACGTAGTCCAGCAGGTCGTTCTGCTGGTTGTAGTGGATGCCCATGCTCTGTTCCTGGATGAGGAAGTTGGGTACCGCGAAGGCGATCTGCAGGCTCGCGGCCAGGGCGAGGGGGCCGAGGGGGCAGTGCGGCGCCATGGCCACGTCGTAGGTTTCGGCCATGGCCGCGATGCGGCGGACCTCGGAGATGCCGCCCGCGTGCGACAGGTCGGGCTGGGCGACGGCGATGCCGCTGGCCAGGACCTCGCGGAAGTCCCAGCGGGAGTAGAGGCGTTCCCCGGTCGCGAGGGGCACGCTGGTGGACTCCACCAGGCTGCGCAGATGGCTCGAGTGTTCCGGCAGGACGGGCTCTTCCACGAACATCGGGTGCAGCGGTTCGAGCAGCGGCAGCAGGCGGCGCGACATGGCGGTGGAGACCCGGCCGTGGAAGTCGACGGCGATGTCCCGTTCGTCGCCGAGGACCTCGCGGACGGCCGTGACGCGTTCGACGACCTCGGCGGTGCGTGCCGGGGTGTCGATCGGGGCGAGTTCGGCCGAACCGTTCATCTTCACGGCGGTGAAGCCCGCCCGCACCTGCTCCTTGGCCAGCTCCGCCACATCGGACGGGCGGTCTCCGCCGATCCAGGCGTACATCCGCACCCGGTCGCGTACCGGGCCGCCGAGGAGCCGGTGCACCGGGACGCCGTAGGTCTTGCCGGCGATGTCCCACAGCGCCTGGTCGATGCCCGCGACGGCGCTGGAGAGGATCGGACCGCCGCGGTAGAAGCCGCCCTTGGTGAGCACCTGCCAGTGGTCCTCGATGCGCAGCGGATCCTGCCCGATGAGGTAGTCGGCCAGCTCGTGGACCGCGGCGCGTACGGTTTCGGCGCGGCCTTCGACCACGGGTTCGCCCCAGCCGATGATCCCTTCGTCGGTGGCGATACGCAGGAACAGCCACCGGGGAGCCACCAGGAACGTCTCGAGCCCGGTTATTTTCAAGGGGATTCCTCCTGCACGGCCGCGGTGGTGGTGTCTTCGTCGTGTTGGTCTCTCGACTGCACGGCTGCCAAGTCCTCGGAAGCTTGGGTGAGCAGCGATTCGACGGCGGCCACGGCGGCGTCCGGGTCGCCCGCTTCGATGGCGCTCAGCAGTTCCTGGTGCACCGGTACGGAGTCCGAGAAGTGCTGGGCACCGTGCACGATCCGGTCACGTATGCCGAGCCCCGCCTCGATGACGACTTCCATCCGGCTCAGCAGTTCGTTGTGGGCGGCGTCCAGCAGGGCGCGGTGGAAGGCCAGGTCGGCCTCCACCATCGCGTCCGCGTCCGACCCGGCGGCCGCCATCGCGTCGAGTGCCCGGCGCATGGCGGCGAGATCGGATTCGGTGCGGCGGGTCGCGGCGAGCCGGGCGCCGGCGGGCTCGACGATGGCGCGGACCTCGGCGAGGTCTTCCAGGAAGCCTTCGGTGGGAGCGCTGCTGCCCTGCCAGCGCAGCAGGTCGCTGTCGAGCAGGTTCCAGTGGGCACGGGGCCGGATCGTCGTGCCGCGCTTCTGCCGGGACTCGATCAGCCCCTTGGACGCCAGCACCCGCATCGCCTCGCGCACCACGGTCTTGCTGACGCCGAGTTCGGCTTCGAGCTGATCCGGGTGCAGGACGGAGCCGGGCGGGTGGTCGCCGCGGATGATGCGCCGGCCTATTTCCTCCACGGCTTGTCCGTGCAGTCCCTTGCCGGGATAGGTCACCACGTTCTCCGATTCCGCCCGAGGCCGGTTCGCGGGACTCGTGCACGGCTCGCCGCCTCGTGGGCACCGCTCACGAGGACTCCTTCATGACGCTCCATCCTCCATCGACCACGAGGCTCGCGCCGGTCACGTAGGAGGCGTCGGCTGATGCGAGGAAGGCGACGGCGGCGGCCACCTCGTCCGGCTGCCCGAACCGCTTGGCCGCGGTGGCCGCCACGCTCCGTTCCCGGTCGGCCTCTGCGATCCCGTCCCAGGCGGCGGTGAGGATGGGGCCGGGCAGCACCGTGTTGACCCGGATGTGCGGGCCGTACTCGACCGCGAGCTGCCGCGCCAGTGAGCACAGGGCGCCCTTCGCCGCGGCGTACGCGGCATGCCCTGGCAGGCCGATGACCGCGTGCACCGAGGAGGTGAGGACGACGGACCCCGATGCCTCGCGCAGCGGGCCCGCGAAGGTCTTCATCCCCCGCCAGGCCGGCTTCAGCAGCACGGCCATCTGACCGTCCCACTCGGTCTCGCTCAGTTCGTGTGCGGGCTTGTTCAGCTGGGCGAAGGCATTGCTGTGCAACACGTCCAGCCGCCCGTGACGCTGGTCGACGTGGCGGGCGAGATCCTCCCAGTCGGAGGCGGAGGTCACGTCGCAGCGTACGTACTCCGCCCGCTCCCCGCTCTCCGCGATCTGTGCCGCGACCGCCTTGCCCGCCGCGTCGTCCACGTCCGTGAGCACGACCGTCGCGCCCTCGACCGCGAGCCTGCGGGCCGTGGCCGCGCCGATACCGTGCGCGGCACCGGTGATCACCGCGACCCGCCCCGCCATCCTGCGGCATTCCGTCATCGCACGCTCTCCCCTTCCGATAGGGGGCCACGATAACGCTTTCAATTAATAATGCAAACATCTTGACTGGCTGCGACCGGCGCTCCAAGACTGGCCACCATGCAAGGTGGAGCCCAGGCCCGGGGAGTTCGACTTCACCTGGTTCGACCGGGTCATGGACAACCTCGCCGGGGCGGGGGTGGCCGTATGCCTGGCCACCATGACGGCGCCCCCGCCGCCGTGGCTGTCCCGGCTGCACCCGCACATCCTTCCCGAGACCGCCGACGGCCGCCGCCTGTGGCCGGGCGGACGTCAGCACTACTGCCCCTCCAGCGGCGTCTACCGCGGCCACGCAACGCACCTGGTCGAGCGGCTGGCCACCCGCTACGCCGACCATCCCGCGCTGGAGATGTGGCACATCGGCAACGAGTACGGCTGCCACACCCCGATGTGCTGGTGCGAGGAGTCGGCGGCCGACTTCCCCCGCTGGCTGTCCGACCGGTATGGCGACATCGAGGCACTCAACGACGCCTGGTCGACGGCCTTCTGATCCCAGGGTCACGACAGCTTCGACGAGGTGCCGCCGCCACGGCTCGCGCCGACCTTCCCCAACCCCGCGCAGCAACTGGACGTCTCCCGGTTCTCCGACAACGCCCTGCTGGAGTGCTACCTGGCGGAGAAGGAGGTGCTGCGGCGGATCACCCCGGACGTCCCCGTCACCACGAACTTCATCGGCGTGCACAAGCCCGTCGACGCCTTCCGCTGGGCCGCCGAGGAGGACATCGTCTCGGTCGACAGGGGCTCCATCCAAGCCAGGACCGTGCCCGCCTCCTGGGCGAGGCAGGAGGGCCGGCGGTGCGCACGCTGGACCGGCGGCGTCGGCGAACGCGGTGCCGACGGCGGCGGACTGCCCGGCAAAGCGGCTGGCAGGTGGGTGGGTGGACAGCGGCCGTCCTCGGCTTGCACGGCCTTGTCCGCACCTCATGTTCCGGCTCTCCCAAGGGTCACCCCCGCTCGCGCGAGGGTGACCGTCGCTGGGACCCAGGGCCCCTCTCCCGGGGCTACGGCCCCTGGGCCCGAAGTCTCGTCGTCCGGAGGGCTACGTGCGGGGGAGCGAGGTGTTGGTGATCGGGAGCGGCTGCTCCGTGCCCGCTACGTAGAGGTCCGTCGGAGCCGTGCGCAGTTTGAACGTGTTGTCCTGGCGCGAGACGCGCACGGACAGCACGAAGTAGCCGTCGTCCTCGACGGTGGTCTTCACGTGGTACTCGCTCTCCCAGTAGGTCTGAAGGAAGACCTCGGTGCCCTCGGGCTCGACCCCCTTGGGGAGGCTGACCTTGCCCTGGACGGTGAGGATGTCGCCCGCCTTCACCTTCTTCTTGTTGACCTGGTAACTGACGGCGCTGGGCTTGGCGTTGGCGGCCACGGTGGTGTCCGCGTAGTAGCCGTCTTGCGGGGTGTTGGGGTCGCCGTCCTCGTCGTAGAGGGCCGTGATCTGCACCCGGTGCTGGACATTGAGCAGGCTGCTGCCGCTCACATGGTCGATGGCGACGTCGGGGATGGTGAACTTCCCGTTGGCGTCGGTGACCGGGGTGCCCAGGTGGCGCGGCTCGTAGTAGTTGGGGTCGATCGGGTCGCCCCACGGATTCCAGGTGGTGAAGAGGACGACTTCCTGGATGGTGACGGGGATGTTGGGCGCCGGGGTACCGTCGGCCTTGGTGACGGTGCCGGTGACGTCGACGTTGCGGTTGTCGAAGTCGGTGCTGGTCGGGTTGGTGCGCACGGTCAGCACGTAGGCGTCGCCGGGTGAGGCGTCCGAGGGCTTCGCTGAGGCGGCGGGCGCGGACAGGGCGCCTGCGGCGAGCAGGAGCGCGGCGGTGGCGGCAAGCCGCGTCGGCAGGGACTTCCTGGGCACGGGTCAACTCCAACTTCTGTCGGGACTACAGGAGTCGCGCCGGGCGGCACCGGTTCCGCCGCAGCGCAGGTGTGCGACGCACCAGGTTCGACCGGCGGGGTGGGGCGGGAGTTGTCCCTTGCCCGGACGCTGTTACGCGGCTGTGGCAGGAGATGGGTTTGTCCGGGTTGCGTGTTCACCTGGATGTCAGCCGCAGGCCGCCCCGCATTGCCCTCGGCGACCGCCGCGCGATCCGGACGCCGCCGACGAGGAATGACCCCGGCGAGGGGGCGTCGGCACCCTGCGCCGCTGGCGCCCCTCGCCAGGCGTCAACGCTGGAGGCTGAATCAGCAAACCTAACTGAGCGTTTAGGTCTGTTTCATGGCGTGACGCGGTCACCACCGGACTCGCCGGCTCGAGCTTCGGGTTCACCGCCTCCGGGTCCTCACGGTTGTCGCCGTCTGGCATGAGCCCGGTGCCGTCTGCGCTCGCTACGAGGAGCTGCTCGTCGGCGGCACCGTGCACGACTGGGCCGAGCCGCCGTTCGGCGAGACGTACTACCAGGCCGAGGACGACCCGGAACAGGCGGGCCTGACGCATCGAGGCCGTGAACATGGGATGTGTTCATTCGGGCTCAGTCGAACAACCGGCTATGGATCGGGCGGCAGGAACGCACTTTCGCAGGTGACGGCCGAAGAGTGTGGCCATCGGCCAGCTGGCTGCCCGTGAAGGACTTCCCGTCTCTTTTGGAACATGGGAGGTCCTGTTAGCGTGGCGTAGCTGAGCAGAGAGTGTGGAGTCCGCCTATGTCCTTGACCGACAAGGCAATCGCCCGCATCAGGGAGCTGATCCAGTCCGGCGAACTGCCGCCGGGAGCCAAGCTGCCGCCCGAGCAGCAGCTGGCCACGGAGCTCGGTCTGTCCAGGAACCTGATGCGTGAGGCGGTCAGAGCGCTTGTTGTCGCGCGGGTCCTGGATGTCAGGCGCGGTGACGGGACCTATGTGACGAGTCTGGAGCCCGCGCTGCTGCTCGAGGGGCTGGGCTCGGCGGTGGAACTGCTCCACGGTGACACCCTGCTGGAACTGACCGAAGTCCGCAGGCTCTTCGAGCCCATTGCCACGGGCCTTGCCGCCACCCGGATCTCCGACGACGACCTCGTCGGCGTCAGGCACCACCTTGACGCGATGAGGGCTGCCCGCGACGATGTCGAGCTGCTCAACGAGCACGATGCCGCCTTCCACAGGGCGG
This sequence comes from Streptomyces sp. 5-10, assembly GCF_014712245.1. Classification (NCBI taxonomy): domain Bacteria; kingdom Bacillati; phylum Actinomycetota; class Actinomycetes; order Kitasatosporales; family Streptomycetaceae; genus Streptomyces; species Streptomyces sp. 5-10. The sequence goes on from NZ_JACVYG010000004.1 coordinate 100,442, forward strand.
TGATCGCAGCCGCCGGAAACAGCACCCTCGCCACGCTGCTGGAGGGCATCTCCAGCCGCACCGTGCGCGGCCGGGTCTGGCGCGGCATGGTCGACGACCACGCCGGTGACCGGACCATCGCCGAGCACGAGGCGATCTACGCCGCACTGCTGCGCAGGGACTCCGCACTGGCCGAGGCAGCGGCGCTGATGCATGTGAGCACGACGGAGCAGTGGCTGCGTCAGCACCTGGCCCACGACGAGACCGCGGGCCGACCGGGACCGGCCGGCGACGAGACGTCGTGGCGGAGTGGCCCCGTACGAGAATGTCCGGACCGCTCCGACCCCACCGGGCCGCCACGATCTCGGACGTGATGACGTGCCGGGGACATGTGAGGATGTGAGGAGTCGACCAACCCACACCGTCAACGTGCCGTCTGTGTGCTTCACCGGATGGAAGCCGTCCCGCCTGTCGGCAGGTCCGCTGCCGCAGGCGGTTCGGCGGTCGGTATGTACGTGGCGATGTACGTTCTGCATGTCGACGACCACCAGGGCGGTGGCCGCCAGGTCGAACGTCACCGGGCCGGGGGAGGGCGTCGAGAGGCCGCCACGTCGTCCTGATCGGCGGCACACTCGTGCGCTCCCGGCGCCGCACCGGAGGTGACGACCGCGAGCGCCCGCGCGCCCACGTGGGCCTACTCCTTGACGTCGCGTCAGGTGTTAGCGTGTGCTATGAGCAACATAGAGGGAAGGCATGACGCCCGATTCGACACCGTCCGCGCCAAGTTCGAACAGAACGTGGCCTCCGGCGAGGAACTGGGCGCGTCCCTGGTCCTCGACATAGACGGCGACGTCGTCATCGACCTGTGGGGCGGCTTCCGCGATCCGGGTCACACCGTGGCGTGGGACGAACACACCATCACCAATGTGTGGTCGACAACGAAGGCCGTCACCAGCCTGGCAGCGCTCATGCTCGTCGATCGTGGCGAACTCGACATTCACGCACCGGTGGCCGAGTACTGGCCCGAGTTCGCCGCCAACGGCAAACAGGGCGTCGAAATCCGCCACCTTCTTTCGCACACCTCCGGGGTCGCCGGTCTCGATCAGCCGGCCGTGCTCGAGGACCTCTACGACTGGGAGAAGTCCACCGCCCGGATGGCCGCTCAGGCCCCCTGGTGGGAGCCGGGAACGGCCTCGGGCTACCACATGACGAACTTCGGTCACTTGCTCGGCGAGGTCATCCGGCGCGTGAGCGGAAAGCCCCTGAAGCGGTTCGTCGCCGAGGAACTCGCCGGCCCGCTGGGCGCCGACTTCCAGATCGGTGCCGCCGAGGAGGACTGGGGCCGGATCGCGAACGTGATTCCGCCACCCCCCATGCGCTTCGACGCCGACGCCCTGGGAGCGGACAACCCGGGCGTCAAGGCCGCGAGCGGACCCGTCATCGAGGCGAACGATGCCAACACACCGAGCTGGCGCCGCGCGGACATGGGCGCGGTGAACGGCCACGGAAATGCTCGCTCCGTCGCACGTGTGCTGTCTGCGATCGCCCGCGGTGGTGAGGTCGACGGCATCCGCCTGCTCGGCCCGGACACGATCGATCTCATCTTCAACGAACAGGCCAACGGCGTGGACGTGGTCCTTGGCATCCCGCTGCGCTGGGGTGTCGGCTACGCGTTGCCCAAGAAGGACACCATCGCTTGGATCCCTGACGGAAAGATCTGCTTCTGGGGAGGCTGGGGCGGGTCAATGATCATCATGGACCTCGATCGGCGCATGACGATCTCCTACATGATGAACAGGATGGCCCCCGGCATCATCGGTTCCGACCGCAGCGGCACCTACGTCACGGCCATCTACGACGCGCTTCAGACCGTTAGCGCTGCAGGGTAAGGACACCCGGTCGCCAGGGCGGTTGGTCGTAGGGGCCGTCGGCGGAGGGGGACGTGCCCTGGTAGAGGAACTGCAGGTTACAGGGGGCGATCGTCATGGTCTGGTCGGGGTTGTTGCGGACCAGGTCACCGTGGCTGATGCCGTTGGTCCAGGTGGCACCGCTGTTGGCCTTGCTCGCGAAGGGGTTGCTTTCGCTGCTGGCCTGCGGGGTCCACGAACCGCTCAGGCTGGAGGCCGTGAACGAGCGGAAGTAGCGCCCCCTCGCACCGATCGCCGCGTGGCGGGTGCTCGACCGCTGCGGACCTGTGCCGCCCGCGACCTGTCACGGAGCCTTGTCCGAGCGCCCGCGCCCCGCGAGAGGGCCCGGACTCGCTCGTGAAGGCGATCGCAACCCAGAGGTCACTGCGCGGTGTATCCGCCGTCGGCAACGGGGGAGTGCCTGTCCGACGCCGTATCAATGGGCGGTGAAGCCACCATCGACGGGGAGAGCCGTTCCGATGACGAAGCCGGCGCCGGGACTGCACAGCCACAGGACGGCTGCTGCGACCTCGTCCGCTGTCCCCAGTCGGCCGATGGGCTGTTCCTTGATGATCTCAGCCATGGCCTCGGCCTGGTTTTCGACCATGTCGGTGACCATCGGGGTGTCGATGACGCCGGGGCACACGGCGTTGATGCGGATGCCGCGGGGCGCGTACTCGACCGCGGCGCTGCGGGTCAGGCCGATGACGCCGTGCTTGGAGGCGTGGTAGGCGGCACGCTCGGGCAGTCCGACGAGCCCGCCCAGGGATGAGCAGTTGACGATGGCGCCGCTGCCCTGCTCGCGCATCTGCCGCAGTTCGTGCTTCATCGCCGCCCAGACGCCGCGCAGGTTGACGGCGTTGACCCGGTCGAAGTTCTCGGCCGTCTCGTCGGCCGCGTCGGTCGGCGGCACCTGGATGCCGGCGTTGTTGAACGCCATGTCCAGGCGGCCGCCGGGGCTTCCTCATGAGCCGCAGGGCGCGGATCACGCCCGAGCAGGCCGGGCTGCCCTACGTGGGAGGCAACCGCCGCGTCAAAGGACTGCGGCGCGAGGAAGTCGCGATGCTCGCCGGCCTCAGCGTCGAGTACTACACCCGTATGGAGCGCGGCCAACTCGGTGGGGCGTCCGAGAGCGTGCTCGACGCGATCGCCCGTGCGCTGAAACTCGACGACGACGTGCGCGCCCACCTGTACGACCTGGCACGCAGCGTCGCACCCGGCTCACGCCGCAAGCGCCCCAAGCGCACTCCCCTATCACCGCGTCGGTGCAGCAGGTCCTCGACTCCATGAGCGTGCCCGCCGTCGTACAGAACGGCCGCCTCGACCTCCTCGCGGCCAACAACCTGGGCCGCGCCCTGTACGCCGACCTCTTCGACATGGCCCAGCAGCCCCCGAACTTCGCCAGGTACGCCTTCCTCGACGCACGTGCGGAGAATTTCGTCGTGGTCCACCGCGACGGCACGGTCGGACCGGCTTCGACCAGGTCGAACGCGCGGTCTTCCAATGGGTCACCTGGTACAACGAAGAACGGCTCCACTCCGCACTCCACTACGTATCACCCGCCGAGTACGAACGCGACTATTGGCGAAGACTGGAGCAACCTCCGCAGTCCGCCTGAGAGCAGACCACCGGACTCTACGAAACTCGGGGCACTTCAAAGGACCTGCAAGCCTGTGGGCTGGGCGGAATCAGTCCTTCGTTGTGTTTTGGCGGCAGCGTGTGTAGTTCGTTCGCGTGGAAGACCAGTGGTTCGCTCTGCGCTCCCTCGTGCAGAGCGATGACTCGACCCACGGCGAGCAAGTGATCGCCTAATGCCTTCACTTCCCAGAGCCTGCAGTCGATCCAGAGCACCGCGCCGGGCAGCAGGGGGTTGCCGAGTTCGGACGAAGTCCACCGCATGCCAGTGAACTTGTCGCCGCCGCTTCGGGAGAACCGTACGCACAGATCATCCTGGCCTGCGGCGAGAACATTGATCGCGAAGAAGCCTGTCTGCGCTATCCGGGGCCAACTGGTAGACGACCTCGCCGCGAAGAAGCCCACAAGTGGAGGGTCGAGGGATATCGAAACGAATGACCCGGCGACCAGGCCGTATGGCCCCTCACTGTCCGAAGCGGTTACCACGGTGACCGGGGTGGGCACTGCCGAGAGTGCCTTACGGAGCGTTGTGCGACTGAGTTCGGGGTCATCCGCGATGTCTGTCATCACACCTCCCATGTGGCCACCGTCTCAAAGGGCGAGGATGGTCATCCTGATGGTCGCGTTGCGGGCTGCTCCGCTCCGAGGGGCGCCCGTCTTCCGGCACCAGGGGGTGGGATAACCCCCTCTTTCTAGCCCGTCAGACGTGTTCGGGCCCAAGACAGGGCGGCCGGGAAGTGCCTTACGCTCGTTACGGGGCAACCCCAGAACCGTGATCCAGGGTCTGCGGCGGCAGTTGCCGGAACCACGAATGCCAGGCCCTGGCACCGGCTTGCCAGGGCCGTCCGCATGTCCTTGACGGCCCTGGCTTGCTCTGAGACGTGCGGATCGGAGCGTGGATGCCCGTCAGGTCCGCTTCCGGTAGCCGCCGGGGCCGTGACATCGACGACAGCGGCGAATGGCTGTCCTCGCTCCAGTGCGGTACGAAGCATGGCGATGATGGCCTCCCGTACTTCGGAGGCCGGCTCTCCGCTTGCCGTGAGCGTCACCACTGGCCAGCCCTCGAACCGCGTCTCCATTGGCTGTACTCGCTTCCCGTCGACTCCTCTTAAGTTAGGGCACCCTAACTTAAAGCGAACAGCGTTCGCAACGTTCAGGAATCTCCGGGCTCGCCCGCGATCCCCCAGCTCTCCGCCGGCACAGGGTGCAGTACCACCCAGGTGTGCTGCCGGACCTCCGGGCCGAAGACGGACTCGGCTGCATCGGTGAGACGCTCGATCAGTTGCTTCCGCGTCTCCGGGGTAAGCCGCTTCTCGTACAGTTTGACCTCGATGAGGGGCATCAGGGATTCCCTCCGTGTGCTCCATGGGATAGCGGGATCAGCATGACTTCCTTGAGGCTGTCAGCGAAGGCATCAACGAGACAGTTCACTTGACGCTCAGTCAGCCCCGGATGGCAGGGCAAATTGACCTGCTCTTCGAACCACAGGCTTTCGGCAGTCGGACACTCTCCCGGGCTGTGGCCCCGGGCCCGCCATTCCGGGACCAGATGAAGCGGAAAGTAGCGGAGTTGGATCTCCACACCCCGCCGGTCCAGGGCCTGGACCAGACGAGCCCGGCCGTCCGCGCCGCCGGGCACGAAGCAGGTGTACAGGTGGTGGGCGTGCCGGATCCCGTCTTCGGGCCGCTGGACCCGTACGCCGGGGTACGCCGCCGCCACCTCATCGAGTCGGTCGGCGATCTCGCGGCGTCGTGCGACGAAGGTGTCCAGCTTGGCCAATTGGACGGAGCCGACGGCGGCCGCCGCCTCGGACATGGTGGCGTTGGTGCCGGCCCGCCGCACGGATTCGCAGGCTCCCTGGTAGACGTATTCCGAGTACTGCATCCACGGGAGCAGCTCGGGGGCTCTTGCTCCCGAGGGCCGGGACTTGCCGAAGACTCCGTCGACCTGGTTCGACCGCAGACGGTCTATCCGTTCTGCCCAGTCGTCACGGTCGCAGGTGATCATGCCGCCTTCGCCGAGGGTGGTGATGTTCTTCGACGAGTGGAAGCTGAAGCAGGCGATATCGGCCAGGGCGCCGGGGCGGCGCCCCCGGTATTCGGCGCCGAGAGCGTGTGCGCAGTCCTCCAGCACCACGATGTTCCGGGCCCGTGCCAGGCGCATGATGGCGTCCATGTCGGCCGGCCAGCCACCGTAGTGGACCAGGAGGATCGCGCGAGTCCGGTCGGTGAGCAGAGCGGCCAGATGGCCCGCGTCCATGTTGAGCGAGTACGGATCGACGTCGCAGAAGCGCACTGTGACATCCAGATCGAGCAGTGGCTGGATGGTCGCCTGGAAAGTCTGCGGGGTGACCACGACTTCATCACCCGGACGAAGGTCGAGCAATCCGATGGCGATTTCCAGGGCGACGGTTCCGCTGGTCACTGACAAGGCGTGACGGACACCGAGGTAGTCGCGGAACTCCTCCTCGAACCTGTTGCGCCATGCCCCCATTGTCAGTGGAGCGTCGGAGTGCAGCACATCGGTCAGGGCCCGGAACTCGGCGTCGTCGAGCACGCTTCCGCGCCGGGCGAAGGGTACGTCGTACACACGGTCAGCCTTCATGTAATCCCCCTGAGTAACGTTTGGACTGCCGGCGTCGCGCATCCGCCGCAAGTGTCTTCTTGTCGACCTTTCTCAGCCCTGTGAGCGGGAAAGCGTCGTAGATCTCCAGCAGGTCCGGGAGTTTGAAGTCGGCCACGCCCGCGGAGCGGAGCATCCGTTTCAGTTGCCCCAGCCGCGGTGGTGTGCCGTCGGGTATCACACAGGCACAGATCGCCTCGCCCAGTATCGGGTGGGGGACGGCCACCACGGCGGCTTGGCCGACGTGTGGGTGGCCGATCAGATGCCCTTCGAGCTCGGTGGCGGAGACCTTGTCGCCACCGCGGATCACGACGTCCTTCACCCGGCCCTCGACCACGAGGTCGCCCCGCGGGGTGACCCGGACCAGATCGCCGGAGCGGAAGAAGCCGTCGTGCGTGAACGCCTTGCTGTTGTGTTCCGGAGCCCGGTAGTAGCCGCGCAGCGTGTAGGGGCCACGTGTGACGAGCTCGCCCACCTCGCCAGGCGCCACCTGAGCACCAGTCACCGGATCCACGACGCGGATCTCGTCGGCGGGGGACACGGGACGTCCCTGGGTGCCGAGGACGACCTCGGCCGGGTCGTCGGCCCTGGTCATGGTGAGCAGACCCTCGGCCATGCCGAACACCTGCTGAAGCGAGCAGCCCAGCACGGGGCCCACCCGTTCGGCCACTTCCCGGTGGAGTTTGGCGCTGCCGATCTGCAGGCACCGCAGGCTCGTCAGGTCGGGCCGGGAGTGTTCGGCCTCGTCCATCCACAGATGGGCGATGGTCGGCACCACCGAGGTCAGGGTCACCCCCTCCTTGGCGATCAACCCGAAGCACTCCTCCGGGCTCGGGTCCGGGGCAAAGACCACGGTGCCCCCCGAGTGCAGGACGCCGAGGATGCCGGGGCAGCCCCAGGTGAAGTTGAATTCGACCGGCAGCACCGCCAAATAGACGGTGTCCGGGCCCACGCCGCACACCTCGGCGGTTGCGCGGATCTGGTAGCCGTAGTCGTCGTGGGTCCGCGGTATGAGTTTCGGCAGCGCGGTGGTCCCTCCGGAAAGCAGGAAGAAGGCGACATCCGCCGGGTCCGATTCACCTTCACCGCCTGCGGTGGTGCGCGTGGTGCGGGCGCTCACGGCCGCGCCCGCAGGCAGTTCGTCCAGTCCGATCACGTCCGACGCCCTGTCGGTACCGGGGTCACCCGCCACCAGCGTGAGACGGACGGAAGGAACCTGCTCGCGCAGCGAGGCCGACAGGCCGAGGTAGTCGAATCCCGGTTGGCGGCCTGGCACCACGTGAGCGATGGCCTGCGAGATCTCGCACAGATGCCGCAGCTCGTGGGACCGGTGTGCGGGCAGGGCGAACACCGGCACGGCCCCCACCCGGAAGAGGGAGAAGCAGACGGCCACGAACTCGGGAATGTTGGGAAGCTGGATGACGACCCGGTCGCCCGCGCCGATACCCAAGCCCCGCAGGCCCGACGCCAACCGGTCCACCCAGGAGTCCAGTTCGGAGTAGGTGATCCGGTGTCCCGCCCCGACCAGGGCAACGCGGTCCTCGTACTGTGCCGCCCAGCGGCGCAGCGCGGCCCCGAGCGGTTCACCAGCCCAGTAGCCGGAGGCACGGTAGCGGGCCACCTCGTCTGCCGGCCGGGCAACGCATCCTTCGAGCATCGTCACACCTCCGCCATCACACGCTCGGCAAAGAGCCGAAGAGCGCGTTCACTCTGTTCGAGTGGCATGTGGCCGGGGCTGATCTGGATACTGACCGTCAGGTCGTCGCCGTACCACTCGCGGATCGCGGCCAGTTGGTCTCGTACCTCCGTGGGGGTACCGGCCAGCACCTTTCCGGCTGCGAGCGCGTTGTGGAAGTCGTATGCACGCACCTTGTCGACGAACTTTTCGTACCCTGGGTACTGGTCACTGCGCGCACCGGCCCAGGCCGCCACGGCGCCCGCCATGTGCTCGATGTAGTTGTGCTCGAACAGTTCGGCGGCTGCCAGGGCTTCGCCTCTGTCCTCTGAGAGGTAGCAGGTGTACTTGATCTGGATCCGGCCCCTGCCGGAGTGACCGCCGGCCGTCCATGCCTCCCGGTACGCAGCCAGCATCTCCTGGAGTTGCTCTTTGGAAGTGACGGAGGGGACGACCTGGAGGTGGTTTCCGGACTTGCCGGCGGCGGCACAGGACTCAGCGCTGGTCGCGGAGGCGACGAACACCGGTGGATGCGGGCGCTGGAGGGGGCGCGGCAACAAGGTGATCGGTCCGAACGTGTAGAACTCGCCCGACCAGGTCACGTTTTCGCCCGTCCAGAGAGCCTTGCAGGCCTCAACCGTCTCGGAGAACCGCGCTCTGCTCTCCGACATCGGAACCTGGAACCAGTCGAACTCATCGGGTAGGAAACCCCTGCCGAATCCAGCGTCGAGCCGGCCGCCGGAGAGGTTGTCGAGCATCGCCAGCTTGGCCGCCGTCTTCAGTGGATGATTGAAAGCGGCGATCACCGCCCCGGTGGTGATCCGGATGCGGCGTGTCCTGGCGGCGATCGCGCTGAGCAGGGTTACCGGATCGGGACAGTACCCGCCGTATGCCGATCCGTAGTGCTCCACGGTCTGCACATGCTCGAAGCCCAGGCTGTCGGCGAGCACGGCGAGGCCGATGGTCTCTTCGTAGTACTGCGGAGCGCTTTTGCGCGCCGGGTCGACGACGGGGAAGAAGTTCAGTCCGAAGTCCATGGAAACTCCAAGGCATCATGTGATCAGGGCGTCCGGGCAGACGCATGTCCTTCGGGACGTGGCCGGGCCACGCCCCGAAGGGGCGGCTGCAGCGTGAGGATGTCCGCCGGGCCGGTGCCGGGACCGACTCAGGGCATGGAGAGGGAGGAAGGTGTAGCGCCTTGCCGGCCCAGGCGTCGTCGCAGCTCCGCGACGACCTCACGTCGGTCATCCAAGAGGTGGAAATGGCCGCCGGGGTGGACTGTGAGATCAAAGGCGGCGGTCGTGGTATACCGCCAGGACCGTACGAGGTCCACCGGGGCCTCCTGGTCCGCCCGGCCCGTCATGGCGGTGACAGGGCAGGCAAGCGGAGGCGTGGGCCGGTACTGGTAGGTGTCGATGAGCCGGTAATCCTGCCGGACGCGGGGCAGCCAGACGTCCCGTGACGCGGCGTCCGTGAACAGACGCGGGTCGGTGCCGCCGAGCCGCACCAAAGCGGTGATGAAGGCGTCGTCGTCGAGCCGGTGGGTATCACCAGGGCGGTGCAGGGCCGGGGGCACCGTTCCGGACACGACCAGGCGAGTCAGGCCAACCCGGACAGAGCAGCGGCGTGCGACCTCGTAGGCGACGATACCGCCCATGCTGTGACCGAACAGCGTAGTGGGCCGCCGGGGCAGAAGCGCCAACTGCGCCGTGATGCGCTGGGCAAGGACGGACATGGTGTCCGGGGCGTCATCGGGGGTGCCGTACCGCACGGAGACCAGTTCCACTCCTGGGCCGAGGTCCTCGGCCCAGGGGGAGAACATGCCCGGTGCGGCACCCGCGTGCGGCAGGCATACCAGCCGCGCGAAAGGCCGGGCTCCGGTACGGTGACGGTGCAACAGGGTAAGGGGCCCTTGGCCGGTGGCGGGGTTCATCGACTCGGGTCCTCGTCGTTTTCCGCAGGTTCCTGCCGTATGACTGCGGCGAGAGCGGAAACGGTTCGGTGTTCGATCATGCAATGCAGCAGTGTGTCGAATCTTTTCCCGGCCGCTTGCGGCACCCGTTCACGTACGGTGCTCACGAGTTGGGTGGCCAGCAGAGAATCTCCGCCGATGGTCAAGAAGTCCTGATCAGCGCCGATCTGATGGGGGATGTTCAGTACCTCGGCCCAGAGGTCGGCGAGTTGCTTCTCCAGTGCGTCCCGGGGCTGGGTCACCTCCTGCCGGATGGCGGCAGGATCGGACGCCGTGGACAGCCATGCCCGCAGGGCGGTCCGGTCCACCTTGCCGTTGGCGGTGAGTGGCAGCGAGTCCAGCACGTATATGCGGGTGGGGACCATGTACACCGGCAGATTGTCGGTGAGATGCGCGCTGAGTTCGTGGGTGTCCACTCGTGCCTGGTCGGCCTTGAACCGGGCGGCGAGCAACCGCTGTCCCAGGGAGCGCGGAAGCGGATCCGCGGCGTGGCCGGGTTCTTCCGGCAGCTGCCATTGGTCGGTCGCTCCTGCCTGCCGCAGTGCGTCCCACCACTCGTCCCGGCTGAGCAGCATGCGGTCCTGGCCGCGCCGGACGTCCGTAAAGCCCACTCCCTCCGCCCCCACGTCGATCAGGAACGCCATGAAGATCATCAGCTCCAGGGACTCCCTGGTGGGCTCGGTGAACAGCAGCCATCCGCCGGGGGTGAGCAACTGCCGTAGCCGCCCCAGCATCTTGACGGCGTTTTCCGCGTTGTGCAGCACATTGGCGGCGACGATCACATCGAAGGAGTTCGGAGCCAGCCCCTGGGGACGGTAGTCGACGTTCATGTCGAACAGTCCATAGTCCACGAAGGGGACGGCGGCGAACCGCTGACGGGCCCCGTTGAGGAAGTACGGCGACACGTCAGTGAACAGGTACTCCACATCCAGGTCAGCGAGGGCTTCGAAGGCGTCCGCGCTGGTACCGCCCACGCCGGCTCCGACCTCCAGGACACGCAGCGGGCCGTTGCCCTCGGTGCGGCGCAGCGCGATCTCGCGCAGCGCTCCGGCGGTGGCCGCGTTGGTGTAACGCGCGATCAGGCTGTCGGTGAACAGCGATACGGCGGTGTCCGTGCTGCCTTCGGGGAACAGGAGGTGGACCTCGTCCTGGTCGCCGCGTACCAGTTCGGGAAGGCGTGCGCCACTGCGCCGGAACAGGTCGATGGCCTCGGCGGACCACTGGTCATGGCCTCGTGCATGGACGTCGCGCACCAGTTGCCAGGCGGCCTCCACGTCCTGGTGGCCAGCGAGCGGACGCCCTTCGGCGGCACGGTGGAGGTCGGATTCCGGATCATGGATCAACCTGCCCGCGCCACGTAGGATGCCGAGCCAGCGCCGGACGATCCACTGATGCCGCGGTACGGCCCGGGTCAGTCGCAGGACTTCGTCCGTGGTGTGCGCCTGCCCGGCGGTAGTGAACGCTCCCATCTCCCGCAGGGCGTGTTCGAGCGTGACCACCACTGCTTCGTCCAGGGATGCCTGGAACTCGTTCGCCCGTACCGGATCGACGGCTTCAGCGGCGTCTCGCCCCGCGCTGTGGGCCGCCGCCGCGATAGCCGTGATCGGGGCGCCCTCCGGAGTGCGGCGTCGGCCGGTCACCAAGGCGACCAGGCGGCGGTCCGCACGGTCGCCGTCCGCCAGGACACACGCCGCCCCGACCGACGGATGGCGTTCCAACGCTGACTCGATCTCGCCGAGTTCAACCCGGTGACCGCGCACCTTGACTTGCGAGTCGGCCCGGCCCAGGAACTCGATGGTGCTGTCGGGTAGATATCGGCCCAGGTCGCCGGTCCGATACAGCCGCTCACCTGTCACGGGGTGGGTGAAGAAGCGTTCTGCCGTCCGCTGGGGGTCCCCCAGGTAGCCGAGGGCCAGCCCGGCTCCGCCGATGAACAGTTCACCGGGGACCCAGTCCGGACGCGGGCACAGATCCGGATCCAGCACATGAAAGGTCTGGTTCGCCAGCGGTTTCCCATAGGGGATGCTGCTCCAGTCCACTCCCACGGTTTCGATGGGATGGTGGATGGACCAGATGGCTGCCTCGGTTGCACCGCCCAGGCTGATCACTCGAAGGTTCGGCAGCTTGGCCCGGATCGAGTCGGGCAGCGTGACGGGTATCCAGTCGCCGCTGAGCAACGCCAGCCGCAGACAGGACAGGTTCCACTCCGTTTCCTGGTCAGGGGTGCTGTACTGGGGGCCCAGACAGTCGTCGAGCATCTGGAGCTGGGCCGGGACCGAGTTCCACAGCGTTATCCGGTGTTCCTGGATCAACGCTGCCCAGTGGGTGGGGTCTCCGCGTCGGTCCGGATCGGGTAGCACGAGGGCGCCACCACGGGCAAGCGGGCCGAAGATGTCATAGACCGACAGGTCGAAGCTGAGGCTCGCGAGTCCGAGCACCCGGTCTCCCGGCTCCACCCCATAACGGGAGTTTATGTCGCTCACCGTGTTGAGCGCACTGGCATGGCTGATCATTACGCCCTTGGGCGCACCGGTGGACCCCGATGTGTAGATGACGTATGCGAGATCGTCCGGCCCGGGCCGGTGCGTCTGGTGGTGCTCGGGGACCGGCTGGAGGCCGTCCACAACGGTCACGGTGACGGGGTCGGGCCAGTCCTCCGGGTCGGTGTCGCCGGAGCGTACCAGCACTTGCCGGACACCGGCGTCGGCGAGGATGCGGTTCCGCCTGGCGGCGGGCTGGGCGGTGTCGAGCGGGAGGTAGGCGCAGCCCGCCATGAGCGTGCCGAGCGTCCCGGCTACTTGCTCCCACCCCTTGCTCATCGAAATGGCGACAACCTCGCCGCTGGTACATCGTTCCCGTAGCAGGCCGGCCACGGAGGCCGCCCGCCCCAGGAGTTCCCCGTACGTCAGGGAGCCATTGGCCGCGATCACGGCGGTGCGGCCGGGTGTCCTCCGGGCCTGGGCGACCACCCCGTCGTGCAGCAGGCCTTCAGGGATATCGGCCGCTGTGGCGTTGACCGCTTCCCTGCGGCGAGCCTGGTCGGCCGGCAGGGGGCGGGGCGTCGGATGGTCCCAGGCACGAGCGGGTTCGGTGTGTCCGGCAGCGAGGTGTCGCACCAGGTCGGTGTAGGCGTCAAACATCGCGTCGACGACGCCTTCGGGGAACAGCGCGTCCACACTGTCCCAGGTGAGCAAGAGCCCACCGGGTGTCTCGTACAGCTGGTGGTCCAGCCACACCTGTGGGGTCTGCGAGACCATCCAGCTCATTTCGCCGAACTGCTCGCGGAAGCCCTCGTCGACGAACTGCCCGCCGATGCTGCTGGCGAAGACCACGGGAGCGGAGATCGGGCCGCTTCCGTGCTGGTCGCGGCCGATATCCCGCATCACCTCGACAGCCGAGTACGCGGAGTGCGTGACATCCTCCTGGAAACGTTCCTGGACTGCGCGCACCCGCTCGGCGAAGGTGCGGCCGCCACCGGTCTCCACCTCCAACAGAATCAGATTGGTGAAGTCGGCGACCATGTGTTCGACATCCGGGTGGCCGGACTGCCGGTCGAACAACGGAACGTTGAGGAGGAAGCGCTGATCGCTGCTCCAACGGCCGAGTATGTCGGCGAAGGCGGTCGCCATCACCATGGAGGGCGTCACGCGGTAGGCGCGTGCGCGGTCCTTCAGCCGGTCGAAGAGCGCTTGCTCGATCAGGTGGGTGCGACGCCGGAAGCGCGGCCGGCTGATCCGGGCGGGGTCCGTGGCCAGCGGCAGCCGTGGGCCACCAACGCGCACCCGGTCGGCACGCTGCTGCCAGTAGGCCCGCGCGTGCTCGCGCTCCTCTGCCCGACGGGCCGTCACGTCCGAGAGGTACACGGGGAAACTCAGGCTCAGCGGCGGGAGTTCGCCGCCGCGGTACAGGACCGCCAAGTCCGCCATGAGCACCTGGATGCTCATCACATCCGCGACGATCAGGTCCACGTTGAGGTGCAGCCGGGCGCCGCCGCCGGGCAGCAGCGAAAGCTGTACGTCGAAGACCTCGCCGGCGCGGATGTCCAGTAGCCGGTGGGACAGCTCTTCCCGAATGGCGGCCAGTCGTTCCTCGGCCGCGTCGGGGCTCAACACCCGCAGGTCGTGGCAGGTGAGCCCGGGCCAGGGGGAATCGGACGTGATCTGCTGGCGTCCGTCGTCGAGAACGACCACGCGCAACATTCCGTGGCGCGCCACCAGGGCCCGTACCGCCCTGTCGAGACGGTCGCAGTCGGCGCCGGGGCCATCGAACTCGAAGTACCCGTGACAGCCCACTCCGCCGAGGACTTGTCCGTCCTTCCGGCCCATCCAGTAGGCATGTTGTACGGGTGTCAGGGGGAACGGGGCTTCTGGGTCGATGGGCGTTGCCGTCTCGGATTGTGGCTCCGGCGGCGGCCCGGTGTGGGTGGACAATGCTGCCCACCAGCCGGACAGGGTCGGGTTGACGGCGAGGTCGCGATAAGTTACTGACGCGCCCGCCCGGCGCCAGCTCCCAACCATCGTCATCGTGGTGACGGAATCCATGCCGAGGCCCACGAGGTCATCGACGTCGGCTAGCTCGTGCGGTTCCAGATCGAGCTTCCGGGCAATCCAGAGGCGTAACTCCTCCATGCTGGAGGGCAGATCGCCGGGATGCGACTTCGGCGAATGCTGGGACCGTAAAGGAACGGTAGACGCGTTGGCGGAACGAGGCAAGACCCCTCCAGACCGACCACTTCCGTGACGTGTGCTTGCAAGGGCGTGCTGATCTTTGCGCCCAGCAAGTATTACTAGGACGTCTGTCGGTTAGCAAGAGGTTATAGAAGATCATTTGCGACCGGCGTTCGCAAGTGTCTTCCTGTGAGGCGGGTTTGCCTGGTTGACGCTCTTGGTCGGATAATGTAGAGATGCTTTAACCGTGGTCGTCAGCCAAGTGGTCGGATCCTCTTTCTCTCCCGCCTGAACTGCAGCTTTGTGGTCCGCTTCAGCAAGTCTGGGTCAGTGGCGAGCCGCCTCCTCGGGTGTCTCTTTCAGCTCGGGGGGCGTCTTTCTGCCCTTGCTCGCACTGCCGCCGGAATGATTTTTATCGATGAACGTGATGAGCGTGCCGATCATCGCTATGGCTGTGGCGGACCAAAAGGCGGATGTGAACCCCGAAGGCTGTGGAAGTTTTGTGCCGGAAATGGTGCGAGAAGCGAGGATGGCGGTGGCGAGCTGGCTGCCGACGGCGCCACCGACGGTACGAGCCACGGTGTTGATGCCGTTTGCCGTGGCTGTCGCCGTCGGCGGTGTCACATCGTGAATGAGTTTAGGTAGGGCTGCCATGGCGAAACCGAATCCGGTTCCAATGACGGCATAGCACACCACGGCCTGCCATTCGTGCGCATGGAATAGTGCCAGGAGCGCCCCGCCGACCGCGCTGATCCCGAGTCCGAGCGCGAGGGGAGCGCGCGGCCCCAGCCGGGTCTCGACGCGCCCGATCGTGGAACTGGCCGGGAGGCCGAGCAGTGTGCCCGGCAGCAGGATGAGCCCGGCAACGGTGACCGAGGCGCCGAAACCGTAATCCACCAGGCGGGCCGAGTGCGGTGGCAGCCCGACGGGCAGTTCGGCGAGCTTGGGAATGAGGACGTAGAAGACGAACTGGGTCGCGCCCAGCAGGAAGGCGCCCAGATGGATGCGGGCGATCGTGCGCCCCAATAGCAGGTCGGGGTCGATCAGCGGGTTTCGCACACGGCGTTCCCACCACAGAAACACACCAGAGACCACTGCACCGCCGGCGAACAGGCCGAGTACCCGCCCGGACGACCAGCCCCAGGCAGGCCCCTCGGTCAGGGCCAGCAGGACACAGAGCAGACCGAGGCCGAGCAGCACGGCCCCGGTGACATCCAGGGGCGCCGGGGCGGCCTTCCGGCTTTCGGGGACATACCGCAACACCGCTGCCAGTGCTACCGAGACCAAGATGGCGCTGGCAGCGAACAGCCAGCGCCATGAGGCATGGTCGATGATCAGGCCGCCGCAGAGCAGCCCGGCGCCGGCGGCGCCGGCCACCAGGCCCGAGGTGAGCCCGAGTCCGAATGCCACGCGCTGTGGGGGCAGCACCTCGCGGATCAGCCCGAGGGCGAGCGGCAGTAGCGCGAGGCTGACGCCCTGGACGGCCCGGAACGCGATGAGTGAGGCGATGTTCCAGGCGAGGGCGGCGCCGAGGATGCCGAGCAGATGGATCAGGAGGGTGGTCACCAGCACGCGGCGCTTGCCGTGGCTGTCACCGAGACGGCTGATGAGCGGAGTGAGGATCGCGCTGGTCAGCAGAGTGGCGCTGAGCACCGCCCAAGAGGCGGCCGCGGGGGTGGTGCGGAGTTCTCGCTGCAGGCTCCCGAGGGTGGGTACCAGCATGGTCTGCACCAGAGAGTACGACAGAACGGCCAGGATCAGGGCAACCAGAGGTTTCGCACCTGATCGAGAGGCGGGCGCAGTCAACGGTCTCCTCGGAGTCCGACGGGGTTCATAGTTTGCGAACGGCGGTCGCTAATTGAGCATAGAACCCTGTACCAGCCGAACACAAGCCCCGGCCACGCCCGTCCGGGTAGGGTTGCTGCGTGAACGCACGTGCACCCGGCAGACCGCGCATCCTTTCTCGCGCACGCATCGTCGCGTCGGCGAGGCATATCGCCGACAATGAGGGCCTGGAGGCGCTGACGGTGCGTCGCGTCGCGCAGGAGCTGGGCACCGGGCAGGCCTCCCTCTACCGCCACATCGCCGACCGCAATGAACTGCTGACGCTCCTGGCGGACGACGTCGCCGTCCACCTCCCGCCTCCGAAGGACGGCCCGGATCCCCGCGAGCGGGTCATCGGCCAGTGGCTGAACGCCTACGACTATCTGTCCCAACACCTCTGGGCGGCGCGGATCATCGCCGAGGGCGAGCATGCGGCGGACAGCGCCGCGGCTTTCACCCGGAGCGCAGTCGATGCGTTGGCCGCCCTCGCTCGGGTCGGCTCGGGCGAGGGCGGGCCGGATCAGGCCGGGATAACCCGAACCTACCGCGTTCTGTGGCATCTGCTGCTCGGCCATCTGCTCAACGCGCATCCGGTGGGCCACGCCCATCCCGTTCACGACATCGCCGCTGAGAATGGGGGAGAAGGTCCCGCGAAGGCGGCCGAGACGTTCCGAGATGACTTCGCCTGGGCGCTACCGCGCGTCCTGGAGGGGCTGCTCGGGACGCACGCCTCCTGAGGATTTCGGCACAGGCGCCGCTTGGACCGCGGCCAGCGCGCCATAGGTGCGAGGCATCCGCAGGTACACCAGTGCGACGCCGGTCATCACCGCGGCCACTGCGATGGCCGTCGGATATCCGGCGGCCCCCGCGAGTGTCGGCCCCGCTGCCTGGACGACGGCGGCCACCGCGTACCCCCAGGCCGAGAGCAGAGTGAAGTCACTGCCCGCGGTCTCCGGTCGGCAGAAATCCATGAACGCGGTGAAGATGACGGTGTTGACCGCGCCGCGTGCCAGGCCCAGAGCCGCGACCACTGTCACGGCGGCGGGACCGGAAGCCCCGGCCGCGACCGCCATCAGTGCCGCCGTTGCGGCCAGTTGTACCGCGCACGCACCCAGCAGTACTCGGCCACGTCCGAGCCTGCCGACCAGCCGCCCGGCAGCCGACGCGCCGGCGATCCCGCAACCGCCACCCAACACGGAGGTGAGCAACCCCAATGAACCGAGATGCCAGCCGTGATCCACCAACAGGGGGCCCATGAGGGACTGCGGCAGCATGACGCCGCCCCAGATAAGAGGGACGAGGAGGCCCGCCCAAGCGGCTACGCCCGGCACCCGGCGCAGCGATAGCATCGCCCGCAGCCCCGACCCGCCGGCGCGACCGGTGGCGCGGGTCTCAAGCCCGGCTGCCGGTTCGGTGATCGCGTATACGGCAGCCATAGGCAACAGGCACAGTCCCGCCAACACGGCGACCGATCCGGACCAGCCCAGGTGCTGATAGGCGATGAACATACCAGTGGTGCCCACGGCGGCTCCGGCGAAGCCCGCGCCGACCTGTACGGCGTTGGCCCACCCCCGGTCGGCCGGGTCGATCAGCCGGACGGCAAGGGCGTCAGTCGCGATGTCCTGGGTTCCGACGAGCACGGCCAGGACACATGCTCCGGTCAATAGCGCGGTGAAACCGCCCCCGATGTCCACCGTCGCCAGCGCAACCAGCGTCACCACGATCAAAGGCTGAATGATCAGTAGCCATGTGCGGTAATGGCCGGAGCCGCGGTGGCGACCGTACCGGTCCACGAGCGGAGCCCACGACACCTTGGCGATGACGGCGAGATTCACCAGCGAGACGACACCGACCTGGCGAAGGGACGCACCCTGCTCCCGAAGGATGGAGGGCAGGGCCACCAACAGGCCCATGGCCAGGTACTGCCCCGCATAGAGCGCTATGAGTGTTGCCAACCGCGCACGCCTGGCCATGCGACCTCCCGAGTCAGGTGAGCCTAGCCTAACTCGTTTGCGAACAGCGGTCGCTACTTTGGCCGGAAAGCATGCTTGGGCGACGGACCGGCTCTCGGCCCGCCCGTCAGGAGAAGCGGTCAGGATCGGTGAACTCCAACGGGACTCGGGTCTCTCCCTCGGTCACCAGGTCGGCCAGGGCTTCGCCGACCCCTAGCGCGTGTTTTCCGCCATGCGCGTTACACCCCCCTGCGATGACGAGCCGGGCATCGCCACCGGGGCGGCCGATGATGAACTGGTCATCCGGGGTGCGGGCGTACATGCACACCGCCGCCCGCGCCGGGATGGGTTCCAGCCCGGGCGCGTAGACGGACAGGAGGCGTGCGAGATCCGACCAGTCCTCGGCCGCGACGGACCGGTCGGTGTCCTCCGGGTCCATGGGCCGGAAACCGCCACCGCCGTATTCCAGCCCCAGCTTGACATCGTGTCCGTTCTCCCTGCCGTTCCCCCACAGGACCGGGCCGTGATCCAACTCCCGCATGAACACAGGGAACCGGTCCAGGTCGAAGTCCGCCTTCGCCTCCCCTCCTGCCGCGCTGGGCCGGAACCAGGAGATCGGCATACGTATCGTCTCCAGCGGCAGTCCTGGCAGCAGCGTCGTCAGCCACGCGCCCACAGTGATCACAGCCTGCCGCACGCGCAGTGTCCGGGGGCCGGTCACCAGCTCCACACCGTCACTGCACACCTCGACGCGGCTCACCTGACTCCCCGTCAGCACCCGGGCATTCGCATTCCTGCTGGCCAGACCGACGGCTGCCCGCACCGACGCCTCTGGCCGGACAATGCCCGCACTTGGTTCCCACACACCGATGTGCTCCTCCGGTACCGCCGCATGAGAGGGATACCGCATCCGCAACTCGGCGGAGGACAGGGTCTCCACCTCGATTCCATGCTGGTCGGCCGCACGCAGAGTGCCACCCACGATCGTTCCGCCTCGTGGCCCTATCAGCAGCCCGCCTGAGGAGACGAACAGTTCCTCGCCCCACTCCTTCTCCAGATGCCGCCACAGCTCACGGGAGCGCCGAGCGAGAGGCACCAGGCCCGGATGTTCCAGACAGGTGATCCGGAACATCCGCGAACCGCCGTGCGATGACCCCCACGCATGCCCCGGCACGAACCGCTCGATACCGACCACATCCACTCCGCGCAACGCGAGTTGCCAGAGTGCGGCAGACCCCCAGGCTCCCAAGCCGACCACAGCCACCTCGGCGTCCCAACCAGTCACCGTCACGTCACCGATCACCTCCGCGAAGGCTATGAAGACCGGGATACCGTAGCCATGCTCGTCAGCAGGATGACCTCGGGACAGTGCAATCAGGCCAGTATGACGGCGGCCTCCCCACGTGTGAGGGCGGTAGCCGTGGCCTCTTACCTGGTCCGGCATGATCGGCCTGGGTAGAATCCGCACTGCGCACCACCGAGATGATGCTCCGGATGTGGCTTGACACCCCACCGGCTCCGGAAACCCACCGGTTCAGGGCGCAGGACTTGCTGAGCGGATACCCGCGGGCGAACCCTGTGCCCGCGTCTGAAAGGTGCACCTCCTCCGTGACCCACCGCACCCCGACCGCAGCGCCCCCCACCCACCCGATTGCCATGCTGACCACCGAGGAAGTGCACGCCGCATGCGCCATCCTGGAGACGTCCAGGCGGCTCGGGCCCTCGGTGCGATTTGTCTCCGTCGTGCCGGAGGAGCCGAACAAGGCGGAGCTGCGCGCGTTCGCCCCCGGTGATGCGGTTGACCGGTTGCTGCGCGTACAACTGCTGGACCGGTCGGACAGCGCATCGTTCGAGGCCGTTCTTTCGGTTACGCGCGGCGCCGTGGTCTCCTTCGAGCGGATAGACACTCGGAACCAGGGCCATCTCCCCATTCTCAACCAGGAGTTCGAGACGGTACAGGAGATACTGAACGCCGACCCCCGGTGGCAGGCAGCCCTATCGCGGCGTGGACTGACGACGCGGACCGTGCTGGCGACGTCACTTTCGGCGGGGCACTACGGCAACCCGGACGAGGTGGGGCACCGTATTGTCAGGGCTTTCGGCTTCCACCAGCCGCGTAAAGGCGATCAGCCCTGGGCGCATCCCGTCGACGGCCTGGTCGCATACATCGACTTAACCGACCGCCGGGTGCGCGAGGTCATCGACGACGTGGTGGTCCAGGTCCCCCAGGAATCCGGAAACTTCCAGGACCGCGAGTACACCGGGCCGCCCCGCACCTCGCTGAAGCCGATCGAGATCAGGCAGCCCGAAGGGGTCAGCTTTTCGGTGGAGGACAATCTCGTCCGCTGGCAGAACTGGACGCTGCGGTTCGGCTTCAATGTGCGCGAGGGGCTGACGCTGCACGACATCTCATTCTACGACAAAGAGCAGGGCCGGCGCCGTTCAGTGATCCACCGCGCGTCGATAGCCGAGATGGTCGTCCCTTACGCCGATCCCTCTCCTGCCCGCTACTGGCAGAACTACTTCGACCAGGGCGAATATCTCTTCGGCAGATACGCCAACTCCCTGGAGCTGGGATGCGACTGCCTGGGCGAGATCCACTACACCGATGCGGTGATCGTCAACGAGGACGGCAGCCCGTGGACCATCCGCAACGCGATCTGCATACACGAAGAGGACTCCGGTGTGCTGTGGAAGCACACCGATCTTGTCCTCGGGATTCAGGAGACCCGCCGTCAGCGGCGCCTGGTGATCTCCTTTTTCACCACGGTGGGCAACTATGACTACGGATTCTACTGGTATCTGTACCTCGACGGCACGATCAGGTTCGAAGCAAAGGCGACCGGCGTGGTGTTCACCTCTGGCTACCAGGAGGAGCGAGCGGCTTACACGAACGAAATCGCCCCGGGCCTGGGGGCGCCCTTTCACCAGCACCTCTTCTGCGCCCGGCTCGACATGGCGGTGGACGGGCACCGTAACGCTGTCGATGAAGTGGAGGCCGTGCGACTCCCGGTGAGCCGGAAGAACCCGCACGGGAACGCTTTCAGCCGTCGGGCGACCCGACTGACTTCCGAGCGGGCAGCCAAGCGTGATGCGAACCCCGCCCGCAATCGGGAATGGCATGTCGTCAACCCCGAGTCCACCAACCGTCTCGGACGGCCCGTCGGCTACGCGCTCGTTCCCGAAGGCCTGCCCACCCTGCTCGCCGACGAGCAGTCGTCCATCTCGGCCCGCGCGGCCTTCGCCCGGCACCACCTGTGGGTGACCCGGTACGCGGACGACGAGCGCTACCCGGCCGGCCATCTGGTGAATCAGCATCCCGGTGGAGCGGGGCTGCCGGCCTGGACGACGGCCGACCGCGATATTGACGGTGAGGACATCGTGCTCTGGCACACCTTCGGTCTCACCCACTGGCCGCGCCCGGAGGACTGGCCGATCATGCCGGTGGACAGCACCGGTTTCACACTGAAACCGATCGGTTTCTTCGACCGCAACCCGACTCTCGACGTGCCACCCAGCGGCGGCGGCAAACACTGTGACAGCAAGGCCGGCCCGCCGGTCGTGTGACTGCCCTGTGTCCCTTGCCTCTCTGGAACTCTGCCAACCGACGCTCTCAATCCTTAAGGACGTTCTCCATGGACGGCAGGGCAAATCTGCTCAATGAACGCACGCTTGACCATTACCAGAGTTCGATCTCCGCGGGAGCCGAACGTGTCGCGCGCTCCATTGCCGCGGCGAAGCACCCGTTCAGCGGGATATCACCCGACGAGTTATCTTCCGTCGTCGGTGCCATCGACCTGGACACACCGTTAGGAGACGTCCAAGCCGCTCTCGATGAACTGGAGCGGGTCTATCTGCGCGATACCGTGTACTTCCACCACCCTCGCTATCTCGCTCACCTCAACTGCCCCGTGGTCATACCGGCCGTGGTCGGCGAGGCTGTTCTGTCGGCGGTCAACTCGTCACTCGACACCTGGGACCAGAGCGGCGCAGGCACCCTGATCGAGCGGCGGCTCATCGACTGGGCCGCCCAGCGGGCCGGACTGGGGCCGGCCGCGGACGGGGTATTCACCAGTGGGGGAACGCAATCCAACCTGCAAGCCATGCTGCTGGCACGGGAGGAGACCTGCCATCTCGCGGCCAGGTCCGGTGACCCTCGCCTCAGCAGGGCCGAGATGCTGCCACGTCTGCGTGTCCTGACATCGCAGTGCAGCCACTTCAGCATCGTGAAGTCGGCCACGCTGTTGGGACTCGCCGAGGACGCGACCATCACCGTGGCGTGCGACGGGAGCCGCCGGATGACCATGGAGGCGCTCGCGGCGCAGATCGCCCGCTGTCGCAGTGAAGGCCTGCTGCCCATGGCCGTCGTAGCCACGGCCGGAACCACTGACTTCGGCAGCATCGACCCGCTGCACGACATAGCCGACCTGTGTGCGCGGGAGAGGATCTGGATGCACGTGGACGCCGCCTACGGATGCGGCGTGCTCGCATCCCGGCGACACCGGGCTTTGCTCCGGGGTGTCGAGCGGGCCGACTCCGTGACGATGGATTTCCACAAGTCGTTCTTTCAACCGATCAGTTCCAGCGCTCTCCTGGTCCGTGACCACACCACACTGCGGCATGCCACGTACCACGCCGACTATCTCAACCCGCGGAGCGTGCACGAGCACGTTCCGAACCAGGTGGACAAGAGCATCCAGACCACCCGCCGGTTCGACGCCCTGAAGCTGTGGATGACGCTGCGCATCATTGGCGCGGACGCCGTTGGAGAGCTCTTCGATGAGGTGGTCGAACGGGCAGGAGACGCATGGCGCCTGCTCGACAGCGATCCGCGGTTCGAAGTCGTCACCACACCGCAGCTCAGCACACTGGTGTTCCGCTACGTCCCTGGACCGGACACGAACGTCACGCAGGCTGTCACGGACGAGGCGAACCTCTACGCCCGCAAGACTCTGGCCTCTGACGGTGACGCCGTGGTGGCCGCCACCGTAGTCGACGGCCGACACTTCCTGAAGTTCACGCTGCTCAACCCAGCAACCTCGCTGAACGACATCGCCACCGTGCTGCATCTGGTGGCCACGCACGCCCAGCGGTACATGGACCGGATCGCCGGCCAAGGACAGGCGATTGGATCGGGCAGGGCGCCGGCGAGCTGAGGCGGTCCCGCGTCCGCTAGCGGACGATCTTGAAGCCGAACATGTGTGTGCGCACGGCGGCGGAGGTATCGATCCACATGCGCAGCATCATCTCCGTCGCCCGGGCGGTGCGGATGCCGCCGAGGTCGAGGACGTCCCGCCAGCCCAGGGCCCGCAGCAGGTCACTCACCAGGGCCTTGGCAGCGGTGTCGTCCCCGCTGACGAACACCGTGTGGTCGCCGTCACCGATCGATGCCGGCGCCGTCATGGCCTCGGCCGCCAGGGTGTTAAGGGTTTTGACCACCTTGGCGTCCGGCAGCGCTCGCTGGAGACGCTCGCCGAGGCTGTCCGTGTTGACGGGGTCCAGGACGGCGTCGGGGTCGGACCAGTCATAGGGGCTGGAGACGTCCATGACGACGCGCCCGGTCAGGAGCGGGGCCAACGGGGTGAGCGCCGCGACACAGGAAGGCCCGTCGATCGCGTTCACCACCAGCTCGGCTCCCGGGACCGCGTCCTCGAACGTACGCAGCTCCAATGAGGGGTGGCGGTCCGCCAGCCGTCGGTAGGCATGATTGGCGGACAGTGTTGAGCGAGGGTTACGGGTTCCCACGGTCACCTCGTGGTCCAGGGCCAGGAACGCGGGAGCGAGGACATGACACACCGCGCCCGTCCCCAGCAACGAGATCTTCACTGGTTCGATCCCTTCGAACGGTCATGGGAGGCGGATGGGCCCGGCGCCCGTACCCGCCGACGTTCAGTGCACATTTCGGATGGAGCGGGAGCCGAGCAGAGAGGCCATGAGGACGGCCGCGGTGAGCTGGCCGATGACGATGAGCGTCGAAGCCGAGGAGTACTGGGCCAGCCAGCCGGACAGACCATATCCGATCGGCATCAGCGTCTTGGTACCGAACATGTTGATGGCGAACACCCGGGACAGTTTGTCCCTCGCCACGACGTGCATGAGCAGGGTCTCCCACATCGCATAGCCGAAGCCGCTGAGCACCCCGCGCACGCTGCTGATGGCCACCGCGACGCACAGAGAGGTGGACAGCGCCATGGCGGCGCACAACGCATGAGCGGTGGCCCATGCGGTGTAGATGAGCACAGCCCGGCGTCGCTGCGGCAACAGCCTGGCGTACAGGAAAGCGCCCAGGGCGGTGCCCGCGCCGACCGCGGTGTTCAGCGCGGCCAGACCAGACGATCCCTGCCCCAACCGCTCCTCCACCAACTGAGGCAACAACGTCTGAGTCGGCCCTTCCGACAGCAGCAACGCCACGGCGGCCACAGGGATGGAGATCAGCAACGGCACGGAGAAGACGTACCGTGCCCCCTCCGCGATGTCCCGAAACGGCCCGCCCGCGGTCGACCCGCCGCCCGCGGTCCGTAACTTTTCGGGGAGCTTCAGGGCCATCGCGGTTACCGTCGCCACTAGGAATGACGCCGCCGTCAGCGCCAGTACGGCGCTGGCGCCGGCCCAGGAGTACAGGGTGCCGCCGAGCAGCGGACCGCACACGCCACACACCGCGCGGACGAAGCCCAGCGCGGCGTTGGCCGAACCGATGAGCTCCGATGACACGGTCAGGGGCACGAGACCGCTGAACGCCGGGGCGAAGAATCCGTCGAACAGGCCGGTCACGCCGGCGAACGCGGTGAGCAGCACCATGTTCGCGTGGTCGGTGAGAGCCAGCAGGGCCAGGGTCCCGGTGGTGAGGAACCGTCCGCTGTCAGAGACGATCATGATGCGTCTCCGGTCCCACCGGTCGGCGAGCGCACCGCCCATCAGTAAGGTGGCGACGGTCGATATCGCGACCGCGCCGAGTACGAGTCCGGATGCCCCCGCGTCGCCCCCCAGATGGTAGGCATACCAAGACAGCATGGTGAGGTAGGCGCCGTAGCTCAGCATGGACAGACTCTGTCCGGCCAGCAGCAGCCGGAAGACGGGAACTTCCAGAGCTGCGAAGGAGCGGGGTCGACCATGCGGAAGGTGTGCTTCCTTTCGCGTTCCCGACCCTGGTCCGGCCGACCGTGCGGTCATGAGACCTGGCCCGATGGGGAAGTGAACACCTCGTCGTGCCATGCGGTGAGCGCGGCGGCCGTCTCACGCGGACGGTCCACGTGCGGTGAGTGGCCGGCCCGGGCCACGGTGCGGTGAGTGCCCGCGGTGGCCTGCCCGGCGAGTACCCGTGCCAGGTCGCCGGGCAGCATCGCCGACAATGCTCCGCTGAGCACCAGGACAGGGGTCGCAGTCGCACCAAGGCGGTCGCCGACGGCACGTGCACGCGCCGCGGGGAGACGCCCCGCTCCGGCGGAACTGGCGGGCACGGAGCGCGGGCGGCCCCACCCCGCGGTGGTCGCGGCCGCGATGGCACGCAGTGTGGTCTCGGCGGCGAGCGGGTGGAGGCGGCGCAGCGCCTGCACAGACTCCGCCGGCTCGCTGTCCCCCCTCATCAGGTCCGGCACGCCCGCACGGGGCACGGAGAGGGACATGCCGAAGTGCTCCGGTACCGGCTCGACCAACATGGTGGCCCGGATGCCGCGGCGGCCGGTGGTGAGCAACGCCGCCGGAGCCCCGGCGGAGTGTCCCACCACCGCCGATATCCCCCGTTCGGCCGCGGCGTCGGCCAACCGGTGTGCCATCTCGGTGAGCCGGTCGTAGGAGCCGCGTGGAGCCGTGCATGCCGCGGCCAGGGCCGGCATGTCGGCGGCGAGCAGGGCGATGCCGTCAGCGGCCAGCCAGCGGGCGACCGGTGCCCAGTAGGCACCGGTCTGCCCGAGCCCCGGCAGCAGCAGCCAGCGCTGCTCAGTGGGGAACGACAGGTCGGACACCACAGGGCGGAGCATGGTGAAGGCGGCAGCGCGATGTGCCTTGTCCTCCATCAAGCCGGGCCCGTCCCGGCGGAAGTGAGCACCACGGCGTTCTTGCGGCACTCACGTGCCTCGACGCGGGATATCCACACACGGCCGTTGGTGCTCTCCCGGATCAGTCGACCGGCCTGGTCGAGTACCCAGGCGGCGGCCCCCTCCATACCCGTGTGCCGCATCACGCGCATGTCCACCACGCCGCGTGCGGCCAGTTCCTCGAACAGGGTTCGCTCCGGATCGTCCTCGGCGACCAGGGTGGTGTGGTCGAACTGGGCCGCCAGCAGGGAACGAACACCCTTCAGCGCGCCGAAGTCCACGACGAACCCGGTGACGGGGTCGAGTTCGGCACAGGCGAACTCGATCTCGAAGGTGCGCTCGTAGCCGTGCAGAAAGGCGCACTTGCCGTCGTGAGCCCAAGCCCGGTGGCAGCATGGGAAGTCATCGAAGAGCTTGGTCACCGTGAAGGCCGAGGCCGGGTGGGGGACAGGTGGCCTCGCACGGCCGTCCGCGCTGCTCGGGCACCGGCACTCGGGGTCGGTGAGACGCTGCGTGGTCATGGTGTTCCTTCCGGGGTGGTACGGCTCTGGAGGCGGCGGATTTCCGCTGCGGATTCGGCGATCGTGGGGTTGTCGAACATGGCGATGACGGACAGGGCAACCCCGAACCGCAGGCTGAGCTGATGCGTGACCGTCACGCCGAGCAGGGAATCCCCGCCCAGCGCGAAAAAATCGCTGGTGGGCTTGAGGTCTGTGACGCCGAGTACGTTCTGCCAGATCTCGGCGATGCCCTGCTCGATGTCATCGGGCTGATCGCTCGCCCCGGTGCGGAGCGACGAGGCGCCGGCCGGATCGGGCGCGGGCTCGTGTTCGACCCGCCGTCGCACCCACTGGTCGATACGGCGCTCGAAGTCCGCCGTGGAGATCAGCACCTGGTGCGGCTGACGCATGTTCATCAGCCGGCTGTAGACCTCCTGACCCTCGCTCGGCCGGATGGCGATCTCCGCCACCACGCCGAAATCGGGAGAGGCGAAGGACGGGGACACCACGGACTGGTGCCGGGTGTCGTCGTCGCGCTCGCGGAAGATCCAGCCGTCCCAGTTGACCGTCATCCATGGGATGTCCGCGTCACGGTGCCGCTCGGCGAAGGCGTCCATGAAGGCGTTGCCGGCCGTATAGGCGTAGAACCCCAACCCGCCCAGATGGGAGGAGAGCGAGGACTGCATCAGGACGAAGTCGAGTCTGCGCCCCCGCAGGAACTCCGCGAGTACCAAAGTGCCCTCGACCTTCGGGCGAAGTCTGCGCACGCAGTCCTCACGACCGGTATCGTCCAGGCCGCGGAAGGCCCGCTGAGTCTCGAACACACCAGCGGCGTGCACCACACCGTCCAGCCGCCCGAAGCGTGCGTCGATCGCGGCGAACAGCGCGGCCGTTTCCCGCGGATCGGCGGCATCGCACCTTGCGACCATGACCTCGCCGCCCAGCCGCACCAGCTTGCGGATACGGGTCACCCGCTCCGCCAGTGCCGGATCGTCCACCGGTTGGTCCGTGTTCTCTTCCCACAGCGCGGCGTCCGGCACGGCCTCCATACCGGTCAGCACCAGACGTGCCCGGCAGGTGGTCACCAGGTACTCGGCCAGGGTCATGCCGATGCCCCCGAGGCCGCCGGTGATCAGGTACACACCGTCCTCGCGCAGACGCAGCGGGAGTTCGCCGTCGGGCACACCCGGTAGCTCGTCTCTCTCGTAATTACGCACCCAACGCATACCGCGACCCAGTGCGACGGTGGGGTCAGTGGCCACGGCGAGCAGCTCCGGCAGGACCTCGGTCACAAAGGCTTGGTCAGGGACGTCCGTGATATCGACCGTACGGGCGGACATGGCGGGGAAGTCCTGCGGAATGACCAGACCGGGACCGGCCAGCAGGGCGCGCTCTGGAACGATGTCCGCGGCCGACACCGGGCTCATGCCGGAAGCGACGATGTCCAGGTGCACGTGGTGAGAACCCTGGAGCAGACCCAGCTCCTGCACCGTGTGCAAAAGGGTGTAGAAGCCGTTCTCGTACTCGTCGCCCAGCGTCGCCAGACGGCCCTGCAGCGTTCCGCTGTCGATGACCGCGCCGCGTCCCCACAAATGCACCACGCGGTCCACCGGGCGCCGATCCACCCCGAGGCCGCGGATCATGCGCTTGACCGCGTCTTCGTCACCCGGCCGGACGGTGATCGCGCCGG
Source organism: Streptomyces sp. 5-10 (assembly GCF_014712245.1). NCBI lineage: Bacteria > Bacillati > Actinomycetota > Actinomycetes > Kitasatosporales > Streptomycetaceae > Streptomyces > Streptomyces sp. 5-10. Next base: position 128,898 of record NZ_JACVYG010000004.1, read on the forward strand.
CCGCGCCGGCCGGTGCGGCGGCATCCTCGGGCAGGACACACAGGCATTCCACGCCCAGGTCGGTGAGCCGCTCGACCAGTTCGGCGCCGGGCCGGTCACCGTCGGTGAAGAGCAACCAGCGTTGGCCGGTGACCGTTTCAGTCCTCGCGCTACGGCGTTTGTGATGCCAGCTCGGGTAGTACACCCAGCGGTCGATCGACTTCTCGCGGCGCACCATGTGCCGGCCCGCGCCCTCCGCCTCTGCGGGCACGGCCGCCGCGTCCTTCAGATGTGTCCGGCGGGTGAACTCCCGAGCGGGCAGCCGGACCATGCGGACAGGTCCGGCGCCCGGCGGTGCGGTATCCACGGGCAGGCCGCCGACCCACAGCGCCGCCACGGCCTTGAGGTAGGCGGTGCGGACCTCGGCGCCGGCCGGCAGCAGCCGCACGATGTGAGCAGCGCCCTGGGCGGCCGCTCGCACACAGCGCCCGAGGAACCCATCGGGGCTCAGGTCGACCACGGTACAGCCGCCGGCCGCGGCCAGGGCGGCGGCCTCCTGAGCCACCGGCGTCAGGTCGAGGGGTTCGGCCAGGTGAGCAGACCAGTACCCGGCACCCATCCGAGGGTGTCCCGGCACTGTGGTGACCAGGCGTTCGCTGGGCCGTACGGTGACCGCGTCGGCCAGCGGCGCGAACCGTTCAGCGGCCGGGGCCAGCAGGGGGGAGTGATAGGGCACCCTCTGGTCGAGGACCCGGTGGAGGTGCCCCGCGGCGGTCAGGCGGTCGCGCACACCTGGGAGGTCGTCGACGGCAACGGACAGTATGTGCCGGTCGGCAGCGAGGGTCACCGCGGGAACGAGACCAGGCAGGTTCTCGGCAATCTCCTGGCGCGTCATGCGTACGACGAGCATGCCGCCCGGCGGTGCCTCGGCCAGCACCTGCGCCCGTTCGACGACCAGCCGCAGTGCGTCAGCGGCGGCGAGGGCCCCGCCGACAACCGCGGCAGCGTACTCACCGAGCGAGTATCCGGCCACCCGGTCAACCACCAGGCCCCGGACCCGTAACTGCTCGTGCAGTGCCAGCTCGATGGCCACCTGCAGCGCGTGCGCGACGGCCGGAGACAGGTCCGCGCCGTCGGCCAGGACAGCGGCGATCGTCTCCGCGCTTGGCTCGACCTCCCGCACCAACTGCCACATCTCGTCCAGGGCGGCGGTGAACGCCGGTTCCCAGCCGTACAAGGCACGGGCCGGCGCCAGCAGATCGCTGCCCTGGCCGGGCAGCAGGAGCAGCACGCGGGAGCCAGGACGCTCCCAGCCCTCGACGAGGTGGTCCTGGTCGCCCTGCAGACCCCAGATGAGCGTATGGCGGTCGCTGCCCACCACGGAGATTCGGTACGCGTGGTCGTCACGCCCGCGGTCGAGGGTGTGGGCGACATCAGCCGGACACAGTGTGTCGTCCGCGCGCAGCTGGTCGGCGACCAGGCCGGCCGTGGCCAGACAGGAGTCGGGGTCGGCGGCGGAGACCTTCATCACATACGGGCCGGGGTGGATGGCGGACGGCCGCGGCGTGGGCTCGTAACCGCGCACCAGCGCGTGCACGTTGGTGCCGCCGAAGCCGAAGGAGCTGACACCCACCACCCGGGCGGCGGGCGGCTCGGCCAGGTCCTGGGCCTCTCGCGGAAGTCGTACGCCCAGGTCCCGGGCGGTGTCCATCGGCTCACGGAGGTTGGCCAGCGGCGGAACCACGCCCCGGGCCACGACCTCGCACGCTTTGACGAAACCGATGACGCCCGCGCCGACGCGCAGGTGGCCGAAGTTGGCCTTGGCCGACCCCAGGGGTGGCATGGCCGTCGAGGAGAACACCTGTGCCAGGGCGTGAAGTTCGCTGCGGTCACCGAGCTGAGTGCCGGTGCCGTGGCATTCCAGGTAGCTGATCTCGCCGGGGTCCACATCGGCCGCGGCCAGGGCCTGCAGAATCACGTCGGCCTGCCGGGAGGACCGTGGAGCCGTGAAGGAGGCTTTCTCGGAGCCGTCATTGTTGGCCGCCGAACCAGCGAGCACCGCCCGAATCGGCCACCCACATTCGTGGGCGACGTCGAAGTCGCAGAGAACGACCAGGCCGCCACCGGAACCGAACACCGTCCCGTTGGCCCGGGCGTCGAAAGGCCGGCACACACCGTCCTTGGACATGATGCCGCCCTCCTGGTGGAGGTAGCTCGTGGGCTGCGGGAACTCTACGTCCATACCGCCGGCAACAGCGAGGTCGCACTCACCGGCCTCGATGGCCTGGGCGGCGACGTGGATGGCCAGGAGCGAGGAGGAGCAGGCCGATCCCACGGAAAGGGCCGGACCGGTCAGCCCCAGCTTGTAGGCGATCCGGGTCGCCGCGTAGTGGCCATCACCACCCATTAAAGTGGCCAGGTCGCCGGTGTTGCCGGCCACGGCCGGGCGCGTACCGAGCAAGTAGCCGCTGAGTCCGGTCGCGGCGTAGACACCGATGTCGTGGGGGAGCCCGGCGACCCGGACACCGGCCGACTCCAGCGCTTCGACGGCGCATTCCAGCAGCAGCCGCTGTTGCGGGTCTATCTCGGCCGCTTCGCGGGGTGAGTAGCCGAAGTGTCCCGCGTCGAAGGCCCCGAAGTCCTCCAGCACACCGTAAGCGTGCACGCGTCCGCCGGTAGTGGCACCCACGTTGGACACCGCCCGGGTGACAGCGTCCCGCCCCGAGACCACGACGTTCCACAGGTCTTCCACCCGGCGGCCGCCGGGTAACCTGCAGGCATAGCCGATGACAGCGATTGCCCGACCACTCACTGGTTTCCTCCTTGCCCACTAGTGGGGCCCTGTCGGCCCTGTTGACGTCCTCGTTGGGCTGCTCTCGCGACCCGGCGGCGCTCACGTTTGTCCGGCGGAGGGTCCGTGGCGGCCGAAGCGGGGGCGGTTCGAGGGGCTGCGGGGCGGGTGTGCGCTCCTTCCCACCGTTCGTGCGACAGGCGCGTGGTCTGCGCCTGGATACGTGGTGCGTCGAGCAGTTCGGCCACCGTCACGGTGCGCTTGAGCACCTGCGAGAGCCGCGCGGCGGCTGTCACCACTCCGAGCGAGTCGACACCCGCCTCGAAGAGGTTGGTGGTCGGGTGTATCCCCTCTCCGAGAATTTCCTCCCACACCGACCGCACCAGAGCCGCGACATCCCGTCCGGGTGCGGGGCGGACGGTGCCCGGCCGCGGCAACCGCCCCATATCGACCTTGCCGTTGGGCAGGCGCGGCAGTTCCTCGCAGAGGTGGAGCCGCAGCGTGATCGGAGCACCCAGCGTGGCGACGGTCCGGAGGCGAACGCGCTCCGCGACGCGTGAATCGCGGCCGGCGGGTACGGCCACCACGGTCAAACACTCCTGTGGTGCGATGCCGTCCAGCGCGAGTGTGCCGGGTACCGCTGCGACCTCCGCCACGTCTCCGGCGGCGAGCAGTTCTCGCTCGACGGCGTCAAGCGCCACCCAGCGCCCGGCCACTTTCACCCGGCGCCCGCCGCGCCCCACCACGTACAGCCCCCCGTCGTCCGCCCAGCGACCGACATCGCCGGTGCGGAAGACGCCGCCGACCGGGCCAGGAGGGGTGAACCGGGCCGCCGTCTGCTCTTCGTGGAGGTAACCCGCGGCGACGGTCGGTCCCGACACCCAGATCTCCCCGGTGGCCTTGGTGTCTGTCCGGGGGATGGCCACCCCGGCGGGGTCATGCAACGTCACCCGCACCCCGGGCAGCGGGCGTCCGACGTAGCCGTTCATGGTCGCCTCGACATTCTCGGCGGTGATCCGGCTGATCGTCACTTGCCCAGCTGTCTCGGTGGCCGCGTAGGTGTTGACCATGTAGGTGCGCCCTGCTCCGGGCAGGGCGAAGAAGTCGGCCAACTGCGTGCGGTGCGCCGGCTCGCCACTGAGTACGACATAGCCCGGCGCGTCGGCACCCGACTCTCGCAGTCTGTGGGTGAGCAGGGTCAGCTCCGAGGGAGTCAGACAGAGCACCTGGTGCGCGCCATGGTCCTCGAGGCTGTCCCGCAGTCCCGCGCACGTCAGGGGCCTCTCTCGCGCGATGACGGCCAACTCACCGCCCATTGCCAGCGATCCGAGGATTTCACACATGGAATAGCCGAAGGTCAAGGGATGGAATTGGCTCCAGCGCAGTCCTGGCGGGATGTGCGGGCCCAGCACGGTGCGCAGTGAGCCGAAGACGTGCCGCAGACCAGTCCGTGTGACCACGGTCTCCTTCGGCTCCCCCGCGCTGCCGGAGGTGGTCATCACATACGCGGCGTCGGACGGCAGCGTGCGTGCTCCGTTTCGTACCTGACGTGTGCCGGGGCCGCCCTCGGCGCCGTCCTCCAACGGCACGAAAGCAGCTTCAACGGCCAGCAACGAGAGGAGCTCCACGATGGTCTCCACGGAGCGCGTCGTGCTGAGCGGCACGAGGGCGCCCGGCCCCAGCCCTTGTGCCCGCAATGACGCGGAGCGGTCTTGTACGCGCGCCGCGAGGTCGCCGTACGTCAGGTACTCGGTGGCCTGCCGTAGCGCCGTTCGGGTGGTCCCGGGCGCGTATGCGGCGGGTGGCATGCCCAGGCAGAGCGCCAGAATGTCCACCGGCTCGCCGCCGGGCCCCATCACCGCCACCCCGCCGCGGTGTGGCCAAATCCCTCGGCGCGCTGCATGAACTCCGCCCGACGCGCCGGATCGTCACGCAGTACCCCGCGCGTCGCCGAGGTCGTCGTCGATGACCCGATGGCCTTCACTCCGCGTATGGACATACAGGTGTGTTGTGCCTGAACGACGACGCCCGCGCCCAGCGGCGCCAGTTCGTCGACGAACCAGTCGGCGACGCTGCTCGTCAGACGTTCTTGGATCTGGAGCCCCCGCGCGCACGCCTGAACGACACGGGCGAGTTTGGACAGGCCCAGCACCCGGTCGCCGGGTACGTAGCCGACGTGCGCCACCCCGAAAAACGGAAGAAGGTGGTGTTCGCAGAGTGAATGGAAGGGAATGGAGCGCACCAGCACCAGCTCATCAGAGCCATCCTCGTTGGGAAATGAGGTGGCCTTGAACTCGTGCGGAGACAGTAATTCACGGTAGGCAGCGGCGACACGGCGAGGCGTATCCGCCAGAGACTCATTGGCCAGGTCGATTCCCAGGCTGGTCAAAAGAGCGGCCACTGCCCGTTCGGTGGGGTCTGCCACGACTGCCGAGGCGGCTGTGTCGTTACTGTCGACAGAGCCGCCGTTCGGTGGCGGAGCGGAAAGAGGAGGTATACCTGACTTGCCCACAGCGGTGCTCATAGTGAGTTTCTTGGTAGACGACATGGGGACGATGTCGTCCCTCTCTCGCGCGGGACGACGATGGCGGTGAATCCCGACAGGGCGAGGGCGGCCCTGCTCGCACATCACCAGACGAGCTCTTCGGCCAGATCGGCCAGAATCTCCTTGTAGCGCTGTACTACACGATGGGCGGTACGTGATGCGTACAGGTCGGTGTTGTACTCAAGCTGACCGGTTATGCTCTCGTCCCGCACCCAGAGGTTGAGCGTCATATCGGTTTTGCTGGCGCGTTGGTCGAACCGTTGTCGCTCCACGGTGGTTTCGCCGAGTTGGAGCGCGGCATGCGGATGACTGTGGCAGATGAACATGACCTGGTAGAGAAAGGTGGGAAGTGATTCCTCGCCGTACCGGGAGCGAAGTGCCGTGTAGATGTTCCGCAGCGGAATCGCCTGGTTCTGAACCGCTCCCGCCAGACGCCCCGCCGTTGTGTGGAGCAAGTCACGCAAAGGCGCGTTCAGCGGCAGGTACTGACGCAGCGCGTGTGTGTTGATCAGAAATCCGATGCAGTTCTGCGTACCCGGCCAGATACGGTTCGCCAGTGGCAGTCCCACGACGATGTCCTCCTGCCCGGATAACTCACGCAGCAGCAATTGGAAGCCGAGCAGGGCTACGGCGGTGGGAGTGACCTTCTCGCGACGGGCCAGGTCCATCACGTGCCGCGCCAGTGATCCGGGCAGGTCAAAGGTGTACCGGTCGCCGGCGAAAGACAGGGCCTCGGGCGCAACACGGTCGTAGGGAACGGTGGTGCCCTCGGGGCAATACCGCAGACTCCGGACCCAGTAGTCGGTCATGCGGCTCGCCTCTGGAGAGGCGAGCCAATCTCTCTGGCGGCTTGCGAAGTCGGTGAGTTGGCACGCCACGACGACGGGGGAGACGGGGCGGCCGCGCAGGAGGCTGTAGGCGTTTGAGAGGTCACGTAGGAGAACGCCCATTGACCAGCCGTCGAAGACGAGGTGGTGGACCACCACCACGAATACATGCTCCTCGGACCCTGTCCGGTAGAGCGATAATCGGATTGGAGGTTCCTCTGTGAAGGAGAAGAGCCGCGTGCAATCGGCGGTCACCGCGTTGTCAAGGGCCACCGCCTTCGCCTCTGGAGCGATGTCGGACAGATCCCGCACGACCAGCGCGCCTCGCACGGGAGGCAGGACCTTCTGCCTCGCACCGTCGGGCGTTTCGATGAAAACCGTCCGCAAGGCGTGATGGCGCTCGATGACCGCGTCGACCGCTTCGGAGAAAGAGCGCACATCGAGGGGGCCGCGAATGACGTACACGCTCTCAATGTTGTATGCCCTGGCCGCGGTGGCGTACTCCCGCATGAGAGGCAGCAGGTCTTCCTGGAGCGAAGTCAAGGGGTACGTCTGCTGGTCCGGGGCGTTCGCCTGATGGCCCGTCGACCGCGTCCTCGCCGTATCCAGCGCTTCTTGCCGGCTCACGTACCCCCCTGTACTCCGGTCTGGTTCAGTGATCCTCTTTCGTGCCCGTCAGACACGCTGGTGCCCTTGTGTCCCTCCCAGATCTAGCCGGTTCTCCCGCGACCATACCCGTTACCCCTATGGCGCGGAAGGAGATCAAACCGGCCCAATTCGCCATTGCGGAACTCGCCACCTGGTACTGAACTGGACCAGTGCTGAAGATGGGGAGAAACAGCCGTCGACCGCGGCTCCGAGCCACCTCGCCCAACCCGCGGACCGCTCCACCCATCCGGTGCCGCCGCTGCGGTTCGTCGCCGAGAGCGCGTACCACCGTCTACCGTTGGAGGACAGCGATGACCACGCACGATGAGGATCAAACCCTCGATCTCCTGGGGGTGGGCATCGGCCCGTTCAACCTTTCCCTCGCCGCGCTCGCTGATCGCCTTCCGCGGCTGCGGACCGCCTTCGTGGAGCGGGGGACGAGCTTCCAGTGGCACCCGGGCATGATGATAGAGGCGTCGACCTTACAGGTGCCTTTCCTGGCGGACCTGGTCACGCTGGTCGATCCGACAAGCCCTTGGTCCTTCCTCAACTACATGCACGCACGCGAGCGGTTGTTTCCCTTCTACTTCGCTGAGCGGTTCCACATACATCGGGCCGAGTACGACGCGTACTGCCGCTGGGTCAGCGAGCAACTGCCGTCATGCCGCTTCGGCCACGTGGTGGACACGGTGCGCTGGAACCACGCCCGCGGCGCGTTCGAGGCAGACCTTTCCCGGGTCCGCGTCGACGGCGGCGTCGAGAGGGCGGGCCGGCTCTTCGCCCGGCATCTCGCTCTTGGAGTCGGCACCGCCCCCCACGTCCCGGACTCTCTGCGCCCGCTCGCGGAGGACGCAGCGGTGCCGGTCTGGCACTCCGCCGACTACCTCCCACACCGCGAAGACCTACTGGCCGCGGGCCATGTCACGGTCGTCGGCTCCGGCCAGTCCGGTGCGGAGGTCTTTCTCGATCTACTCCGCAATCGCCCTGTGGGCCGCGAACGGCTGACCTGGGTGGCGCGTACCGCGGCGTTCGCGCCCATGGAGTACAGCAAGCTGGGCCTGGAGCAGTTCACGCCTGACTACACCCACTACTTCTACGGCTTGGCCGAGCCCGTACGTGACCAGCTCGTGCCGCGCCAGTGGCAGCTCTACAAGGGCATCAGCGCCGACACGCTCGGCGATATCCAGGACGAGTTGTACCGGCACTCGCTCGACGGGAGTTGGCCGGATGTCACACTGACGCCCGGCATCGAGGTGCGATCGGTACGCCGCATGGCCGGGCGGCTGGAGCTTCGCGTCGAGCATACTCAGCAGTCCGCCGACGCGAATCTGGCCACGGACGCCGTGGTGTTGGCCACCGGTTATGCCGAGCGCTCCATCGAGGCCCTGATCGAGCCTCTGACACCGCACCTGGTCAGGGACGTCGCAGGACGCCTGGAGATAGACGAGGAATATCGCCTCGTCATGGACGAGGAGATCGGCGGCTCCGTCTTCGTGCAGAGCGCTGGGCTCCATACCCACGGGGTTGGCTCGCCCGACCTCGGGCTTGCCGCGTGGCGGAGTGCTGTGATTCTCAATGCGCTGACCGGGGAGTGCGTGTATCCGCTGCCGAGGCGCACTGCCTTCACCACTTTCGGGCTGGAGGGAATGCGGCGATCCCGGTGTCAGAGTGCTGTGCCATCCGCGGGCGTGCACACGCGGTGACGCCGGGCGTGCACGAACCGTTCCCAGACGGCGGCGGTGCTCAGGCAATGGGGTTGCGCAAGGTACCGGCGATCTGCACGCTACTCGCGGGGTTCGTCAGGTCCACCATCTGCTTGTTGTCGCGGAGCTGCAGCCGGTTGTGGCAGGAGAGCGGGAAGTCGGACGCGAACATGTCGTACTGCTGGAATTTGTGCCGGAGCTCCGGCCTGGACTTCTGGTACTCCGTGACGGACTCGGCGACGACGCGCCAGAAATCCGCCTCCGCCAGTACGCTCTCGGTGTCCAGGATCGCGGAGAGGAACCGGAAGAATCCATCGAAGACATCAGTGAAGATCGGCAAGATCTTCTGTTCCTCGGGTAGCTTCACTCGGATACGTTCGACTTCCGGCGGAAGCACGGTGTCCTGGTCCATCACGATGATTTCCTCCGCGATGTCCTTGAAGATCACTCTGGACACCGCGTGCTGCCGGTCGATGACGAGGATGACGTTCTCGCCGTGCGGCATGAAAGCCAGTGAGTAGGCGTAGTAACTGTGCAGCAGCGGTGCGAGGTAGGCGCGCAGATAGCGGCGTAACCACTCGGTGGGGCCGAGGCTCGACGCCGAGATGAGAGCGCCCACGACTGAGTGTCCCTGGTGGTCAATATGGAGGAGTGAGGCCATGGTGGCGAGACGTTGGCCATCGCCCAGGGACGGCACGGGGCTCTCACGCCACAGCGCCGCGAGCATTTTGCGGTACGGAGAGTTGCGGTCCGTAGCGGCTTCATATTCCAAGTGCCGATAGCCGGTGGTCGCCAGCTCCCGGATGATGGTGAGGCCGGTCGAGCGGAGAAACTCGTCCTTTTCGATCAGGTCGGCGAGCCAGTCGTTGATGGCGGGCGTGGCCGCCATGTAGGCGGCTGAGAGCCCACGCATGAAGCCCATGTTGATGACGGAGAGGGCCGTCTTGACGTAGTGCTTGGCTGGGTTGGAGATGTTGAAGAAGGTGCGGATGGACTGCTGGGCGAGGTACTCGTCGTCGCCCTCGCCCAGGTAGACGATGCGCTCCTGGGCGACCTCCGCCGCGAAGGTGACGGCCACCTTGTTCCACCACTGCCACGGGTGGACCGGCATGAGCAGGTAATCGTCGATATTCAGCCCGCGGTGCCGCAGAATGGCGTGGAACCGGTCGAGGGTGGCGCTGCCCAGTTCGGCACACAGCAGCGTTTCGTAGTCGACCCCGGCGCCGGCGGTGAAGACGGCGCGTTCGAGGTGAGCCGCAACCCAGACCAGGCGGACGGGCGCGGCGGCTTCGGGGGCGTGGGCCAGGTACTCGATCCCGCTGAAGCCGAGGCGGCCGTTGTTGGCGACGAAGCAGGGATGCCCCTCGCTCATGCTGGTCTCGATGGCCTGGAAGTCGGCCTGGGCCAGTTCGCCGGCAGTGAGAGCGGGCTTGGTGGTCTTGTAGCAGATGCTCGCAAGGGTGGAGGAGATCTCTTCGAGGTAGGCAGGCAGCACCTCGTCGCTGAGACCTAGCGTGCCACGGAGTTCAACGAAGAACTTCATGGGCTCCAGGGGGAGTTCACCATCGTCCCGCGTGTGCCGACGAGTGATCGAGGCGTCGTCGATATGCCAGTGGTCAAGGGCGAGTACGCGGGCTTTGTAAACGTACGCGACACTCGCGTCGTCGCTGAGCACGCGGTACCGGCCGTCCCCGAGGTCCTCCGGGATGAGGAGGCGCTCGTGGGCGAACTCGGAGAGTGCCTTGCGCACGAGAGAGCGGCCGGCCACGACCCAGGCATCGGGGTTCAGATGGGCCATGGGGGCGTCCACGCTCATGCTTTTGTTCCTCCGGCGGCTATGAACTGATCACGCGTACAGAAGCTCAGCAGCGCTTTCTTCTCGGGCTTGTCGATCTCGCGCTCCGGCACGAAGCCGACCATCGCGTTGAGCGCGTGTACGGCCGTGTTGCGTACGTCCGGTTCGACGACGACGCGGCGCACCGCCGGGTCGGCGAACAGGAATTCCATCACTGTGCGGATCACAGCGCGAGTGAACCCGGATATGCGGGTCTCGGTCGGGGCAGTGAGGAAATGCATGCCGACGTCTCCGGGCACGGCCTCGTACAATCCTTTGAGCTCCACCTCGGCCGGATCGTAACGCTCGACGAGGAACGTGGGTGTCCCACGGTGCAGGCCGAGGAAGGCATCATGGTCGTCCGCTGCCGCGATCGCCGAGTACTCCCTTACGATGTCATGCGGTCTGGCATCCTGTCTCATCCAGAACTCCGCCTTGGGATGTGTCAGCCAACGGTGCAGCAGAGAGCCGTCGGCCACGGGATCGAGGGTGCGCAGAGAAAACTCGCCCAGAAGCGGGTCGGTAGCGGAGAAGAGGATGTCTGGGACTCTTGAGGTCATCTGACGGTTGCTTCCGGTGCTGAGAACTCCTGGAAAGCGATCCGCTTTTCGATGGGGTAGTATTCGTAGCCCAGCAGTTCGCTGATGATGTATGAATTCCGGTACGGTCCCATGCCGAGATCTGGGCTCGTGATACTGTGCGTATGGACGCTCGCGTTCTGCAGGAAGATTTCCCGGCCAGTGATGTCGATGGAGTAGTTGCGGGCCACGTCGAAGTTTCCGTGGCGGTCCCAGTTGATCCTGTCCCGCAGGGGATCCAGAAAGTCTGGGGGAACGTATCGGTAACCTGTTGCCAGGACCAGGCCCTCAGTGCGGATCTCGAATTCCGTCCGCTGTTCCCGCTGTCGCAGGCCAAGCGTGTACATACCGCTGGTCACGTCGTGGGTTGCGCTGTTCAGCTCAGTGTTGGTGAACAGGCGAGTGGGCACAGGGCCTTGAACGCTCTTCTCGTAGAGGAGGTCGAATATTTTGTTGATGAGGTCGGCGTCGATTCCTTTGAAAAGTCCCTTCTGGGAGGCTGCGAGCCGGTAACGAGTATCCTCGGGAAGGGCGTGAAAATAGTCGATATATTCGGGCGAGGTCATCTCCAGTGTGAGCTTGGTGTATTCGAGCGGGTAGAAGCGGGAAGAGCGGGTAACCCAGTTCAGCTGGTAGTTGTGAACCTCGATCTCGGATAGCAGGTCGAGGTAGATCTCCGCCGCGCTCTGCCCACTGCCCACAAGGGTGATCGACTTCTTTTTCTGGAGTTCCTGTCTGGTGCACAGGTAGCGGGAATTGTGGATGAAGTCACCACCGAGGTTCCGGCAGGCCCCCGGAATGTGGGGTGGTGTACCTGTGCCCAGGACGAGACGGCGGGCATGGTAGAGGTGCCCCTGAGTGGTGGCGAGGGTGTAGTGGCCGTCCCCGTGTGTCACGGCCTCAACGGTGGTGTGAAAGCGCACGTTGCTCAGCTTGGAGGCTGCCCAACGGCAGTAGTTGTTGTACTCGGTGCGTAACGGATAGAAGTTCTCACGTATGTAGAACGAGTACAGTCGGCCAATGTCCTTGAGGTAGTTGAGGAAGGAGTATCGAGATGTTGGATCGGCAAGGCTGACCAGGTCAGCCATGAAAGGGGTCTGGAGATGGACACCGTCTAGGAACATGCCCGGGTGCCACGCGAAGTCGGGCTTGGCGTCCAGGAAGACCGCGTTCAGTTCATTGATCGGCTCGATCAGGCAGGCCAGACCCAGATTGAAGGGACCCAGTCCGATTCCGATGACGTCGTATACCTCATCAGGGGCGGTCAATGCCTCTCCTAGGTACGGCTTCTCTGCACCGTGCTCCATCGCCTTGCGCCGACGGGTCCACTGCCGTACGTGAAGTGGCAGCGAATCCGGGTTTCCCTTGATGATGGACACCCGTGCCTGTCATGCGGCGAGCGTCAGCTTAACCCCGTGTTGTCGAGTTTCGTAGTGCATGGTGCCTCTTCGCCGTGATCCGGCCTGCCAAGGCACAATTGTCGATCATGGCGGGGCGCAGCAGCACCATGCAGGCGTCGCACCAGGTAGCGCGCGCAGGGATCCTCGAAGCGTCGCCCCTCTGGCCAGGCAGCTCATGCTAGGCGCCGCGTGAGTGGGCTCGCCGGGACCAGATCGACACCACACGGCGTCCGAGATGACGAGAAAGGTCTGGCGGGTCCTTTGCCTACCCGCTCAACCCCGAGGTTGCAATAGGTCCGTGCCAGATTGGCGCAGAACCAGGCCAAGCGGCCTGAAAGGTCGGCTGGCGGTGGGGGAGTCGCTGAGCTAGGTTGGCCAAAATCCAGGGGCATCTGCGAGTTCCCCATTGCCCGACAGACCCTCAGGGACTGTGCGGCGCTTTGAGCATGGGCAGTGAGAGAGACCGGGAGGACTGCCAAGCCTTGGCGCTGCCCAGCCTTATGGGACAAGTTGAGGGAGACGCTTTCGAGGTGAGCGGAGAAACCTATCGGGACCCCTGGGGGATCCCCCATCTGCGAGCTGGCAGTGTTCTTGAACTCGCCTTCATGCAGGGGCGAAACGCAGCGATCGACCGAGCGTGGCAGATCGAGGTCGAACGGCACCGTTTTGAGGGAACAAGTGCCGCTGTCTTCGGTGCCGAGGCGATGAGCTGGGATAAGTTTGCGCGGCAGGTACGCCTTGCCGGCACCGCTCGAGGTTGTTTTTCCGCCCTGCGGCAAGAGACAAAAACTTGGTTTGCGGCTTACGTGGACGGCGTCAACTCCGGCCTGCAGGCAGGGGCGCGCAATGCCCCCCAGTTCGCAGTCGTCGGATTACGCCCGGGCGAGTGGCAGCCCTGGACGCCGCTGGGTATTTGGCTTTCCACGCACATTCTTTTGGCGGGATTTCCCAACAAATTGTGGAGGGGAGAGGTCGCACGCGCACTCGGTAGCGAGGCAATCGGTTCCTTCGCCATGGGTGGCCGCGGCGTGGCGGGCAGCAATGGTTGGCTGCTTGTCGGCGACCGGACGCTCCTTGGGAAGCCGATTCTGGCCGGCGACCCGCATCGCGTCATCGAGGATCCCGGCGTCTACCAGCAAATACGTCTCTCGTGTGCAGAGTTCGACGTGGTTGGCTTTGCTGTACCGGGTGTACCGGGTGTACCGCACTTCGGCCACACCGGACGGGTGGCCTGGTCGATCACCCATGCCATGGCTGACTGTCAGGACGTATACCGAGAACGGCTCCGCCGCCGTGGCTCGGCCGTGGAGGCGCTTGGGCCGGACGGCTGGGAGCCGGCTGACGTGCACGTCGAGACCGTAACAGTGGCAGGTGGCGAGCCCGTCGAAGTCGAGGTGGTGGAGACAGCTCGTGGCCCCTTGGTGGTGGGCGGACCTGACGACACCGAGGCGCTGAGCCTGCGGTATCCGCCGCGCGTGTGCGGTGACCTCGGTTTCGACGCGCTCCTCCCTCTTATGCGTGCCTCCTGTGTGGCCGAGGTGGATGCCGCTTTGGACAAGTGGGTCGATCCGGTCAATGTTGTCCTGGCCGCCGACAGTGCGGGAGACGTGCTGTACCGGGTTGCCGGCCGGGTGCCGGTGCGAGCCCGGAAGAACCAACTCCACCCGGTGCCGGCCTGGGAAGAAGGCCACGCTTGGCAGGGCTGGTACCAACCGATGCCTCGTGAGACCGTCGAGAGTGTGGCGGTGATGGCCAACCACGCCGGCCTGGCGATGCCGTTGGGGGTTGATTTCGCCCCGGCTTACAGGGCGGACCGCATCCGTCATCTGCTGGGCGAACGGAAATGGAGCGCCGCCGACATGGCGTCCATCCACATGGACACGTACGCGGGCGCGGCGGCCCCTCTGCTGAGGCTCCTTAGAGATGTGACGGGACTCAGTGCGGAGGCCGTGGATCTGCGGGACCGACTGCTGAACTGGGATCGCCGCATGCAGGCCGACAGCACCGACGCGACCGAGTACGCGCGTGTCAGGGCCGCGGTGGTGCGACGTCTCGCGGAGCATCCAGCCCTGGCCCCGCTTGCCGAGCCCGCCCCTTACCCGGACATCTTCTTGCCGTGGCTCTTCCTTACGCCCCGGGTCGCCGCCGGTCTGGACAATCTCCTTGCCGACGAGGCGCCGCTCGGCATGGACCGGACGGAGCTGCTGCGGGCCGCCCTTGAAGATGTCGCAGCCGGCCCCGGGACGGTTCCCTGGGGAACTCTGCACAAGTTATCCCCTTGGACGGCACTGCCGCAGGCGCGCGATGCGTTACCGTGGCCGGATCTGTCAGGAGATTCCGAGTGTGTCCTGTCCACCACACGCATCCAGGATATCGACGGTCACCTCACGCGCGGCCCCGCCGCGCGCTACGTCTGGGATCTGGCGGACCGCCAGAACAGCCTGTGGATCGTCCCGCTCGGCGCGTCGGGCGTCCCGGGCCCTCACCATCACGACCAGCTGCCACTGTGGGAGCGGGGCGAACTGGTCCCGGTGATCACGGACTGGGGCCGACTGCGTAAGGAGACCTGACGCCCCCGGGTGGCCTTGTCCGCGGACCTATCCGGGATCACCTGACCAACCGGACGAATCAACTACACGCAAAGACCCTGGCCCCGACCCAAGACGGGATCGCGCCCGCTCCTTCCTCCTTCGCGGCGCACGGCTCGAAACCGGTTACGTCAGTGGTATCGCGTTGTAACAGTCTCGGCGGAGGCTCATGGCGCACCTCCGGTCTCCTCAGTAACTCGCACCCCCCACGTGACCGGGTTGATCGAACGACCGCTCCCCGGCCGGCGCGCGCCCCGGGGTGCGGATGAGGAGGAATTGATGGCTGCAGAGCAGTCCCCAGGGTCCCGCCGTGCCTTCCTGAGATCCGTCGGCGTCGCGGGGGGCGCCGGAGTGCTGTACTCGGCGATGGGCGCACTCGGGCTCGCCCCGGTGCCGGACGTGCGGGCGGATGAGTATCGGGCGCCCCAGCGGAGCGACTTCGCGCTCACCGGACGCGGCGGCAAGAAGGTGCTCGTGCTCGGCGGCGGCATAGCCGGCCTGGCGACGGCGTACGAGCTGGGCAAAGCTGGTTACGACTGCCAGATCCTGGAGGCGAAGGACCGCCCCGGGGGCCGCAACTGGACGGTCCGCGGCGGCACGACGCTGACCGACCTCGACGGGCGTACGCAGACGGCGTCGTTCACCAAGGGCCAGTACATGAACGCGGGCCCGGCCCGGCTGCCGCAGTCCCACGTCACTCTCGAGTACTGCCGCGAACTCGGCGTCGAACTACAGGTGTTCACCAACCAGAACGCCAACGCGTACATCTACCACGAGAACAGTGCCGCCCTCGCGGGAAAGCCCATGCGCTGGCGCACGGCGAAGGCCGACGTCTACGGCTACATCTCCGAACTGCTCGCCAAGGCGACCGACCAGGGCGCCCTGGACGCACGGCTCACCGCGCAGGACAAGGAACGACTGATCGCGTTCCTGCAGAGCTTCGGCGCCATCAAGGGCAAAGCCGACGGCTACGCCTACACCGGCACCGACCGGCGAGGCTACTCCGCCGAGCCGGGCGCGGCCTTCGACGACGGCACGGTCCTCGGCCCGGTGCCGACGCTGTCGGACGTCATCGCCAGCGGCGTCGGGCAGCGCTTCGCCTTCGAATTCGGCTACGACCAGGCCATGCTGATGTTCCAGCCGGTGGGCGGCATGGACGCGATCCCGTACGCCCTGGCCAAGGCGATCGGCCAGAACCGCATCACCTATGGCGCCAAGGCGCTGGAGGTCAAGGACCTGCCGGACGGTGCCGAGGTCACGTACAAGGACGCCGGCGGCCGTACCCGCACCCAGCGCGCCGACTTCGTTGTCGCGGCCATGCCGCCGATGGTCATGGCCCGCCTCAAGCACAACCTGGGCACCGACATCACCGCGGCGCTGAAGTACGCCGTCCCGACCCCCGTCGGCAAGATCGGGCTCGAGTACCGCAGCCGATGGTGGGAGACGGACGAGCACATCTACGGTGGCATCACGCCGACCGACACCGACCTGGCCACCATCTGGTACCCCTCCTACGGCCACCAGGGCCGCCGCGGCACGCTCATCGGCTACTACCACTTCGGTGCCGACGCCGTCGCGTACAGCGACCTGCCGCACGCCCAGCGCCTTGCGCGGGCGGTGAGCCGGGGCGTGAAGATACACGGCGACAAGTACCGCACCGAACTCGATCACTCCTTCAGCGTGGCCTGGCACCGCACGCCTCATATCGAGGCCGGCTGGGTGGACTGGCCCTCGCAGACCGGTCCCGAGTACAAGCTGCTCAACCGGCCCGCCGGGCACGTCTACTTCGCCGGCGACTGGCTCAGCCATGTCATCGCCTGGCAGCACGGCGCGTTCTCCTCGGCCCGCAAGGTCGTGACCGACATCCACGAAAGGGTGATGGCCGCATGAAGCGACGCACGAAAGCTGTGATCGGTACGGCCCTGACCGCCTCGCTCCTCACCGGCGGCACCGCGCTCGCCGAGGGCAGAGGCTGGTGGCCCGGTCCCAAAGTGGTACGCGTCAGCCTGCCCGAGGGGCAGTCCAACCCGGCCATCGCCACCGGAGTGGCGACCGGCGGTGAGGTGGCGATCTACCAGAGCAGCGGCCTCGGCCCGACCGCGCTCAACCCGTCCGCTCCGGCCGGCTCACCCGAGTTCTACACCGACCCGGCCCTCACTCAGGGCGCCACGGGAGTCACGGTCACCGAGGCCCAGGCACTGGTCGTCCTGCGCAACATCAAGACCAACCTCGAAGCGGCGGGCCTGACCCTGGCCGACGTCATCACCATGAAGTGCTACCTGATGAAACCGCCCGGTCTCGAGACCGCCGACTACGCGGGATGGAACCGCGCGTACCGCCAGTACTTCGCCAACATCGACCTCACCTCGAAGGAGGTCGTCCCGGTCCCGATGGGCACCTCCGCCCCCAAGGCACCGCTGGTCGCCAACAAGGCCCGGCCCGCGCGTGCCACGATGGAGGTGGCGTCGCTGGCCGTCAAGGGCTGGATGGTGGAGGTCGAGGTCACCGCCGCGTACAAGGCGCGCTGACGGGCACAGACCCGCGGGGCAACCGCAGCGAGGGGCTGGGCCCGTAACCGGGCCCGGCCCCGAAGCGACGCTGCCCCAGCCGGGCGGCGCCCCCAGCCAGTCGTCGAGGGCGCTGCCGGCCCCGCGGGGGCGCGGACAACGCCGACGAGGGCGCCATCGCGGCGGCGATCGAGGACCTGCTGACCCGGGCCGGGACAGGACGGGCCGGGACAGACGGGCCGGGGGCGGGGCGTTGTCCAGGACACGGCAGCCGGTAGTGACGGCCGCGTACCGGGCACACATGCCACGCGCGGTCGGCGGCGCGGCAGACACACCACGCCTCGCCACGCGGTCCGCCGCCTGTGCGCATGCGGGTCAGGTGCATGTTGACGTGTTCGACCGTGGCCTTGCGCCCCGCGGCGGCGCGCGGGAAAGCGCTGATCGGCGCAGGCCGGGCGGGAGCGGGAGAGCCGGACCGAGCCGGCGGAGGGCACAGGAGAAGAGCAGCATTCGGCTGGATCCGGCCACGCCAGACGGCTTGCTCGGCTTGGATGGTGCGTCGAGACGGGCCACCGGCCAAAAGCCGGAGCACGAGCGCCGGGAGAGCAGGCCGACGCCATGGCCAGCGAGGCAGGATGCGTCGTGAGGAGAGAACACCCCATGGAATTCCCGGCATTCACCGAGGCCGCGCCGCTGACCGCGCTCGAGATCGAGGCGCTGCGCGCCCTGCACGTCACGCTGCAGGACCTGCGGCACGAATACGAATCCGCGCTCGCCGTGACCCACCGCTCCTACCGGCTGGAGGAGAACGCGGAGGTGTACACCCACGGCCGGGCCCTGACCCACCACCCCGACGCCTTGCACGAGCTCAGCCGTCTGGCCGACCACTACGAGCGCGGCGTCGGGCTGCTCACCTGGCGCTACGCCAGCGCGGCCACGGTGCTCGGCACCAGCATCCTGGACCGCGTCACGGGCGGCCGGCCCGCGCTGACGGCATCTGTCGTGACGGCACTGTGCGAGGAGCCGACCCTCGGCCAGCTGCGGGATGCCTTGTCGATCCCGTGCACTGACCTGCTGATCGCGCGCGAGCCCGTGTTCCGGGACCGGCACGAAGAAGAGCGCCAAGCACTGCTTCATGCGGTGGAGGGCATCATCGAGTGTGCTGCCGAGCTCGGCGACGGCGTGCCGGAGGACGCGGCTGGCTTGTGGGCCGGGCGGCTCACCGCGTTCGACCGCCTGGGCACGGACCCTCTGTACGAGGGCGTCCTGGGACGGCTCCTGCCCTTCGCCGAGCAGTTCCCCAACGAGATCAGCTGGTACCTGAAGCAGTCCCGGGCGGGCACACTGCCCCGCCAGATCCGCACCTGACACAGCACGAGGTTGGGCTGGTGGCGCCCAGACGCGCAGGTTCATGCCATCGCGTTCCGCAGAATCCATGATGGACCTGCCGTCAAGCGAACCAGACGGTAGCCCAGCGGCGCCTCAGGCGCATCAGTGACCCACTCAGGATCACCGACACAAAAGGATGGTGCGCCAGTGAGCGAACCTGGCGAAGGAGGAGTTCATGGGGTCCTCTTCGACTTCGCGGGCACACGTGGATGCGCCGGAGCGCAGCGCGGCGAAGGAAGGATGCGACCTGTCACCCGACGCGCACCGGCGGATCTGGACCGGGCTGATCGCCGCACCGGTGTGCTGGATCAGCTCAACGCGGTGGTGCTGTCTTGCGAGGTCGGGCTGGCGAAGCCCGACCCTGCCATCTTCGGCGTCGCCTGCGAGCGTCTGAGCCTTTCGGCCGGGCGGGTGCTGTTCGTTGGCGACGATCCGGTCAAGGACGGCGCGGCGGCGCGGGCTGGGTTGCCGGTGTACCTGCTGCCGAGCGAGCGTGACGTGCGCGTGTCCCGGGGGCTGACGGCGATCCTGCGGCTCATGGCCACGAAGGACCTTCGGTTCTTCGACCTCCCGGAGTGGGAACGGCTTCCAGACGGACATCCGCGTCGCGGCATGTCCGTCGTCGCAGCGCTTAGCGAGTGGCTGATTCGTACCAACCGCTGCCTCAACGGATCCTGGACCCAACGCTATGAGCACGGCGTTCCGGTGACCGATCTGGAGCCTGTCGAGGCCGACGGGACCACGGGGACCTGCGTCCGATTCCTGCCGGATCGGGCCCTGCGTTCGCGGTGGTCGTTGACCGCCGGCGATCTGGAGCGATGGTCCGGGCATTAGCCAGGACCCTCGCGTTCGCGGTCGCTGAGGGGCCGCGGTCAGGGATCCTCCGGGGCGGGGGTGTCGGCTGGTGCGAGGACCTGGCGGGCGTAGGCGTCCAGCAGGCGCCGGGTCGGACGGGGTG
The DNA here is from genome assembly GCF_014712245.1 of Streptomyces sp. 5-10. Lineage (NCBI taxonomy): Bacteria > Bacillati > Actinomycetota > Actinomycetes > Kitasatosporales > Streptomycetaceae > Streptomyces > Streptomyces sp. 5-10. Next base: position 148,645 of record NZ_JACVYG010000004.1, read on the forward strand.
CCACGACGGCGTCGCCGGTCGCGACCGCGTGAATGCCTGCCACGAGTTCCTCGGGGCGGGCGTCCTTGAGCTCCTTGAGCAGGAAGCCGCTGGCTCCTGCGCGCAGGCCTTCATGCGCGTACTCGTCCAGGTCGAAGGTGGTCACGATGAGCACACGGGTACGGCCGCCGGCGAGACACGGTGCGCCAGGCCGTTCAGGATGAGGGCGAGGCCTGCCTCGAATGCCGACTCGTGATCGATCACCGGCAGGTCGGCCGGTAGATCCGCGCTGGCACCGGGGTCGGTTTCTGCCTGCTCTTCCAGGACGCTGCCGACTACGAAGCGGCTTGCGGCCAGCATCGCCGTCTGCGCATCCCGCTCAGGGACGCCGGAGGCCACGAGGAAGTCCATCTTGCGGCGGATCCGGTCGAGGTCGCCGGTGGGGGTGCTGCCGGCGTGGAGCCGTGCGCCGTCCCGGCGCATCAGCAGGGTGCGCCTGAAGCTGCGTGTGTTGTCCGCGAACCAGGCGCGCCAGTCGTCGTCGGGCGTCGGCAGGGGCGCGGTCGCATGGGGTGCCATCGCCGCCTCCGCCATGGCGGCGAGGAGGTCCTTCTTGGTGCGGAAGTACCAGTAGAGCGACGGCTGCTCGACATTCAGTCGCTTCGCCAGCTTTCTCGTGCTGACGGCGTCCAGCCCGACCTCGTCGAGCAGGTCGAGTGCCTCAGCGATGACGGCCTCGCGGTTCATCTTTGTCATGTTGACAATCTATCGACGATAGATGACCCTGGAAAGGAATCTTTCACTGATAGATTTTTGGGGAGATGGGCATGGCGAGAGGATCGGACAAGCAGGCTTTGAGGGTCCTCGTCGCCGGTGGTGGGATCGCGGGGCAGGCCCTGGCCCTCTGGCTCACCCGGGGCGGCCATCAGGTGACCGTTGTCGAACGCGCTCCGGCGTTGCGGGCCACCGGGGCCCAGGTCGATCTGCGAGGTCAGGGCATCGAGGCCGTCAAGCGAATGGGCCTTCTCGACGCCGTCCGCGGCAAGCTTGTGGACGAGGCGGGCGTCGCCTTCATCGACGCACGCGGCAAGCACAAGGCGACGATCATGGCCAACACCTCGGGGAAGGGCCGGCAGACCCTCACGTCCGAGTACGAGATCATGCGCGGGGACTTGGTGCGCATCCTGCACGACGCCACCAAGGACGACACCGAGTACGTCTTCGGCGTGTGCGTGGACGGCTTCGAGCAGGACGCCCACAAGGTCGTCGGGCACTTCTCCGACGGGTCCTCCAGCGAATTCGACCTCCTGGTCGGCGCGGACGGGCAGGGATCGCGCATCCGGCGAGCGATTCTCCCGGAGGGTCTCGACCCGTACTGGCGGGTGGGCATCCACATGGCCTACTGGTTCGTTCCGCGCATCGCGTCCGACAGCAATATCCGGGACACCTACATGGTCCCGGGCGGCCGTCAGATCATGCGCCGCAGCCACAACCCGACCGAGACCCAGGTGTACTTCGTCATACGGGAAGAATCAGAGGAAGCCTCGGCAATCCACCGCGCGCCCGTCGAGCGCCAGCAGGAGTTCTGGGCGAGCAGGTTCCGCGATGCCGGATGGCAGACCGAGCGCTTCATCGAGGGCATGAAGACCAGCCCGTTCTTCTACTCCCAGGAGATCGTCCAGGTCCGCACCGACACCTGGTCGAAGGGCCGCGTGGTCCTGGCCGGTGACGCCGCGCACTGCGCCTCCCCTTACAGTGGCATGGGAATCTCCGGCGGCCTGGTCGGCGCCCACGTCCTGGCCGGAGAGATCAACCGGCACCCGGGCGACCTGCCGACCGCGCTGGCGAACTACGACCGGGTGCTGCGGCCCTTCGTCAACGAGATCCAGGGCGAAGTCAACCCGCGCCTGCTGCGGCTGGGCCTGCCGATGACCCAGCGCGCGATCGATGTCTTCCAGGCCACCACCGCGCTGGCCTGCCTCCTGCGCGTCCCCGACCTCGCCGCGCGCCTTTCGGCGCAGGACCGCGGCGGCAACTGGCAGCTCCCCGAGAACCCGGCACTGACCAGCGCCGTCTGAAAGCGACCGCGCAGTTCGCACCGACGGCCGCCACGGCCACGCCCGACCGGCGGTGCGGACTGCGGCAGGAGGAAGGCTCCTGTCCACTGCTGATCTTCTCCAGGCCATTGGCCTCGGGCTTTACGGAGTCCTACTCTCGCCGTACGCTCCTGTGGCGCCGCATCATGAGCACGCTTCCGGCCGCGACGGCCAGGACGGCCCCGCCGAGGAGGGTGGGCTTGTTCTCGCCGACCGCGGCCGGCCCGAAGCCCGCGTCGACCCCGCCGTTGGGGTGGCTGCGCCTGACCTTGAACGTATCCGTGAGCTGGACGTTCGGCGGACACTTCACGATGACGTCGTGGCCGCCGGAGGTGGCCTCCTCCGGCACCCGGAAGTGGCCGGTGAGCACGCCATTGTGGTCGTCGTCGAACAGGTGGAACTCGTCTCCGCCCACGGTGCCCTTGCCATAGGTCACGTCCGAGCCGCAGGCGGTCGTACTGACGGTGACCGTGGACCCCGGGGCGCCGTTCTTCGGGCTGATGCGGAGCTCCGAGTCATCGGCGGCAGCGGCCGGGCCCTGCAGCACGAGGGCGCTCAGAACCAGGCCGATGCCTGCAACGGCGGGTACGTTCCGCATGAAAACCTCCAACGGAGCAGTGGCCGGCCTGATCACGCGGCACCTGTGAGGCGTTCCACTCACGAGACAACCGACAGTCCGCCACCGCCGCAACACGAGGCGTCACCCCGCAACGCCGCGGCCACCGCTCCACTTGATGGTCTGCGCAGGTCACCGGAGCGACGGCCGAGAGGGAGCGGGAAGGGCCGAGGAGGGCGAATGGGCTATGCGCGCAGTGGCGCCAGTGCGCCGGCGTACACGCGCCGCTCGGCGGCACGCTCGGCAATCTCATCGGCGGGAAAGTGGCGAACCGCTCGGTGACGGCGGCGGTGTGCATCGGGGTGGCGGCCCTTGCGGCGCCCCTGCTGCTCATGGCGAGGGCGTCGGCCGTCAAACCGCTGACCGCGGTCTTCCTCCCCGGCGCCGCCTGCTGCGCCGTCATCCCTGCCGTGAACACCCGCATGCTGAACGTGGCCTCGCAACGGGCCAGGACCCTGGCCCTCATGGTGCAGAGTTCGGCCTTCAACCTGGGCACCTTGGTGGGCGGCCGGCCTGACCGACATCATCGCGGGGATGGCCTGGACGTGGCAGCCGACGGCCGGGCTGGAAGCGATGCCGGTGGCCGCACCGGTGATGGGCGCGGCAAGCGACATGGCTCCTGGTGTCCTTCGTTGGGGGACGGGGGCCTGGAGTCCTGCGCGCGCTCGCCGCCGCGCGCCCCCTTCGTCATTGATCAGGCCGCTCACCGGCAGTCCGTCCGCGTGGACGCCGACGGCGAACGCCCGCTTCCTGCAATGCCCGTCACAGTGGCGAAAAGGCCTGACCGGCACCCTCGCCCGGCGCAGTAGCCGTACCCGTTCCCAGCCGAGTCCGCGGCAAGGTCGCGAAGACAGGCGGGGAGACCAGCTGGCGTGGTTCGGGCTGGCCGCCTTGACCTTTCGAGGTGTTACGCGGGGCCGGGCGGCAGGTGCACGGTCATGATCAGGTGACAGGTCTCGGTGCCCGAGCAGCGATAGGTGTGGGCGGTGTCGCCGTCGAAAGTGGCTGTCTGCCCCGCCTTGACCCGGTACTCGGCGCCGGCGACCACGAGCACCATCTGTCCGGCGGTGACGCTGACGGTTTCGGTAACGCCGCCCTGATGGGGGTGGCTGGGGTACTCCTCGCCGGGCTCCAGCGTCCAGCGCCAGACCTCGGTGGGCGCCGGGCCGCTGGTGGTCAGCATGAGCCGGGCCTCGCTGCCGCGCTCGCCCTTCCACAGCGGCATGACGGCGTCGGCGCTCACCACTCGGACGCGCTCTTCGCGGCGGCCTTCCATCAGGGCGGAGACGGAAATCCCGAGGGTGTCGGCGAGGCGGACCAGTGTCGCGAAGTTCGGGTTGCCCTGGGCCTTCTCCAGTCCGACCAGGGCGCCCTTGCTGACCTTGGCGCGGCGGCCGAGTTCGTCCAGGGACAGTCCGGCGCGGGTACGGGCCGCGCGAACGTTGTGCGCGAGCGTCCGCAGTGCCGCCTCGGTCTCGGCCATCGCTTCACCCCTCCGTAGGTGGGTCAGTGCAATGCACCACATGGTTGCTCTGTTGACGGACTTCCGGTCGGTGCGTTGTACGGTGTGGTCGTTCCATTGATAGTAAGGGATGCACCGTTGATCGCTCTGCTGCTGGCCCTGGGCAGTTCCCTGGCCTACGGTTGCGCCGACTTCCTCGGCGGTCTCGGCGCCCGCAAGGCCCATGTCCTGCGCACCGTGATGATCGCCGCCCCGGCCTCGCTCACCGTCGAGTTGCTGCTGTGGCCCTTCCTCGGCGCCTCCTTCGCCCCCGCCACCCTCGCCTGGGGCGCCGCCTCCGGCGTCGCGTCGGCCGCCGCGTTCGCCCTGCTCTATCGCACGCTGGCGATCGGCCCGATGAACCTCCTGTCCCCGGTCACCGCGCTGGTCTCGGCGATGCTGCCGCTGGGCGTGGGCCTGCTGCAGGGCGAGCACCTGGGGCTGGCCGGGCTGATCGGCCTGCCGCTGGCGCTGGCGGCGGTGGTGCTGGTCAGCGCCGGGCACGGTGCCGGCAGCGCCCGCCCGTCGCGTACCGCGCTGCTGCTGGCCTTCGGCGCCGGGGCCGCCATCGCCCTGCAGCTGATCTTCCTGCACCAGGCGCCCTCCGGCAGCGGCGTCGGCCCACTGATCATCGGCCGCGCCGTGTCCTCCGCGGTCACCCTGACCGCGGCCGGTCTGATGTACCGCAGGCTCGGCTCGGAGAAGCCCGCGTATGCGATGTCGGCGACGGCCGGCGTGCTGGACTCGGTGGCCAACCTGCTGTTCCTGCTCGCCGCCCGCAGCGGCGACCTGGCCGTCGTCGCCGTGATCACCGCCCTGTATCCGGCCGGCACCGTCCTGCTCGCCCGCAGCGTCCTGGCCGAACGGATCCACCGCGGCCAGCTGATCGGCCTGGGCACCGCCGCCGTCGCCGTCAGCCTCCTCGCCCTCACCTGATCTGCCCGCCCAGCCGCCTTCCTTGAACGGACCACCTGATGACCGCGTTCCACATCAGCCCCGCTGTCGCCGATGCCTTCCCCGACACTCTCATCGCCGTCGTCACCGCCACCGGCCTGCGTGGTGGCCGGCCCTGGCCTGCCACCACCGCCACCCTGGAGGACCTGGAGGCCCAGCTGGCCGACGGCGTCTGGCGGCCGGCCGACGAGAGCGACCCGCGCATCGAGGCGTGGCATGCCGCCTACCGCTCCTTCGGCACCAACCCGCGCCGCGTCCGGCCCAGCGTCGAGGCCCTGGGCCGCCGCATGGCCAAGAAGGGCACCCTGCCCCGGATCAACCCGCCCGTCGACTCCTACAACGCCGTCTCCGTCCGCCACGGCCTGCCCGCCGGCGCCTTCGATCTCGACCACGTCACCGGCGACGTCGAGATCCGCTACGCCGACGGCAGCGAAGCCTTCACCCCGCTCGGCGAACCCGGCACCGTCGAGAACCCCAAGCCGGGCGAGATCATCTACACCGACACCACCGACGTCCTCACCCGGCACTGGAACCACCGTGACGCCCACCGCACCCGCGTCACAGAAGACTCCACCCACGTCGCCTTCGTCCTGGAGACCGTCGCCGCCACCCACGACGGGCACCTGCTCAAGGCCGCGGCCGACGACCTGCGGACCCTGCTCCAGCCGCACTGCGAGCAGATCACCGTGCACTACCTCAGCCCAGCACACCCCGACCACACCGCCTGACCACCGCCCCTCGGCTCGCCTGCCCGGCACCAGGGGCACGGCGACGGGCGGCGGCCCACCGCCGCTGAAGGACCACCCGCACCCCTTGGAGGTTCGCCTTGTTCACCGGTCTGAGCGCCTTCCCGCTCACCCCCATCCCCGGCAACGGCAGCGTGGACGAGAAGGCGTTCGCCGCGCTGGTCGACCGGCTCGCCGCCGCCGGCGTCGACTCGATCGGGGCGCTGGGCTCCACCGGCTCCTACGCCTACCTGACCCGCGAGGAACGCGCCCGTGTCGCCCGCATCGCGGTCGAGCACGCCGACGGAGTGCCGGTCATCGTCGGCATCGGGGCGCTGCGCACCCGCCAGGTGCTCCAGGCCGCCGAGGACGCGCAGAACGCTGGGGCCTCCGGCGTGCTGCTGGCACCGGTGTCCTACCAGCCGCTGACCGACGACGACGTCTTCGGGCTGTTCGAAGAGGTCACCGCGAACCTGTCGATCCCTCTGGTGATCTACGACAACCCCGGCACCACACACTTCACCTTCACCGACGAGCTGTACACGCGCCTGGCCCGGCTGCCGCAGGTGGCATCCATCAAGATCCCCGCGCTTCCGGCCGACCCCGAGCAAGCCCGGGTCCGTGTCGAGCACCTGCGCCGGCTCCTGCCCGACACGGTGACGGTGGGCATCAGCGGAGACGCGGCCGCAGCCAGGGGCCTGAACGCCGGATGCGACGCCTGGTACTCGGTGATCGGCGGCACCTTCCCCGAGCCGGCCCTCGCCCTCACCCGCGCAGCACAGGCCGGCCGGCACGAGCGAGCCCTTGAAGAGTCCCAGCGGCTCCAGCCCCTGTGGGACCTGTTCGCCCAGCACGGAGGATCCCTGCGGGTCGTCGCCGCGGCCGCCGCGCACCTGGGCCTGACCGCCCACCGCAACCTCCCCCTGCCGCTGCGCGGCCTCGACGCCAAGGAGCGCGCCCACCTCGCCACAGTGATCGAGCAGCTCCAGCTCCACGCCTGACAGCCCGCCGCCCCCCTCACGCGCACGGAAGGGGGCGGCGCTGAGACACCCCTCTGCCCGACACCCATACAGGAGCGCGCGGCTATGCGCCCCGAGGAGAGGTGTGAGGTCGGCCTCGCCGTCCACGGAGAGTAGGTCTGCTGTGGCGCCGGGCTGGATCCGTCCGCGGTCGGTGAGGCCGAAGCGGTCGGCGGTGCGTCGTGTCGCTGTGGTGAGGGCCGCGCCCGGGCTCGGTCCTGCGGCCACGGAGACGCGCATGTCACACCAACGAGCCGGATCACGCCGAGCAACAACTGGATTCTTTGCCGGCTCGTTGAGAATCGCTCATCTCCACCTGATCGAGGAGGCTTCATCCTCCATCGCACCCATGTCCGCCATGCTGTTGCGCCACCCGGTACGTGACCCCCCATATCCGGGATGCTCGTAGTACTCCGCCTGGCAGTTCGATGAGCTGATGAAGGAGGAGACCGTGTCGTCCCACGTGGTGTCGATGTCGTCGATGTCGTACAGCGCGTGCTCCACCCCGTCGTCGCTGTCGCACCCTCCCGCGCCGCGGAGTGTCATGGTGGCCCCGTCTCTGTCTCGGTTGTAGTTCGGGTGCTGGTACGACACGGAGAGGATGGGATCGGCCAGGATGCCGTACTCTTCGGTGGCCGCCAGATGTGCGTCCTCAGGCGCATCGGCGATCCGCCCGTCGGTGGCAGCGCGGATCGCGTCGCGGAAGCTGTTGTAGCAGGCCACCGAACCGTCAGCCACGTTCATCACACAGTGCCGACCCGCATCGCTACGTCGCGCCATGTCGTCATCGGAGGCATGGGCCGAGGGAGCGGTCAGCAACGCCGCGAGAAGCGCGGCAGCAGAGGCGCTCGCCGATGTACCCCACTTGTTCAGCATCATGGATTCCTCTTCTTCAGAAGACGTTGTGATGTGCACCCGACGGCGACCAGGCAGTCCACGGCCACGCCGGCCGTTCTGACGGGCCGCCGTACGATCCGTCTCATGGCGAGCCGCTCCTTCGTCCTTTCAGCCGGTTCATGCTGGCAGTCAGCCTCGCGTATGACCGCGAACCATGTCCTTAACCCGGAGTCGCGGAGTCTTTGACGATGCGTCGCCGCAGTCGGCCGGGCTGAAGCGTTCCCGGCTGTGCGACGCCGTCGACCGGGACCACTTCCGGCAGGAGTGCGCGGCTGCCGGCCGCCCGGGCCGCCCAGGGACGGCGTGTCCGTGACGGGCGGACACCGCTGCCGGATACAGGACGACGCGGCCGCCGGACTTCCGCCAGACGCACGAGCAGCAGCTACCGGTGCCGGCCTCACCACGCCGCTGCCTGGCTATTGCCCGGGCGCGCCGTCAGAGGCAGCGGCCTGTCCTGCCGAGGTTGTTCCGCTGCCCAGCGTCTGGACGCGGTAGTCCCGAGGAGAGATGCCATACCGGGCGCGGAAGGCGCGGGTGAAGGCGGTGTGCTGGGTCAGGCCCCAGCGGGCGGCGATGCGGTGGACGGGAATCGTGCGCTGGGCCGGATCGGAAAGATCGCGGCGGATGCGCTCCAGCCGCTGGTGCCGGATGTACGCCGCGACGGTGTCCCGCTCAGGCTGGAACAGGCGGTGCAGATGGCTGACCGATATGTGGTGCGCTACGGCGATCACGGCCGGTGTCAGGGCGGGGTCGTGCAGGTGCTGCCGGATGAACGCACGGATGCCTAAGGTCAGGGTGCGCCGGTGGGCCTCAGGCGGCAGATGGTCCACGGCATCGAGTTCGTGGGCGAAGACCGCGGTGACCAGGTCGAGTAGGACCGTCTCCAAACGGGCGGCGTCGGCGGTGGTACAGGACCTGGCGTCGGCGGTCAGCGTGGTGAGAAAGGCGGCAAGCAGAGCACCGGTGCCGTCCCGTCCGCTCAGAGGACGACCGATCACGTGGTCGACCTGTGCCGCGGGCAGCGGCATCAGCGTGCGGGGGACCTCGACGCTGACGGCTTTGACCCGGTCCTCGCGGGTGCCGATACGCAGTTCAAAGGGAGCCGAGGTGGTGTGGCTGAACAGCCCGCACGGACCGTGGGTGAGGTGCCGGCCGTTGACAGCTGTTCCGACGGTGCCGCTCCGGACGAACGACAGGCGGTACCGCTCGGGGTCGGAGCGTCGAACCAGCCTCGGCGTCCGGCGCACCACCGCGGGCTGCCACTCCGACGCGTAGACGGGCACAGCACCCAGCTGCACCGCCAGCTGGAAGCCGCGGAAGTCCGCGACATGGGCACTGCTCATCTCCACTGGCGCGTGGCTCTGAGCCGCACGCTCACACCACGCGTCGAAGCGGTCGGCCCTCGGTAAGTCCTCCGTGCGGAACACATCCTCGATCATTTGGTTCCCCCCTCGCACCTCACCAACGGCATGTCGTGCCGTCCGGCTGTCGTCCACGTACACCCTGAGCCGAACCCAAGAGGAAGTAAAGGCCGTGTCATTCGGCGGGCGAGGGGCGGGGAGCCTTCGAGACAGCGATGGTGGCTCCCGGACTCCCGTTGACCAACGCGTCGACACACTAGGGGAGTTCGGACGCGAGCCGGAGGAGAGCCTTGCGGTCGGTGTGGTCGCGGACCAGGGGGGCGGACGCCGGTTTCGGTCGCGAGGTCGTCGAGGGGGCCGGGACGACGGACGGCGCCTCCACGCACCCCGTGCAGGACATCGCTGCCGCCTGGGAGCGCGAGCGGCCCCGGCGCGCCCGTTACGTCGATCGGGATCGTCACGCCGATCTTGCGGCTGGCGCGCCATCTCGCAGCGCGCCGCCCGAGCGGAAAGCGACGGGCTCGCCACTCGCAGGCCCGGGCAGAGGCTTGTCACCGTTCATGCCCAGAGCACCTTTGCCACCGTGGAGGAGCCGGCCCCGTCCGCCGGGAGTCTCTCCGTGGGAAGTCCCCGTCAGCCGGCCGGTGTGCCGGGCTCCCGCACTCCGTGGCCGGCCCTCACGGGGAGGAGGGGCCGCGGTCCTGCTTGTTTTCCTCCTCGTGCCGCCCGTAGTCGTTGAGCAGCAGGTGTGTGGTGGTGTTGATGTGCCGACTGAGCGCCTCGACGACGCCTGGTACGTCCCGTTCGATGGCGCGCTCGCAGATGGTCTTGTGCTCTGCCGCGATATCGCGGTTGCTGTGCTCGGTCGGTGTGCGGGCCCAGCAGCGATAGACCTCCGCTGCCTCGCGCAGCTGCGTGGCGATGTCCCGCAGCTGCCGGTTGGAGCATCCCTCCAGCAGGACGCGGTGGAAGCGGGCGTGGGCGGTCAGCCAGCCTTCGTTGATTTCGCCGGCGTCGCCGAAAAGGGGAACGCGGGCGAGATGGTGGTGCGCGGCGAGCAGTTCGGACTCCCACTCGATGGTGCCGGCGGTGACGGACTCCCGGACAAGGTGGGTCTCGATGAACACGCGGGCCTCGGTCAGCTCCTCCAGGCGCTCGGGTGAGACGGTGACGACCCGGAACCCCTGCTGCGGCGCGAAGGTCGCCAGCCCCTGGCCGACCAGCCGGGGCAGTGCCTCCCGCAGTACCCCGCTGCTGGCGCCGTACTTCTCCTTCAGCGTCTCCACCCGCAGACGTGAACCGGGTTCGTGTCGTCCGTTGAGGATGTCCGCGCGCAGCCGTTGGTAGATCTCCTCGGCACGGGTCATGGAGCTGGTAGTCGCCATGTCGCAGATTCTAGTGTATCTAGATATTCCAAAAAAATATCGAGATTTTCTTGACGTGTCGACTGGGGAGGGCGTTGACTCCAGTCATCCACAAGCAGGAAGACCGGAGGCGGCGCGCTATGCGGACGACGACCAGAGCAGGACGGATGTGCCTGGTGACCGGAGAGGCGGTGATCGATGTCGAGCAGGCCAGTGCAGGCCGGTTCCCGGCTGATCCGCTGACAGTGTTCGAGGAGTGGGACGCCTTCCGGTCCTGGGCCGCTGAGCTGGAGGCTGCGGGTGTCCAGGCGCCGGCGGGGCCGGACGGCAGCGTCTCGCCGACACCGCGGCAGGTGTTCGCGATCGGGCTGAACTACCGCGACCACGCCGAGGAGGCCGGCCTGGCGGTGCCTGAGTCCCCATCGGTCTTCACCAAGTTCGCCACGTCCCTCACCGGCCCCGACACACAGCTGCGGCTGCCCGGCGGCCGCGTTGACTGGGAGGCCGAGCTGGTGGTGGTGATGGGGCGCCGGGCGGAGCACGTTGCCGCGGGGGACGCCTGGTCCTACGTGGCCGGGCTGACCGTGGGGCAGGACTACTCCGAGCGCGATGTGCAGTCCGTGGGCCCCGTGCCGCAGTTCTCTCTCGGCAAGTCCTTCCCCGGATTCGCGCCGACCGGCCCGGTGCTGGTCACGGCCGACGAGTTCGCCGATCCGGACGACCTGGCGATCGAGTGCCTCGTCAACGGGGAGAGCGTCCAGAAGTCACGCACCTCTTCGATGATCTTCCCGGTCCCGGAACTGATCGCACGGCTGTCCGCCGTGTGCCCACTGCTGCCGGGCGACCTGATCTTCACCGGCACCCCCTCAGGAGTGGGACACGCCCGCACCCCCCAGCGCTACCTGCGGCCGGGAGACGAGGTCGTCACCCGCATCGAGGGCATCGGACAGCTCCGGCAGACCTGCCTCGCCGCCTGAGAGAAGGGAATCCCATGGCATTGCACAGGCTTCAGTCACTCACCGTCGGAGTGCCGGACGTGGCCGAGGCGGCCGACTACTACGTCGACTTCGGACTCGAGCAGGTGGCACCCGGACGGTTCGCCACCGTCGAGGGCGGTGAGCAGTTCTTCCTCGAGTACTCTCCCGTCCGGCGGCTGCTGGGGATGGCGGTCGCCGCCGACGACGGCGACGACCTGGACCGGATCGCCGCGAACCTGGACCGGCTCCAGCTGCCGTGCGAACGCGACACCGGCTCCCTGCGCACCAGGGAACCCATCGCCGGTGTATCGGTCGAGGTCCGTGTCGCACCCCGGCTGACCCGGGTCACCGTCGCGGCCACCCCGTACAACGGCCCCGGACGCCTGGACCGCGCCGGCACCCGGGCACCCGTGCTCTCCCGCACCGACCCGGTCCGGCCCCTGGCCCTGGGCCACGTCGTCATCGGTTCGGTGGACCAGGAGTCGACCCAGCGGTTCTTCACCGAAGGGCTCGGTTTCAAGGTCAGCGATGTCGTCCCCGGCACGGCCGCGTTCATGCGCTGCTCCACCGACCACCACAACGTCCTGGTGCAGCAGGCGCCACTGAACTTCCTGCACCACACCTCGTGGCAGGTGACGGATGTCGACGAGGTGGGCCGGGGCGCCACGAGCATGCTCACCGAGCACCCGGAACGTCATGTGTGGGGGCTCGGCCGCCATCACATCGGGTCGAACTTCTTCTGGTACCTCAAGGACCCGGCCGGCAATTTCAGCGAGTACTACGCCGACATGGACTGCATCGTCGACGACCAGCTGTGGACGCCACGCTCCTTCGAGGGCATGCAGGCGCTCTATGCCTGGGGACCTCCGCCTCCGCCGTCGTTCCTCGCCCCCGAGGACCTTGCCGCGCTGATGACCGGCGCCCACACGGCCAACGACTGAGTGTCCCCGAGGTACCTCCGCCCTTTCCCGCAGCGCCGCGGTCAGCGGTCGCGACGGGTGAGAGCGCCGAAATCGGAGTCGGAACATTGAGCACATCAGCGTTCGCCCGTCGGGGCGGCCGGTCGTCCCCGGGGCCTTCATCGCCGGCGGGCACCGCACTCGCCGTCGGCATGGCAGCGATGACACTGGAGGGATTCGACCTTGTCGCCTTCGGCGCGACGACACCGCTGCATCTGGACTACCGTCCCTGGCACCTCTCCGTTGCCTTCGTCGGCCTGCTCGGCAGCCTCACCCCATCGGCATGCTCGTCGGCTCCTTGCTGGTCGGCCAGTTCACCGACCGGTTCGGCCGGCGCCGCACGACGCTGATCAGTATCGGGGCCGTCAGCGCCGGGATGTTCGCCTGCGCGGTGGCCCCCGTTCCGCCGCTGTTCGGCGCGGGCCGATGCGTCGTCGGGCTCGATGTCGGCGCGATCTATCCGGCGATGGGCCCACTGATCTTCGAACTCGCCCCGGCCGGACGGAAGAACCTGTTCTCCGGGATCGTGCAGTGCGGGACCGCCGTCGGCGGTTCCTTCGCGGCCCTTGTCGCCAACACCCTGCTGACCGGGCACAGCTTTCATCTGGAGTACCTGGTCGGCGGCATGGCCGGTCTGCTTCGTCTGCCCATGGCCTTCGCCTGGCTGCCCGAGTCCACGGAGTACCACCGGGCGGTCAGCGCGTCGGCCCCGGCCCCCGACCGCCGAGGTGTGTGGCTCGTGCTGAAGCCGCCCTCCCTCGGCACCACGGCGGTGTTCTGCGCCATGGCGGCCCTGTCGTTCCTGCTCATCTTCGGGGTGAACACCTGGTTGCCGCAGCTGATGCAGACGGCGGACTATCCGTTGCAGGACTCCCAGACCTTCCTCATCCTGCTGAACCTCGGCGCCACCGTCGGCGGGCTCGCCATGTCGCTCCTGGCCGACCGTGCCGGATCACGGGGGCCGATCACGGCCTGCTTCGTCCTCGGAGCCGCGGCGATCGTCGCCATGAGCACCCGGCTCCCGCTGCCGGTGCTCTACGCCATCGTCATCGTCGGCGGCTGCGGCGCGGTCGGGGTCCAGGGGCTGATCAACGTGTACATCTCGCGTTCCTACCCGGTGACCGCGAGAGCCAGTGCGGTGGGCGTCGTGCTCGGAGTGGGCCGCATCGGCGCCATCGCCGGCCCCACGCTCGGCGGCTGGATTCTCGCGGCCGGCCTCCAACCCCATGGGAACTTCGTCCTCTTCGCCGTCCCCGCCGTCCTCGGCGCGGCCCTCACCCTGGCTGCCGGCGGACGAACAGCGCGGAATCAGAGCCGTGCCGCTCCCTCGCCGCGCGCCGAGGAGCCGACGGCCGGACACACACAATGAGAGAGCACACCATGGACACCTACGACGTCGCCGTCGTCGGCTGCGGCCCGGTGGGGCTGACCCTCGCACGGCTGCTGGCGATGAAGGGGCTGCGGGTCGCCGCCATCGACACCAACCGGCTCGTCTGCTATCACCCGCGCGCCACCCATCTCGACGACGAGACCATGCGCCTTCTGCAGACCCTCGGCGCGCAGGACATGGAACACCGGTTCCTGCGCCAGACCGCCTGGACACTGCACCGGGAGGACGGGCGGGCCTTCCTTCAGCAGATGCTGCCCGAGGAGGAGTCGGACCAGAGCTGGCGCACCGACTACCAGTTCCACCAGCCGGACTTCGAGTCGCGGCTGCGGGGGCTGCTCGCGGCCGACGCGAACGTGGACCTCCGGTTCGGCTGGACGGTCAGCGCGATGGAGCAAGATGACACAGCGGTGCGGCTGACGCTGCTCGACCGGTCGACCGGAGCCGAAACCACGCTCACGGCCGGCTACGCCGTCGGCTCGGACGGCGCCAACTCCTTCGTCCGGCAGGCGATGAACGCTGAAGTCGAGGACCTCCACGGCACTCAGCGCTCCCTCATCATCGACATCCACCCCTTCGAACACCCCGCACAGCTCCCGGCGGACAGCGGATTCATCCTGTGCCGGGGGAAGCGGCCCGTGACCTATCTGCCGATCTTCCCGCCGATGCTCCGCTTCGAGTTCATGCTGCTCGACGAGGACGACGCCGCGGAACTCGAACGACCGCAGTCGGTGTACGACCTGCTGAGCCGCTGGCTGGAACCGGGCAGCTACCGGATCATGCGCACCGACACCTACCAGTGGCACGCCCGGCTCGTGCGCGGCTGGCGGTCCGACCGCCTGTTGCTCGCCGGGGACGCCGCACACCAGATGCCGCCCATGCTCGGCCAGGGCATGTGCTCCGGGCTGCGCGATGCCGCGAACCTGGCATGGAAGCTCGCCGCCGTCGTGAAGGGCGAGAGCCCCTCGGCGCTGCTCGATACCTACGAAAGTGAGCGCGCCCCGCATGTGCGCCCCTACATCGAGGAATCCGCCCGGCAGTCCAACCTGATCGAAGCGCTCGGTACGGGCGCGGTTCCCGAGCCGAACGGAACGCAGACGATCGAGAGGTTCCGGCCGCTGCTTGGACCGGGCCTGGTCACCCGGCCCGGCGGCGCCGTCGGGCAGCTGAGCCCGCAGCCGCGTGGCGCGAGGGGGGAGAGGCTGGACGATACGAGCGGATACGGCTTCACCGTTGTCGGGAACCCGGGGGTGACCTCCGCCGTGTCCGCGGAGGTGCGGCAGATGTGGCACCGGCTGGACGCCGTGGTCGTCCCGGAGACCGGACCGGCCGTCGACTGCTGGCTGGCCGCTTATTCGGCGGCCGCGGCGATCATCCGTCCGGACCGCTACACCTTCGCGCTGGCCACCGACACGGCGGAACTGGAGCAGGCCACCCGCGACCTGGCGCGGATGGTATCGATACAGGAGGCGGGGGCGTGAAGGAATACGCGGCCGGGATGAGGTGGGGGGAGGGCCCCCGCTGGCAGGGCGGTGCGCTATGGCTGTCCGACACACAGGGCGGGAAGCTGTGGACCGACCACGACGGTCCCTGGCGGGGCATCCCGCTGGACGCGGTACCCAATGGCCTGTGGTTCCTGCCGGACGGGCGGCTGGCCGGCGCCATGATGCATGAGCGGAGCATCGGAGTGTGGACCGGTGAGCGGTTCGCCACCTACGCGGACCTGAGCGCGGTGGCCACCGGTCCGCTCGGCGACATGGTCGGCGACCCGCACGGCAACCTCTACGTGGACGATGTCGGCTTCGCCGCGCACGCCGGTGAGCCGCCACGGCCTGGCCGGTTGGTGCGCGTCGCGGCGGACGGGTCGGTATGCGTGGCCACCGAAGACGTCGAGTTCCCCAACGGCCTGGCCCTCGTCGACGGCGGTCGCACCCTGCTCGTCGCCGAGACCACCCGGCAACGGCTGACCGCCTTCACCGTCGCGGACGACGGGGCGCTCACGGACCGGCGCACCTACGCCGACCTCGCCCATCTGGTCGGCACCCACGCCCGGCCGGACGTTATCTGGCCGACACAAGACGGCGTCTGGGTGGCCACCACCACCGGACACGCCGTCGCCCTGGTCCGGGAGAACGAACTGGTCACCTCGGTGGACACCGGGACGCTGCTGCCGATCGCGTGCTGCAGCGACGGCGGGAACCGGCTGTTCGTCACCCTCGCCGACACCCATGGCCTCCCCCTGGGCGAGGCCATGGCCGCGAAAGCCGTGCACACGTCGGTCGCACTGCTCGAGGCCACGAAGGAGGGGGACGCCGGATGAGCACGAAGCAGCCGGACTGGACCCCGACGCCACAGGCCGTCCAGCACTCCCGGATCACCGACTTCGCGCGGTTCGCCTCGCGGCGCGCCGGACGTGACCTGGGCGGTGACTACCACGCGCTGTGGGCATGGTCGGTCGACGACGTGAACGGCTTCTGGGCGGCGGTGTGGGACTACTTCGGTCTGCCCGAGCGCCCGGCGGGCCCCGCGCTGGCGACCGAGGCGCTGCCGGGAAGCGTGTGGTTTCCCGGCAGCACGCTGAACTACACGGCCGAAGTCTTCCGCGACCGGACCGGCACCGACACCGCCGTCATCGCGGTGACCGAGGACACCGGCCCGGTGGCCATCACCTGGCACGAACTGCGCCGTCAGGTCGCCTCACTCGCGCAGGCACTCACCGAACTCGGCGTGCGCACGGGCGACCGGGTGGTGGGGTACCTCCCCAACGGCGTGCAGGCCGTCGTGGCCTTCCTCGCCACCGCCGGCCTGGGCGCGACCTGGGCGGTGTGCGGGCAGGACTACACCGCCGCCGCGGCCGAAGCGCGGTTCGCACAGCTCCGGCCGACCGTGCTGATCGCCGCGACCGGCTGTCTCCACGGCGGAAAGCACATCGACCGCCGCGCCGATGTGCAAGCCCTGCGCGACGCGCTGCCGACCCTCACGGCGACCATCGCCGTGGGGGACGCGGCAGGGGTGGTGCCCGGTGCCCTCCCGTGGTCCGCGCTCACCGAGCGCGACGCCGAACTGGCCCCCGTACCAGTCCCGTTCGACCACCCGCTGTGGGTCGTGTTCTCCTCGGGCACGACGGGTCGGCCGAAGGGCATCGTGCACGGGCACGGCGGGGTCGTGCTCGAGCAGCTCAAGAACCTGGGCCTGCACCTGGGCCTGCGCCCCGGGGACCGTTTCCTCTGGCACACCACACCGAGCTGGATGATGTGGAACGTTCTGGTGGCCGGCCTGCTACTGGGAGCCACGGCCATCTGTTACGAGGGCAGCCCGACCCATCCCGGCACCGATGCGTTCTGGCGGCTCGCGGCCCGACTGGAGGTGAACGTCCTGGGCACCAGCCCCGGCTACCTGGCGGCGTGCCGCAAGGCCGGTGTGCGGCTCGCCGACCACCGTCCGGCCTCGCTCGAGCGCCTGGGGGTCACCGGCTCGGCGTTCCCCGCCGACCTGCAACACTGGGTCGCCGGCGAGCTCGGGCCCCGGACACAGGTGGTGTGCACCAGTGGTGGCACCGACGTGGTCACCGCGTTCCTCGGCGCCGCACCCACCACGCCGGTCTGGGCCGGTGAGCTGTCCGCCCCCTGCCTGGGCGTGGCCGTGGAAGCCTTCGGCCCGGACGGCGGGCCGGTGCGGGGCGAGGTGGGGGAGCTGGTGGTGCTCCGGCCGATGCCGTCGATGCCGCTGTACTTCTGGGACGACCCGGACGGCTCGCGCTACCGCGGTGCCTACTTCGACGTCTACCCGGGGGTATGGCGGCACGGCGACTGGATCACCATCACCGACCACGGCTCGGTGATCCTGCACGGCCGGTCCGACGCGACGCTGAACCGCCACGGCATACGCATGGGAAGCAGCGACATCTACGGTCCGGTGGAGCAACTCGAGGAGATCGCGGAAGCCCTCGTCGTCGGGGTCGAGCAGGACGGCGGCGGCTACTGGATGCCGCTGTTCGTCACCACCACCGACGGCATCGACGTCGATGACGTGCTGAGCGAGAAGATCCGCGACGCCATACGCCATGGCGCCTCCCCCCGCCACGTCCCCGACGAGATCATCCAAGCCCCCGGCATACCGCACACCCGCACCGGCAAGAAACTCGAAGTCCCCGTGAAACGTCTGCTGCGCGGAGACGCCCAGCGCTCCGTGGTCGACCCCGGCAGCGTCGACAGACCCGAACTCATCGACTGGTACGCCCACATCGGCGCCGCCCACCGTACGCGCAACGGCACCGCTGCCGGCTCCGTCGCGTCCCGGTCACCGAACGGCTGACCGCGCGGCGTCGACCGCCGCCCCGGCCGTGCGGCGGCGCGGCCGGCGGCATCGCCCCCGGCAGCGGGCCGGGCCGTCCGGAATCCGCCGGCACACCACCACAAGGACATGTGACGAAGGAGTCCTGCCATGAGCCTCCGCCAACTTGAAATCACAAGTCAAAGGGCTGGTGTGACCGGCTCTCGGGGTGCTCGTGCTGGTCGTCGGCGGCAGTCTGCGCAGTAGATCGTTTGCCAGAGCTGGACGGTTCGCTGATTCCTACTCGCTGGGGTCAGGCGTCCTTCTACCCTCCGAGGCATGGATCCCGAGCTGCTGAAACGGATCACCGCGCGGCGTGCGGAGTTGGACCGCGTGCGGTCCAAGCTGGAGCCGCTGCGCGGGAAGCTGGTCAGACTCGTCGACCGCGGCTGGCTGCGCAAACTGCCCGACGGCCGCTTCACCACCCGCTTGTGACCTGCCCCGCCGCCTGCGACCGCGCGGCGCGGGCATAACCACGGTGCCCCCGGCGGCAGGTGGAATTGTGTGACGAAAACCAAAAAGCACGCCGAGGACACCTGTCCGCTTGTCTACCAGTCCGCCTGCCGCTGTCCACGCGCACCGTCAACCACCTCGCCGATCTGCTGCGACGCCACCTGAAAGTGATCCGGTCCAGGTGGCGGATCCTGCCGCCCGGCAAGATCGCGGTGATCGTCCTCGCCGTGCTGCGCCACGACCAGCGCCTGGCCGACATGGCCGGCGGCAACAACGTGTCCGAGTCCACCGTCCGCCGCTGGCGCGACGAGCTGATCACCTTGCTCGCCGCGCAGGCCCCGCGCCTGGACCGCGCTCTGAAGAAGATCGCCAGGCAGGGCGGGGAGGTGGTCTTGATCGACGGCACCCTCATTGCCACCCAGCGCCGCACCGGGAAGGCCAACCGGCGCAACTACTCAGGCAAACACCACCGGCACGGCCTGCACTTCCTCGCCCTGACCGACGAGCGGGGCCGGCTGATCTGGATATCCGCCGCCCGGGCCGGCCGCACCCACGACAACACCGCCGCCCGCCACGATCACATCCTGGCCCACCTGCGCGCCGCCGGCCTCGGGGCCCTGGCGGACCTGGGCTTTCGCGGCCTGGACAACGACGTACTCGACCCTGTGATCGTCACCGGCTTCCACGCCACCCGCACGCACAAGCTCACCGTCGGCCAGAAGACCGCCAACCACGTCCTCGCCGTCGGACGCGCACCGGTCGAGCACGGCTTCGCCCACCTCAAGAACTGGCGGATCCTGACCAAGCTCCGCACCGACCCCGCCCGCGCTACCCACCTCCTGCGCGCCCTGCTCGTCCTGACGAACCTCGAAGTCAACCGCTGAGACAACGTCCGGCCCCGTCCTGTACCCAGCCTGCGTGTATTGGGAGGTTGGAGGGCCTGCGCCGCTCGGGCGGCAAGCCCTCCAACTGCTGCAGAAAGGATTGATCAGGACCTCGGACCACGACATGCTGTGGAGTCGCTGCGTGTACCTGGGCCGCGTCCTGCTGCCACTGCTGGACCAGGAGCCATGGCGTCAGAATCGCCGCCGAGAGCGGCTGCACTCCCGGGGCATTGACGTGGCGGTGGGGGAACGGCTCATGGAGGTCTTCGCGTCCTTGGCCGCTCACGCTGTCGCGGTGGACGCTTCCTTGTCCGCTTCAGAGTTCGAGACCCTGCCCCTCAGCGTCGTGGCCGACGCGGCGACCGGCAAGCAAGACTTCGAACTACTCGCTGGCCTCCCAGACACCTTCGCTGACGACCGCGACGACGTTGCACGGCATCGTCCCGGTGGTGTCGTCCACTCCCGGACGATGTCATCCGCTCCTGGGAGCTTCGGCACGTCGCCGGTGTCAGCCGGTTTGCAGACCGTCGAGAAGAACGGTCAGCACCAAGTGGTGACCGTGTGCAGGGTCAGGCTCGAGTCCCAGCACGCATCCCTGTACCGCTGGGGCGCCGGTCAGCCGCAGCACTTCCTGCCAGGCCAGATCCCGGCGAAGACGTCCCTGGTCCTGAGCGCGTTCGATGACCCTCCGGGTGAGGTCGAGGAGCTCGTGGCGCTGCTGGGCGACAGCGGGCCCGCCGTGCTGGTCCAGGGAGCCGGACAGTCCCGCGTTCTGAGCGGTGCGCAGGGCCAGGCCGGTGAACAGCAACGAGAAGCCCTCCCAGGCGTCATCGCAGTCCAGAGCCTGGTGTGCGGTGTCGATCAGTTCGGTGAGGATGTCGCTCAGCACCGCCGCCATGAGCTGGTCGCGTTCGGGGTAGCGCCGGTAGACGGTGCCCACGCCGACGCCGGCCTCCCGAGCGATCTCGTGGTAGCTCACGTCCAGCCCGGTAGAGGCGACGGCACGACGCGCGGCCGCGAGAACCCGCGCGGCATTGTGCTGGGCGTCGGCGCGCACGGGCATCGCCGTCCCCTGGGTCGCCGCAGGCCGCTCCGTGTTCATCACCCCATCTTATCCATAAGTGGACAGCCTCTGTCCGCCTCCTCTACTCTCGCGGAAACGGACAAGATCGGTCCGTTTGTTTGGCTCGTGCGAGAGGTGCGAAGCATGGGGTCCCGCGTGTGGCTGGTCACCGGCGCGTCCGGCGGGTTGGGCCAGGCCCTGGTCAGTGAGGTTCTGAGTTCAGGTGAGCGAGTGATCGCGGTCACGCGCGACGACGAGCCGCTGCGACCGCTGACCGCCGCCTTTCCCGGGCGTCTGCGCACCGTGAGCGTGGACACCACCGACGCCGGTGCGCTGCGTCCGGTACTGGATGACGCGATCACCGGGTTCGGCTGCCTCGACGTCGTCGTCAACAATGCCGGCTACGCGCTGGCGGGCCCCTTCGAGGAACTGGACGACTTGGAGCTGCGCGCCCAGTTCGAAGTGAATTTCTTCGCCGCCGCCAATGTCCTGCGCGCCGCTCTGCCCTACCTGCGTGCGGCGAAAGCGGGCCGTGTGCTGCAGATCAGCTCGCTGGCAGGGCAGATCGGCGCCCCGGGGATGAGCGCCTACACGGCCAGCAAGCACGCCCTCGAAGGTCTGAGCGTCTCACTGGCCGCCGAGCTCACCCCGCTGGGCATCCGGACGACGATCGTGGAGCCCGGAGCCGCCCGCACCGACTTCCGCGCCAACTGGGCGAGCCGGCTGCCCGGCAGCGCCGCCCTCCCCGACTACCTCCCCGTTCACGAAGCGCTGGCGCGCTCCGCCGGCGCCGCGGGAAGGCAGGTCGGAGACCCCGCCCGTATGGCCCAGGCCCTCGTCACCCTCGCCGATATGCCGAGCCCCCCGCTGCGCCTTCCTCTCGGCAGCGACGCCCTCGCCGGCATCGAGAACGCCCGCAGTGACCAACTCGAAGAGCTACGCCGATTCGCGACGCTGAGTGCTTCCACCGACCACACAAAGGCAATCTGACATGTCCGAGCACCGCACCACCAGCCGTTTCGCCGTCGTCACAGGCGGCAGCGAGGGCCTGGGCCTGGCCATCGCCGGTGCCCTCGCCCGCGACGGAGCGGACCTTATTCTTGTCGCCCGCAACCGCGACAAACTCGAGACCGCCGCGAAGGAACTCGGCCGGCACGGCACCGTCGTGCACACCGTGCCCGCGGATCTCTCCGCGCCCGATGCCCCCGCCCTGATCGCCGGGCACGTCGGAAACCTGACCGACCGGGTCGACACCCTCGTCAACAACGTCGGCACCGCACACTTCGCCTCCCTTGCCGACACCACGGTCGACGAGATGAACACCATGTGGCACCTCAACGTCCAGGTGCCGCTGCTGCTGAGCCAGCAACTCCTGCCCGCCCTCGTGAACGCTCGGGGAAGCATCATCAACATCAGCAGCTACTGGGCCCGCAAAATGGTCGCCGGCCGTCATTCGGCCGCCTACTCCGCCACCCGCGGAGCGCTCAACTCCATGACCCGGGCGCTGGCCAGTGAACTCGGCCCCCAAGGAGTCCGTGTCAATGCCATCGCTCCCGGCGCCGTCCGCACTCCCAAGTACGAACGCTCCTATCTCGCCCCCATGACCGCAGAGGAACGCACCGCACACGACGAGCAGATCGAGCACTCCTACCCCCTGGGACGTCTGGGCACTGCCGATGACGTCGCCACCGCGGCCGCCTACCTGGCCTCGGCCCAGTGGACCACCGGCACCATCCTCGCCGTCGACGGCGGCCTCACCATCCGCTGACTTCTGCAAGGTCCCTGAGGCTGCGTCAATCTGACGGCCGGTCTTATTTGTTGAGTGTTCAGTTGTTGCTCGGGGTCAGGCGATCCCCGAAGGCGACCTGGAACGCGTTCAGTGGAGCCTTCCAGCGCATGGCCCACCACTTGACCCTTGCCACCTGCGTCAGACCGCTGCGGTCGACCGCGCGCGGTGACGTCGGGTTCTGCCCGAAGGTGTACCGGGGAGAAGAGCTCCGGGTGCCGTTGTACCTCCACCCCGGCTCACTGCCCCGCGATGACTGGCACGTGATGCGCGGACGCCCGGAGATGTACGGGGCCAGCTGGAGTTGGCAGGCCGAGACAGGCGGCCACGCCATGCGGCTGATATATGCCGGAGTGTTCGACCGGCACCCCGGTGCGACCCTGATCCTCGGGCACCTCGGCGAGTTCCTGCCGTTCCAGCGCTACCGCTCGCTCCAGCTCGACGCGCCGCTCGAGCGGATGCCGTCGCAGTACTTCGGGAGCAACATCCTGATCACCACAAGCGGGGTATTGGCCCCGGAGGCCGTGCAGGCCGCCGTGCTGAGCATCGGGGCCGAAGCGGTCATGTTCGCGATCGACTACCCGTACGAGTCCACCGCCGAAGCGGTGGACTCGATCGAGAAGTGCGACGTCTCACCCGAGGTGAAGGAGAAGATCGCCCATCTGAACGCCCGGCGCGTGCGGGGCATCTGACGGGGCGGCACATGGTCGCCCCACCGGTCACGGCGCGGTGCCCCGTCCGCTCACAGGAGGCAGAAGCAGACCGCCCACGCCGATGCCACGGCCCTTACGTGCCTCGGAGACCGGCAGGCCTGGACGCCCCCTCGCCCTGGGGCAGGAGGGCCTCGATCTCGGCCGCCGGCCGAGAGGTGTGCAAGCTGATCAGGTCGGTGACCAGGCCGTCCAAGGGCGGCCAGGCGGTGGCACTCTGTGGCCGTTGTAGAGGCTGACGCGATGTCGCCGAGTTGGCCGAAGCCGATCGGAAGGCTGCCGTCCTCGGTGCGCCGGATCAGCAGGACCGCCAGCAATGACGTCCGGCCAGGTGACGAAGCCGATGTCGGGCAGCCCGTAGGGGGACGCGGCGAAGCCGAAACACGTCGATCTTCGGATGGGGAGCCCGGGCTCGGCGTGGATTGGCAGGTCACCGAGCAGGAGTACGCCCTCGCCAAGGAGCTGGACCTCCTGGTCCCACGCCAACACCAGTTCCGATGAGGAACTGGGCTGCTTGCCGCGGCGGGCGCCGCCGTGTCCTGCACCCCGGAATCCGAGGCGCAGATGGGCATCGGCCTCCCCGTCCTCGGCCGCGCCCGCGCCGCCTCCGTGACGGTCGGCCTCGGCTCCGACCTCTCCAGGCCAACAACTCCCCGGACACTTTCACCCAGATGAGGCCGGCCCCGCACCTCGACATCGCGCGTACCAACCAGCCGATACTGGAGGCGGTCGGCCTGATGGGAGTGGGCAAAGTCCCGGTCACCACCCGGGAGGCCCTGCACCTGGTCACGATGGGCGGGGCACAGCGGGGTGGATGACATCGACCGGGTCTTGATCGCCGGAGAGACGGTGAAGGAGCGCGGGGCCCTCGGCCATTCGAGGTCAGTATGGGGTCGGGACGGCGGAGCTGGGTATCGCCGGCAGCCAGGCACAGAGCGTGTCGCCGGCCGGGTGGCGATGCGAGCAAAGGTGAGCCGCTGCTTGCGCGGAGCATCCGGATCAGCACGGAGGATGCCGTCAAGGAGGATACCGTCGACCACCGGCTTGTACGGATCCAGATCGGTCGCCCGGGGCGGCAGCTTCTTCCGGGCTCAGGCCAGGCCGAACCCAGTGCAGACGCATTCCCACGTACGGAGGTTCACCTCGGGCACCGACCTCGCGAAGAACACTGTGGATCTCCCTAGGACGCCGCCTCAGCCTTTGACGTCCTCCGGGTGATCGGCGTAATTTTTCTGCTGAAGTAGATATTGCCAAGCTCTTTTCATGGTGCAAATCGTTTGCCCGTTATGCGCCTCAGCGGGGCGTGCTCGATTGAACGATGATTTGGAGTGGGTGATGGTGAATTCCCGATCGGACACGATTGCCGTATTCGGTGCGGGGGTTATGGGGCGCAGCATCACCGCACTGGCACTGGGCCGTGGGGTGCATGTCGTCCTGGTCGACGTCTCGGAAGACGTACTCCAGCAGGCCCGGGCGGAAATCGCCCAGCAGTTGCGGCACGGGCAGTTCATGGCCGCCTTTCCCGATGGACAGGCGGCTGGAACACTGACCACGACGCTGTCCGGCACGGACGCGGCGGACGCCGGTCTCGTGATCGAGGCGATCACCGAGGACGCCTCGCTCAAGGCGCGGATCATGGCGGAGATCTCCAGCATGCTCCCCGCCGGGGTCCCGGTGATCACCAACACCTCGGGCATCCCCATCGCCGAACTGGCGAAGTCGGTCCGGCGCCCCGGGGATCTGGCCGGGGTGCACTTTATGAATCCGGCCTATCTCATCGAGATGGTCGAGGTCATCCGTGGTCCGCAGACCGGCGACGACGCCATGGCCGCGATCCAGTCCTTCCTGGAGCGGCTGGGGAAGAAGACGGTCGTCGTGCGCGACGCACCGGGGTTCGTCACCAGCAGGCTGCTGCATCCCATGATCAATGAAGCGGCGAGGGTCGTGGCAGAGGGCACCGCGAGCGCCGAGTCCGTGGACCGGCTGATGCAGGGATGTCTCGGTCACCCCACCGGGCCGCTGCGCACCGCTGATCTGATCGGGCTGGACAATCTCGTGGACGCTCTTCGGCTGCTTGCCGAGCGGACCGGAAATCCCACCTTCGAGCCCTGTGAACTGCTCATGGAGAAGGTGCGGCGCGGAGATCTGGGGCGCAAGACGGGGCGGGGTTTCTATGACTACGGAAAGGTACTTTCGTGAATATGGGCCAGCCGATCGCCGCTGAGGGGATCGAACGGGCGATTACGGCCTTTGTCTCGGAGCGAGTGAAGGCGGAGGTTCCCGTCGATCAGGATCTCTTCGATTCGGGGCTGGTGTCGTCGATGTTCGCGATGGAGCTCGTGGTCCATCTGGAGCAGGAGTTCTCGGTGCAGATCCTGGGGGATGACCTCAAGCGGGACAACTTCCGCTCCATCGGGGCCATGACCGCTCTGGTGGGGCGTCTGCTCGGCGCCGGGCAATCCGCCGATGCCTGAGCCGCTCGCCGGTGCGCGTGAGCTCGTGGACGACCTCGTCGGCGACCGGGCCGCGGAGTGGGACCGGGCTGGTCTGATCCCCGACGACGTGCTGCGGACGCTGGCCGCCCGCGGCCTGTTGTGCGCGGGGGTGCCGGAGACCTTCGGCGGACTTGGCGCGAGCAGCGCCGCGAACGGCGAGTTCACGGCGCATGTCGGCAGCCGGTGCAGCTCGCTGCGGAGTGTGATGACGTCGCAGGGCATGGCCGCGTGGACGATCCAGCGCCTGGGCGGCCCGCGGCAGCACGCGGAGTATCTGCCGAAGCTGGCCGGTGGCCGGCTCGCCGCCATCGCGTTCAGTGAGCCGGAGGCGGGCAGTGATCTGTCGGCGATGACCACGACCATCGAACCGGAGGGTGAAACCGTCATCGTCCGCGGGCAGAAGGTCTGGACGACCGCTGCCCACTACGCCGATCTGATCGTCGTCGTCGGCCGCTACGGCTCCGGGGCGGCCGCTGTGGTGGTACCCGCGTCGGCTCCGGGCGTCACGGTGCGCCGGGTGCCGCGGCCGTCCGGCTGCCGGGCGGCCGGACACGCGGATGTGCACCTCGACGATGTGCGGCTGCCCACCAGTGCGGTGCTCGGCGGTGGGCAGCCGTTGATGCTGCTGGTGACGACGGCGCTGGCGTACGGGCGGATCTCGGTCGCCTGGGGCTGCGTGGGCATCCTGCGGGCCTGTCTGGACGCCGCCGGTGGCCACGCCCGTATCCGGCGGCAGTTCGGCAAGCCGCTCGCCCAACACCAGCTGGTCGGCCGTCACCTGGCGGATCTGCTGACCGCCGAACAGATCGCCACCCGGGTGTGTGAGCACGCCAGCCGGTGTTGGGACAGCGGCTCCCCGGACATGGTCGTCGCGACCGTCCTGGCCAAGCAGGTGAGCGCGGTCCAGGCCGCGCGGGGCGCCGCCACGGCGGTGCAGGTCCTGGGCTCGGCCGCCGCGCGCGAGGGCCATGTGGTCGAGCGCGCGTACCGCGACGCGAAGCTCATGGAGCTCATCGAGGGCAGTACGGAGATCTGCCAGTTGATTCTCGCCGACCACGCCGTGTCGATGTCGACGTCCGCGTCATGACCCAAGGAAGCACTGTGACCCAACAGCCCCCGATCGTGAAGTGCCTGGTGTGGGATCTGGACAACACCCTGTGGCAGGGCACACTTCTGGAAGACGGCCGGGTGACGCTTCCCGGTCCGGTCAGGGAGCTGATTGCCGAACTGGACAGCCGTGGCATCCTCCAGTCGGTCGCCAGCAAGAACGACCACGACCAGGCATGGAAACAGCTCCAAGCGCTGGGCGTGGCCGAGTACTTCGTACTGCCGCGCATCGGATGGGGCCCGAAGTCCGATGCGGTGCGCGAGATCGCCGCCGAACTCAACTTCGCGCTCGGCACGATCGCCTTCGTCGACGACCAGCCGGCCGAGCGCGCGGAAGTCCAGTTCCATCTGCCCGAGGTCCGCTGCTACCCGGCTGAGGAACTCTCCGGTCTCGCCGCTCTGCCGGAGTTCAGCCCCCCGACGGTGACGGTGGACGCGCGGCGCCGTCGCCAGATGTATCAGGCCGGATTCCAGCGGAAGGCGGCCGAGGAGGAGTTCACCGGGCCGAGTGAGGACTTCCTGCGCTCCCTCGCACTGGTGATGGACATCGGCCGCGCCACCGAGGAACAGCTCTCCCGCGTCGAGGAGCTGACCTTGCGCACCAGTCAGATGAACGCCACTGGCGTACACTACTCCCTCCCGGATCTGCGGACGCTGCTGGCCGATCCGCGCCATGAGGTGCTGGTGACCGTGCTCACCGACCGGTTCGGACCGCATGGCGCGGTCGGTTTGCAACTGCTGGAGAAGCATCCGCGGGTCTGGAATCTGAAGCTGCTGGCCACCTCCTGCCGTGTGGTGTCCTTCGGCGTCGGCTCGGTGATCCTCAACTGGCTCGTCGACGAAGCCTCCCGCGCGGGTGTCCACCTGGTGGCGGACTTCCGGCGCACCGAACGCAACCGGATGATGGACATCGCCTACCGCTTCGCCGGTTTCACCGACGAGGCGTGCGACTGCCGGGCCGGGCTGCCCGCACCCGCACACGAGGACATCCAGCGGCTGCATCTGATTCCGGAACCACAGGCCCCGTCGCCGACGGTGAAGCTCAACGCCGTCAGCCTCCAGGACGGCTGAGCCCTCCCCGGGCCGTCGGGGCGCACCGCCTCCCGACGGCCCGGACCAGAAACGGGCGAAAAGCCGAGAATCAGACGATAACGGACGAGAGAAGATCCGGAGAAGGTGGACGACACATGGCGAACCAGGTAGGATTCCCGGCCGCGCTCTCGGAGTACATCCGGGTGTCCTCCCTGCGCGAGGACGAGATCCTGCGGCAGCTGCGGGAGACCACGGCGGAGCTGCCCGCGGGCAGCGCGATGCAGGTCATGCCCGAGGAGGGGCAGCTGCTGACGCTCCTGGCCGGTCTCACCCCGGCCCGGAGGATCCTGGAGATCGGCACGTTCACCGGATACAGCACCCTGTGCCTGGCCCGTGCGCTCGCCCCCGGCGGACGGCTGATCACCTGTGACATCACCGACCGCTGGCCGCGGATCGGCGCCGATTACTGGGCCAAGGCGGGCGTCGAGGCGCGGATCGACCTTCGTGTCGGTGCCGCGGCCGACACCCTCAAGGCCATCCTCACGGAGGAGGGCCCCGGCACCTTCGACTTCGTGTTCATCGACGCCGACAAGCAGGGCTACCCGGACTACTACGAGATGGCGCTGACGCTCCTTGACGACCGCGGTCTGATCGTGGTCGACAACACCCTGTTCTTCGGCAAGGTCGTGGACCCCGACGCGCAGGATCCCGACACCACCGGGATCCGCGCCTTCAACGAGCTGGTCCGCGACGATCCGCGGGTGGAGATGTCCCTGGTGCCCATGGCGGACGGGATCACACTGATCCGCAAGAAGCAGCCGACCGCGGAGCGAGCGGCCGAAGGGGAACCGGGTCCGGTTTCCCGGGTGGGTTCCCCGCCTCCGCCGTCCGCGGGGTCGCTCAGGTGACCACCCTCGGGATGAACGCCGCATGGGACCCGTCGGAGAAGCGGCGCAGTTCGACGCCGTACACCTCGGCGGGGTGCAACTGCTGACCGAGAAATGCGATCACCCGGTTGAATTCAGGCGGAAACCGGCTGGCCACAATGGCCATACGGAGCCTGCCCAGGGCCAGATTCGCCTCGATCGCGCGCAGGAACGAACCCTCGTCGATGGGATACCCCATCTCCGCCAGCAACTGCTCTCCAGTACTGCCCTGCAATTGGGCGGTGTATTCGAGCGACCGCTGAAGTATGTGGATCGGCCAGTGCCGCGCCCCGCTGCCCGCGTAGTCGAGAATTTTGGCGAGCGCGCTCTGCGCGTTCCAGGTGTCGTGTGGTTCCACCACTTCCACGAGTATCGGGACACCCGAGGAATCGGCGAAGAGATGGGTGGCGCTGAAGGAGTAGCCGTCCGTGTCCGGCATGACATCGGTGGAGTTCCTGCGGATCAGCAGGAGCGAGGAGTTGGAGCCGGACGCGTTCGCCGTGGACAGCAGGTCCGGATAGCGGCCGAGGATCTCATGAAGCGGCGGTTCGGGGCTGGCCGACGTCGGGGTGAGCTGGGAGAGCCCGGTGTCGTTCTGCAACACGATGCGCTGGTTCCAGGTCTCGGGGCCCGCCCCCGGAGGCGTCTCCCGCGGGCGTGCGTGTCTGCCGGACGTCAGCTGTCCCGGGTCCGCCGGCAGCAGCGCGGGACGTTCCATCCAGGGGTCGATCGGGACGAGACAGGAGTTCAGGATGAAAGCCAGGGTCTTGTACGTTCCGGCGAGGGCCAGCAGTTCGAGGATCTGCTCCTCGCTGTAGCGCTCGGCCAGCTGCTTCCATGTGCGGTCCGACACCGCCGACTTGGTGTGGAGCTCATCGACCGCCTGGAGGATGGTGGCTTCGAACGGAGTCCAGCCGGCGGTGTCCTCCGAGGCGACCCGGGCGATCTCCGTCTCGGTCATCCCGACGAACAGTCCCGCGGCGTGGTGGTGCGCCCAGACGTACGGGGCCTGTGAACGCCATGCGGTGCGCAGGATGACGAGCTCGCGTTCGCGGGCCGGCAGGATGTCGCCCGCCACATGCGTCAGCAGTGGTTGCAGCGCGGGCAGCAGCGTCGGGTGGTTGGCGATGGTCCGGTGGACGTTCGGCGGCGGCCGGTCCGCGAGGAGCCCGTTCAGTGACTGTCCGATCTCCCGGGCGTAGACCTGGCCGGCGGGTGTGACGGCGAAGTCGTCCGCGTCCTGCGGATCGATCCTGGGCCGCATTTTCTCACCTTCGTGAATTATGTTGTCGCATCGGCGTCTCATGGACGGGTGGCTCGGCGTTGTGGCTCATATTCCACCGGCCGAGGTCCAACAGTAATTGATCGTAAGGGCTTTCAAACGCCGGAGGTCTAGGGGAATCCCTAATATTCCCCGTTGTGTTGGGGGCGGTAACGGAATGATGTGCGTCGTTCGCGATGGGAGGGATCTGTAGGGAAAATCGGAGAGTAAAAAATCCCACAACACAGAGAGAATGGCGCTGTGGCCCGTGGAGGCAGGGAATTGCCCGCGAAGACGATGAGTTGGGGGATCGGTGCCGTGAGCCGGAACGAGTCCATATCCGCGTCCGCTGAGCGACTCCAGGAGCGGGACACCGCCGTCGCGGTGGTGGGGCTGTCCTGCCGGCTGCCGTCCGCGGCGGATCCCGCACGGTTCTGGCGGCTGCTGACCGACGGGTCGAGCGCGGTGTCGCAGGTGCCGCCGGGCCGCTGGAACAGCGACGCCGCGACCTCCGGCGAGACCGGCTGGGGCGCCTTCCTGGACCAAGTCGACGGCTTCGACGCGGAGTTCTTCGGGGTCTCTCCGCGTGAGGCACGGGCCATGGACCCGCAGCAGCGCCTCGCGCTGGAACTGGGCTGGGAGGTCCTGGAGGACGCGGGCCTGCCGCCCGCCGCGGTACGCGGCAGCGACACCGGGGTGTTCATCGGGATGACCGCGGATGACTACGGCGCACTGGACCGGCTCAGGGGGCCGGCGTCGATCGGTCATCACACCCTGACCGGCCTGAACCGCGGCATGGCCGCTAACCGGCTGTCCTACGTCCTGGGACTTCGGGGGCCGAGCCTGGTGGTGGACACCGGGCAGTCGTCGTCGCTGGTGGCGGTGCACCTGGCGTGCGAGAGCCTGCGGCGCGGGGAGTCGGCCACGGCGCTCGCCGGCGGTGTGCACCTCAATCTGATCCCGGACAGCGCGGAGGCCGCGGCCCGGCTCGGCGCCCTGTCCCCGGACGGCCGCTGCTTCACCTTCGATGAGCGTGCCAATGGATATGTGCGTGGCGAGGGTGCGGGGATGGTCCTGCTCAAGCCCCTGGCAAGCGCGCTGGCGGACGGGGATGAGATCTACTGCGTCATCGAGGGGAGCGCGGTCGGCAACGACGGCCCCGGCGACGGCCTGACCACCCCCGACCCCGAAGGGCAGCGGGCGGTGCTCCAGACGGCCTGCGCGCGTGCGGGCGTCGACCCCGCCGAGGTCCAGTACGTCGAGCTGCACGGGACCGGGACCCGGGTGGGCGATCCGGTGGAGGCCGCGGCGCTCGGCGCGGTGTACGGGGCGGGCCGTGCCACGAACCGCCCCCTGCTGGTCGGTTCGGCGAAGACGAACGTGGGACACCTGGAGGGCGCCGCGGGCATCGTCGGCCTGTTGAAGGTCGTGCTGTCGCTGCGGAACGGTGAACTACCGGCGAGCCTGAACTTCGAACGCCCCAATCCGCGGATCCGGTTCGGCGAGTGGAACCTGGACGTGGTGACCTCGACTCGTCCCTGGCCCTACCGCGACGGCCGTGCCCTGGCCGGGGTGTCGTCGTTCGGCATGGGCGGCACCAACTGCCACCTGGTGGTGTCCGCCACCGAGCCGACGCCCGGGAACACGTCCGCCTCGACGTACCCCGACCCCGGCACGGCGGACGGCGCCCTCATGGCGGGTGGCACCGTGCCGTGGCCGTTGTCGGGCCGGACCCCCGAGGCGCTGCGCGCGCAGGCCGTCCGCCTCGCGTCCCATCTGGCGGAGAACCACCGGCTCGACCCGGTGGACGTGGGCTTCTCCCTGGCGACCACCCGGACCACGTTCGACCACCGTGCCGTCGTCCTGGTGCCGGACCGGTCGGCGGCCCCGGGCGCGCTGACGGCGCTGGCCGGCGGCGAGTCCGCGCCGGGCGTGGTGCGCGGAGCCGCCGATGTCGAGGGTGGCACGGTGTTCGTGTTCCCCGGGCAGGGGGCGCAGTGGGCGGGCATGGGCGTCCGGCTGATGGCGGAGTCCCCGGTGTTCGCGCGGCGGCTGACCGAGTGTGCCGCCGCGCTTGCGCCTCATGTGGACTGGTCGTTGCCGGAGGTGCTGCGGCAGTCCGAGGGGGCGCCGTCACTGGAACGGGCGGATGTCGTCCAGCCCGCCTCCTGGGCGGTGATGGTCTCCCTCGCGGCGGTATGGCAGGCGCACGGGGTGGTCCCGGACGCGGTGGTGGGCCATTCCCAGGGAGAGATCGCGGCTGCGTGCGTGTCCGGTGCCCTCTCCCTGGAGGACGCGGCCCGGGTGGTGGCGCTGCGCGGCCAGGCCATCGCACGCCGCCTGGCGGGGCGGGGCGGCATGCTGTCGGTGGCGCTGCCGCAGGCCGAGGCGGAGGCGCGGCTGCGCCGCTGGGACGGCCGGGTGTCGATCGCGGCGGTCAACGGGCCGGGTTCGGTGGTGCTCTCCGGTGAGCTGGAGGCGCTGGACGAGCTGCTCGAGGAGCTGTCGGGTGCGGATGTGCGGGTGCGGCGGATCGCGATTGACTACGCCTCGCACTCGGCCCAGGTGGAGCGGGTGCGCGAGGAGTTGACGGCCGCGGTGGAGGGCATCCGCCCCCGCCGGGCCGAGGTGCCGTTCTTCTCCACGGTGACCGGCGACTGGCTGGACACCACCGGTATGG
This sequence comes from Streptomyces sp. 5-10, assembly GCF_014712245.1. NCBI lineage: Bacteria > Bacillati > Actinomycetota > Actinomycetes > Kitasatosporales > Streptomycetaceae > Streptomyces > Streptomyces sp. 5-10. Next base: position 181,209 of record NZ_JACVYG010000004.1, read on the forward strand.
ACGCCGGGTACTGGTACCGCAATCTGCGGCGTACCGTCGGTTTCGAACCGGCCGTCAGGACGCTGCTCGGCCAGGGCCATCGGGCCTTCGTCGAGGTCAGCTCCCACCCGGTGCTGACCGCCGCGGTGCAGGAGATCATCGACACGACCGACGTCACGGCGGTCGCCGTCGGCACGCTGCGCCGGGAACTGGGCGGGGCCGACCGGTTCCTGACCTGTCTGGCGGAGGCGTACGTCCGCGGGGTGCCGGTGGACTGGACGCGGCTGTTCACCGGGACCGGTGCCCGGCGGGTGGCCCTTCCGACGTACGCGTTCCAGCGGGAGCGGTACTGGCTCCAGGGACCGGCCGGCGAAGTCGCGGTGCGGGAAGCCGTTCCGGCCGCTCCGGCGGCGGTGACCGGTCACGCCACCGATGCGGAACCGGAGCGCGCGGAGCCGGAGGGTACGGAATCCGGCACCCCGTGGACGCGCGCCGACGTGGCACGGCTGGTGCGTGCGGAGACGGCGGTGGTCCTGGGCTTCGCCGCCGCGGAGCGGGTGAACCCGGCGCGGTCCTTCAAAGAGCTGGGCTTCGACTCGGCGATGACGGTGGAGCTGGCGACCCGGCTGCGGGCCGCCACCGGACTGCGGGTGCCCAACACCGTGCTGTTCGACCATCCGACGCCGGACGCGTGCGCGGCCCATCTGGCCACACGGCTCACCGGCCCGGTGACCGGTGAGCCGTCGCAGGCGCCCCGCGCCGTTCCGGAGGACGACCCGGTGGTGATCGTGGGCATGGCCTGCCGCTACCCGGGCGGGGTGACCTCGCCGGACGAGCTGTGGGAACTGGTGTCGGGCGAGGCGGATGCCATTTCCGACCCGCCCGTCAACCGGGGATGGGCGCCGGAGATGGCGGCCGGCCGGGTGGGCGGGTTCCTGTACGACGCGGACCGCTTCGACGCGGCGCTGTTCGGGATATCCCCGCGCGAGGCGGAAGCCATGGACCCGCAGCAGCGGCTGGCCCTGGAGATGAGCTGGGAGGCGGTGGAACGGGCTGGGATCGCTCCGTCGTCACTGCACGGCAGCGGGACCGGGGTGTTCCTCGGGGCGATGGCCCAGGACTACGGTCCGCGGCTCCAGGACGGCTCCGGCGCCGCGGAGGGATATCTGCTGACCGGCACGTCGCCGAGCGTCCTGTCCGGCCGCGTCGCCTACGCACTGGGGCTGCGGGGGCCCGCGCTGACCGTGGACACGGCGTGCTCGTCGTCACTGGTGGCGCTGCACCTGGCGGCGCAGGCGCTGCGCGGCGGCGAGTGTTCCCTGGCGCTGGCCGGCGGTGTCACCGTGATGTCGGAGCTGGGGATCTTCATGGAGTTCGCCCGGCAGGGCGGCCTGTCACCCGACGGCCGCTGCAAGGCGTACGCGGAGGCCGCGGACGGCACCGGCTGGTCCGAGGGAGTGGGCGTCCTGGTGCTGGAGAGGCTGTCGGACGCGATCCGGGGCGGCCACCAGGTGCTGGCGGTGCTGCGCGGTTCCGCGGTCAACTCCGACGGGGCGTCGAACGGCCTGACCGCGCCCAGCGGCATCGCGCAGCGGCAGGTGATCGGCCAGGCCCTGTCCGGGGCCGGTCTGGCCCCGTCGGACGTGGACGCGGTGGAGGGGCACGGCACCGGTACCCGGCTGGGTGACCCGATCGAGGCCCAGGCGCTCCTCGCGACCTATGGACAGGACCGGGACCCGGACCGTCCGCTGCTCCTGGGGTCGCTCAAGTCCAACATCGGGCACACCCAGGCCGCCGCCGGTGTCGGGGGCGTCATCAAGATGATCCTGGCGATGCGGCACGGCGTATTGCCCCGGACGCTGCATGTGGACGCGCCGTCGTCGCAGGTGGACTGGTCGGCTGGGGCGGTGGAACTGCTCACCGGGGCCACCCCGTGGCCGGCGGCCGAGCGGCCCCGCCGCGCGGGCGTGTCGTCGTTCGGGATCAGTGGCACCAACGCGCATGTGATCGTCGAACAGCCACCGGGGGATCGGCCTGATCGGCTCGCCGCGCGCCCACCAGCCGGGTCGCCGGCGAAGGTCCGGCCCGGTGTGGCGCCATGGCCGGTCTCGGCGCGTACCGAGGCCGCGCTGGACGCGCAGCTGGACCGGCTGGCCGCTTTTGTGGCCGACACCGGCGCGGCGGCACCGGACATCGGCTACTCCCTGGCCACGACACGCTCCGAGCTGGAGCACCGCGCCGTCCTCCTGGCCACGACGGACACCACGGGGGATGTCGGCACACCGCCCCTGAAGGTGGCCGAGGGCCTGGCGGGCGACCCCGGCCCGATGGCGCTGCTGTTCGCCGGTCAGGGCGCCCAGCGGCTGGGCATGGGGCGCGAATTGCACGGCCGGTACCCGGTGTTCGCCGCGGCGTGGAACGAGGTGTGCACGCTGCTGGACGGCGAGCTGGAACGGCCGCTGACCGAGGTGGTGTTCGGCGATGACGCGGAACCGCTGAACCGCACCGAATACGCCCAGCCCGCGCTGTTCGCCCTCGAGGTGGCCCTGTTCCGGCTGCTGGAGTCGTGGGGGGTGGCGCCGGATCTGCTGATCGGGCATTCGGTCGGGGAGATCGCGGCGGCCCATGTGGCCGGGGTGCTGTCCCTGCCCGACGCGTGCACCCTCGTCGCCGCCCGCGGCCGGCTGATGCAGGCGCTGCCGGAAGGCGGGGCCATGGTCGCGCTGCGGGCCACCGAGGACGAGGTGGCGCCGCTGCTCACCGGCTCCGCGGACCGGGTGGGACTCGCCGCCGTCAACGGCCCGGAGGCGGTGGTGGTGTCCGGGGCGGCCGACGCGGTGGAGGCGATCGCGGACCGGTTCGCCGCCGACGGCCGCAAGGTGACCCGGCTGCGCGTCAGCCACGCGTTCCACTCCCCGCTGATGGCGCCGATGCTGGAGGACTTCCACGCGGTCGTCGAGGGCCTGGTCTTCGGCGAGCCGCGGACCCCGATCGTCTCGACGGTCACGGGTGAGCGGATCGACGCGGAGCGGATCCGTACCGCCGACTACTGGGTTCAGCACGCCAGGCTGACGGTGCGGTTCGCCGACGCGGTCGGCGCCGCGGCACGGGCCGGTGCGCGCACCTTCCTCGAACTGGGCCCGGACGCCACGCTGTCGGTGCTGACGCAGGACGCCCTGCCTGATGTGGCGGACGTGGAAGCCGTGTCCCCGCTGGGCAAGGACCACGGCGAGGAGTCCACGGCGGTGACGGCCGCCGCCCGGCTGTATGTGCGGGGCGTACCGATCCGGTGGGCCGAACTGTTCGCCGGTACCGGTGCGCGCCGGATCGCGCTGCCGACCTACGCGTTCCAGCGGGAGCGGTACTGGACCACGTCCGTCGCCGGCACATCGGCGACCGGTGCGGTCCCGGCGGGGCTCGGCGGTGTGGACCATCCGCTGCTCGGCGCGGTCGTGGAACTGCCCGAGACCGGTGGTCTGCTGTGCACCGGTCTGCTGTCGGCGACGGCGCTGCCGTGGCTGGCCGGCCATGGGGTGGCCGGGCAGGTGACCTTCCCCGGCGCCGGATTCGTCGAGCTGGCGATACGGGCGGGCGACGAGGCCGGCTGCGCCCTCGTCGAGGAGCTCAACCTGGACGCTCCGCTGGTGTTGTCCGGGCAGGACGACGGCGGGGTGCGGATCCAGGTCGCGCTCGGTGGCCCCGGCGACGACGGCCGGCGCACCCTGAGCATCCACTCGCGGCCCGTCCACGCGCCGGACGCGCCGTGGACGCGGCACGCCACCGGCACACTTGCGCCGGGCGCCCCCGCGGGCGCCGCCCATGACCGGCGGGCGTGGCCGCCCGCGGACGCCGTACCCGTCGATCTCGACGAGTTCTATGAGCGGCGGCGCGCCGCCGGGCTGGCCCACGCGCCGGCGTTCCGGGCCGTCCGGGCGGTCTGGAGGGCGGGCGAGGAGGTACTGGCCGAGGTCGCGCTCCCCGAGGGACTCGCCGACGAGGCCGACGCCTTCCGCCTCCATCCCGCACTGTTGGACGCGGCGCTGCACCTCGCCTCGCCGACCGTGCTCGACGGCCCGGACGGCGGGCGGCTGCCGGCGATCTGGTCCGGGGTGTCCCTGCACGCCGTGGGCGCGTCGGTGCTGCGGGTGCGGATGAGCAGGACGGGCGACGACACGGTCACGCTGACCGCCGCCGACACCGCGGGCGATCCGGTGGCGACGGTGCGCACGCTGACGCTGCGTTCGCCGGACGTCCGCCCCCCGGCGGCCATGGTGGCGCGGCCGCTGCTGCGCCTGGACTGGCTGCCCGCCCCGGCGCCGGACACCCCGGGGCACGATCCGGTGGCGGCCGGGGAGGCGGTGCTGGTCCCGGTCGCCGCGCCGGCCGGCGTGCCGGTGCCGGAGGCGGTCCGTACCGTCACCGCGTCCGTGCTCGACACACTGCGACACCACCTGGACGCGGCCGACGCGGCCGAGGCCGGTGACGGCGGGCCCGCCCGAGTGGTGTTCGTGACCCGCGGAGCGGTGGCCACGGCACCCGGCGCGGCCCCCGACGTGGTGGCGGCCGCGGCGTGGGGGCTGGTGCGATCGGCCCGGCAGGAGAGCCCCGGCCAGTTCGTCCTGCTCGATCTGGACCCCGCGGACGACGACGATCCGGAGTCGGCCGCCGCGGCTGCGCTCCGCGCGACGCCGGACCGTGATGAGCCCGAACTGGCGCTGCGCCAAGGGCAGTTGCTGATCCCTCGAGTGGCCTCCGTCGAGGTCACGGACCTGGCGGCGCCGGAGAAGGTGTGGGGCGGCGACGGCACCGTGCTGATCACCGGCGGCCTCGGCGGTCTCGGCGCGCTGATCGCCCAGCACCTGGTCACCGCGCACGGGGTGCGCCACCTGGTGCTGGCCGGCCGCCGGGGGGCCGACACCGAGGGCGCCGGGGAACTGCTGGCCGAGCTGAGCGGGCGGGGCGCACGGGTGACCGCTGTCGCCTGCGATGTCTCCGACCGCGCGGCCGTGGCCGCCCTGCTGACGGCGATCCCGGACGAGCACCCGCTGACCGGTGTGGTGCACGCCGCCGGCGTGCTCGACGACGGACTGGTCGCGGCGCTGACTCCGGACCGGCTGGACACGGTGTTCCGCCCGAAGCTGGACGGCGCGTGGCATCTGCACGAGCTGACCCGTGACCTGGATCTGAGCGCGTTCGTGGTGTTCTCGTCGGTGTTCGGCGTCCTCGGCAACGCGGGGCAGGCCGGTTACACCGCGGCGAACGCGTTCCTGGACGCGCTGGCGCGGCGGCGGACCGCCGAAGGGCTCGCGGGCCTGTCCATCGGCTGGGGGCCGTGGCCCCAGGACAGCGGGATGTCCGCCGCGCTGAGCGACGCCCAGCTGCGGCGGATCACCCAGGCCGGGCTGCCGACGCTCTCCGTCGATCAGGGGTTGGCCTGGTTCGACGCCGCGGGCGCGGTGGACGAGGCCGTCGTCGTCGCCGCACGCGTCGACCGGGCCGCCCTGCGCGCGCGGCACACCGTGCCCGCCGTCCTGCGCGGCTTGGTCCCCACCGGAACCGCCCGCCGGGCCGCGGCCACCGAGCGCGGCTCCGGCCTGCCGACCGGCCTGCCGACCGACCAGGCCCGTGCCGCCCTGTCCCAGTTGGTGCGTGAGCAGGTGGCTTCGGTGCTCGGGCACGCGGATCCCCTGGCGGTGGCGAACGGGCGGACGTTCAAGGACATGGGCTTCGACTCCCTGACCGCCGGCCAGTTGCGGAACGCGTTGAGGAAACGGACCGGCCTGAGCCTGCCGTCGACCCTGGTCTACGATCACCCCACGCCCGACGCCCTGGCCGGCCATCTGTGGACCGAACTGTACGGCGGCGCCGACGAGCGAGCGGAGAGCGCCGAGCCGGCCCCGACCGCGGCGGCGGGCCCGACGGCCGGGGCGCCCGCACCGGAGCCGATCGCGATCATCGGAATGAGCTGCCGGTTCCCCGGCCGGGTGCGCTCGCCCGAGCAGCTGTGGCAGCTGCTGGCCGAGGGCGTGGACGCCACATCCCCGCTGCCCGCCGACCGCGGCTGGGATCCGGGTGTGTACCACCCCGACCCGGACCGCACGGGCACGACCTACTCGGCGGCGGGCGGCTTCCTCGACGGCGCGGCCGAGTTCGACGCGGCGTTCTTCGGCATCTCCCCGCGCGAGGCCGCCGCGATGGACCCGCAGCAGCGGATACTGCTGGAGCTCGCCTGGGAGGCGTTCGAACGCGCCGGGATCGACCCCACGTCCCTGCGGTCCAGCATGACGGGCACCTTCGTCTCGGCGACCGCCCAGAGTTACGGCGCGGACGTGTCCGCGGACTCCGACGGATATCAGCTCACCGGCACCATCCCGAGCGTGCTGTCGGGCCGCCTCGCCTACCTGTTCGACCTGGGCGGACCGGCCGTGACGGTGGACACGGCCTGTTCGTCGTCCCTGGTCGCGCTGCACATGGCGTGCCAGTCGCTGCGCTCGGGGGAGAGCACCCTCGCCCTCGCCGGCGGCGCCACCGTGCTGACCGGCCCCGACACCCTCGTCTCGCTGAGCAGGCACCGGGTCATGGCGCCCGACGGGCGGTGCAAGGCGTTCGCCGAGTCGGCGGACGGCATGGGCATCGCCGAAGGCGCCGGTCTGCTGGTGCTGGAGCGGCTGTCGGACGCGGTCCGGCACGGCCACCGGGTGCTGGCCGTCGTCCGCGGATCGGCGGTGAACTCCGACGGCGCCTCCAACGGGCTGACCGCGCCGAGCGGTCCGGCCCAGCAGCGAGTCATCCGGCAGGCCCTGGCCAACAGCGGGCTGTCGGCATCCGATGTCGACGCGGTCGAGGCACACGGAACCGGCACCGCGCTGGGCGATCCGATCGAAGCCCATGCCCTGCTGGCCACCTACGGCCAGGACCGGGGCGGCAATCCGCCGCTGCTGGTCGGCTCGGTCAAGTCCAACATCGGACACACCCAGGTGGCGGCCGGTGTCGCCGGGGTCATCAAGATGGTGATGGCGATGCACCACGGCGAGCTGCCGAAGACGCTGCACGTCACCGAACCGTCCTCCCGCGTCGACTGGGACTCGGGTGAGCTCAGGCTGGTGACCGAGGCCGCGCCCTGGCCCGATCTCGGCCGGCCCCGGCGGTGCGCGGTGTCGGCGTTCGGAATGAGCGGGACCAATGCCCACGCCATCCTGGAGCAGCCTCCGCGGCCCGCCGGGCGACCTCCGTTCGCGGATCCCGTGTGGGACGGGCCGGTGGCATGGCCGCTGTCCGGCAAGTCGGCCGCAGCGCTGCGCGCCCAGGCCGCGAAGCTGCTCGCACACCTGGACGACCACCCCACACCGCACCTCGTGGACATCGGGTACTCACTGGCCACGACCCGTGCCGCGTTCGAGCACCGGGCGGTGCTGGTGGGCGACGACCGGGCGGCGCTGCGCGGTGGCCTGGCGGCCCTGGCCGAGGGCACCTCGTCGCCCGCCGTGGTGCGGGGCACGGCGTCCGAGCGCCGTGCGGTGGTCTTCGTGTTCCCCGGGCAGGACGCGGCATGGGCGGGGATGGCGGCCGAACTGCTCGATGTCTCCCGGGTCTTCGCCGACCGCGTCGCCGCGTGCGAGGCGGCCCTGGCCCCGTACCTCGACTGGTCGCCCACCGGTGTGCTGCGCGGCGGGTCCGGCGCTCCCTCGATGGACGGGCGGCCCGATGTGCTCCAGCCCGTGCTGTGGACGGTCATGGTCTCGCTCGCCGCCCTCTGGCGCTCGTTCGGCGTCGAACCGGCCGCCGTGATCGGCCACTCCCAGGGCGAGGTCGCCGCCGCCTGCGTCAGCGGCGGTCTGTCGCTGGACGACGGTGCCCGCGTGGTGGCGCTGCGCAGCCGGCTCATCCACGAGCGCCTGTCCGGGCGCGGCGCGATGATGTCGGTGATGGCATCGCCTGAGCGGGTACGGGAGTTGCTGGACGGGGCGTCCGGCGCGGTGTCGATCGCGGCGGTCAACGGACCGAAGACGGTGACGCTCTCCGGCGATCCGGCAGCGCTCGACGAGGTCGAACGCCGCCTGTCCGCCGCCAGGATCATGCGCTGGCGGCTGGCCGGGGTGGACTTCGCCGCCCACTCGGCGCATATCGACGAGATCGAGACAGAACTGCTCGAGCTGCTGGCGCCGGTGCGGCCCCGCCCGTCGGAGGTGCCGTTCTACTCCACGGTGACCGGCGACCGGCTGGACACCGAGGAGCTGGATGCCCGGTACTGGTGCCGGAACCTGCGGCAGACCGTGTCCTTCGCCGAGACGATGGCGGCTCTCGTACGCGAGGGCTATGGGGCCATGATCGAGGTCGGCCCGCATCCGGTGCTCGCGGTCGGCACCAGCGAGATCATCGAGCACGCGGGCAGCCCGGCGGTCACCCTGGGCACCCTGCGCCGCGACGACGGCGGATGGGACCGTGTCCTTCGCGCGCTCGGGGAGGCCCATGCCCACGGTGTGCCCGTCGACTGGACAGTGGCGCTGTCCGGCGGTCGCACGGTGGACCTGCCCACCTACGCCTTCCAGCACGAGACGTACTGGACCGCCCCGCCCGCCGCCACGCCAGTACTGGCCGACTCCGCCGACGAGCCGCTGTGGGACGCCGTGGGCCAGGGGGACGCTGCCGCGGTCGCCACACTGCTCGGCCTCGACGCCGAGCCCCCCGAGTACAAGGAGGCACTCGACGCGGTGCTCCCGGCGCTGTCGGCATGGCGCAGGCGGCAGGACGAGCACACCCTGACCAGCGCGCGGCGCTACCGGACGGTGTGGACGCTCCTGCGGGTCCCCGCCGCCCCCGCGCTGACCGGAACCTGGCTGGTACTCACCACCGATGGCATCGACGACGCCGATGTGGTGGCCGCGCTGACCGCACACGGCGCCCAGGTGCGCCGGCTGGTCCTCGACGGGGCCTGCACCGATCCCGAGGTGCTCGCGGCCCGGCTCGGCGACCTCGACGGCACGGCCGGAGTACTGTCGCTGCTCGCGGCGGCCGAGGAGGCGGACCGCGGCGAGCCCGTACTGCCCGCCGGTCTGGCGCTGACCGTGTCGCTGATCCAGGCGCTGATGGGGGCCGGCGCCGAGCTGCCGCTGTGGGCGGTGACCCGTGGCGCGGTCTCGACCAGCCCGGCCGACCCGGTGCGCAACCCGCGGCAGGCGATGGTCCTCGGGCTCGGACACACCGTGGCCGTGGAGGCGCCATCGCTGCGCGGCGGGCTGGCCGACCTCCCCGAGCGGCTCGACCCCGAGGCGGCCGGGCGGTTCGCCGCGCTGCTCTCGGTGGGCCCGGAAGATGAAAGGGCGGCGGTGCGATCCTCGGGCGTCCTCGTACCGAGGCTGGAGCGGGCGGCGGCACCGGCCGACACGCCCGGCACCTGGACGCCCGGCGGCACCACCCTGGTGACGGGCGGCACCGGGACGCTGGGCGGCCGGGTCGCCCGCTGGCTGGCCCGGCAGGGAGCCGGGCACCTGGTGCTGATGAGCCGGAGCGGCCCTGCGGCACCGGGCGCGGCCGAACTGGCGGCGGAGCTGACCGCCCAGGGGACGAACGTCGAGGTGGTGCGGTGCGATGTGACCGACCGGACCGCCGTGGCCGCGGTGCTCGACCGGCTCTCGGCGGACGGCACTCCGGTGCGCGCGGTGGTGCACACGGCCGGTACCCGCGCCCTCGGGCCACTCGGCACATCGGACCTCGCCCATGTCGCCGACGCGGTGGGCGCGAAGGTGGCGGGCGCCGCGCACCTCGACGAACTGCTCGGCGACACCCTGGACGCCTTCGTGCTCTTCTCGTCGCTGGCCGGTGTCTGGGGCATCGGCGACCACGGGGCACTCGCGGCCGCCGACGCGTATCTGGAGGCGCTGGCGGCAGAGCGCGGTACCCGCGGCGCCCGTGCGACGGCGATCTCCTTCAGCCCCTGGGAGGAGGCGCGCCCCCTGATGACCCGGCAGGACGGCGAGCATCTCATCCGCAGCGGGATGGCCTTCCTCGACGGCGACGTGGCGCTGGCCGGGCTCGCCCAGGCGCTGCACGAGCAGCGGACCGCGCTGACGGTCGCCGACATCGACTGGGAGCGCTATCTCCCCGTCGTCACCGCGGCCGGCTCCCGCCCGTTCTTCGACGAGCTGCCGGAGGCACGGTCCCTCGCCGGGCCCACGGCCCTGAGCGGTGACGGCGGGTTCGCGGAGCGGCTGCGGAGCCTGTCGGCCGGGGAGCGGCGGAGGGACCTCCTCGACCTGGTGCGGAGCGAGGCCGCCGCGACACTCGGCCACTCGTCCGGCGAGGCGATCGGCGAGCACTCGGCGTTCCGCGACCACGGCATGGACTCGCTCGCGGCGATCGACCTGCGCAACCGGCTTGTCGCGGCGATGGGCAGGCCACTGCCCAGCACCGTCGTCCTCACCCACCCCACCCCGGCCGACCTGGCCGACCATCTCCTCGACCAACTCGCCGCGCCGCAGACGGAGGCCGGCGCCACCGGCGTCGACCCGGCGGCCGACCTGGTCACCCGGCTCCACCGCGACGCCGTGCGGACGGGCCGGCTGAACGAGGCCCAAACCCTGCTCCTCGACCTCGCCGCCCTCCGGCCCAAGGGCAGCGGGCCCCTCCCGCTCGCCGTGGACCGGCTCACCACCGGCGGCTCGGGCACCCATGTGGTCTGCGTGGCGCCCATCGTGCCCCTGACCGGACCCCACACCTACTACACGCTCGCCCAGGCGCTCCCCGGCGACTGGTCTGTCTCCTGCCTGACACCTACCGGCTTCCGCACCGACGAGGAACTGCCCGCCACCCGGGAAACACTCGTCGAAGGGCTGGCCCGAGCCGTGGTCGCGAGCACCGGCGGCGACACCACCGAGCCGGTGATCCTCCTGGGCACCTCGTCCGGCGGCATCCTCGCCCACGAGACCGCCCGTCATCTCGCGGAGCGCGGCACCCCCGTACGGGCGGTCGTCCTCGTGGACACGTACATCCTGGAATCCCCCGCCGCCCGAGCGCTCCAACCCCACCTGTGGCACGGGCTGTACGAACGCGAGCACCTCACCGACGGCTACACCGCCACCGATCTGTCCGCCTACGCCTGGATGGAACGGCTCCTGCACACCTGGACCCCCGTGCCGACCCCCTTCCCGACCCTGCTCCTGCGTGCCTCGGACCCCTTTCCGGCGCCGGAGGGGACGGACCCGGTGCCGCCCGACTGGCAGACCGTCCTTCCGCACGTCTCCACCACCCTCACCACTTCGGGCGACCACTTCACCCTCATCAACCAGCACGCCTCCGCTACGGCCACCCACATCGCCGACTGGCTCACCGGGCAGGGGAGGGAAGTCAATCGTGGATTGCGAGATCAGCCATTCGGATAGCCTGGCGAAATGCTGACCGAAGTCACCGCGATCCGGTATGTCACTTGCGGGAGGGTGGATCGCCGCCGGGCATCGTCGAGGCCGACGATCTGGGCACCTACGTCATGAAGTTGCCCATCCAGGGCGTGGACCTGCGGTGATACGGCTCAATCTGTGGCTGACCTGTGCAGATGAGTTTTGAGCGCCTTTCAGGCCAGCGGTGCCAGGACGCCCAGCGCCTGACCTGGTGTTCGTCCAGCCCGGCCAGGCCCTTTGCCGTTCCCGGCGCCGGGGTTCCACTCGCACGAACCGTCCTGCGGTACGGCCCATCAGAACCTCGAACGCTTCCTGCCAGCGGGCAGGATCTATGCTGTGACCTGCGGCCACCGTCTGATCTTCTGTCTTTACACACCGGTGATCACCGGTGGCCGCACCCCTCCGGAACCGGCGGCATTCCGCCGGACGGCGCGCCGGCTGACATGGCGGTGCGCGCCTCATTGCGACAGGACCGTGTCCAGCGCAGGGCCAAGCCCTGCAGCACCGCTGAACAGGATCGCGCTGATCCCCAGCTCCTGAGCGGCCGCAACGTTTGCGGGCTTGTCGTCGATGAACACGGCCTCATCCGCAACACTGCCCATCGCGTCGAGCGCCTGGTTGAACACCGCCGCGCTGGGTTTGGTGGCCCCGAACCGGCATGAGAAGAGCAGGGCATCGAAGCGGGAGGCGACCTGGGGCAGCTCCTCCGGCAGCGCGTCCAAAAGCAGATGGTCGTTGTCGGTGAGCAGGGCCGTTCGCAGTGGGCGCACACCATCCACCTGGTCCAGCACCTGCGGATCCGGCTCGAAGGCGCGGCACCAGACCTTCCGGAGCGCTGGGAGATTCCCTGGGTATCCCAACCTCTCCCGCACCGCATGGTGGATCTCCGCGGACGAGCCGAGGCCGCGATCCCATTCCTCGATGAGTCCGGACGCGTACAGCTCGCTCTCCACCTGCTCCACACTCACCCCGCACGCCTCAGCAAGGGCCGCAAGTCTTCGTTGCGGAAGGAACCGGCAGACCACGCCCCCAAGATCGAAGAAGATCACCTTTGGCTGCATGCGCTGACGATAACCGCAGCCGGCCTCCACTCGAAGCGGGCCGCCTCGACCGCAAGCCTGCCGACCGCCGATGGTGACCGTGATCTCGCGCAAAGGACCGTTTGTGAGAGTGACGGCGCGTGCGGCTCTGGCCCTTGCTCGCGGACGGGGAAGATCGTCACGTGGCGGACGACCGTGTCGCGGCCATCTGTTCGAGCTTCGCGATGAGGAGCCGCGCGTCGGCGACGGCGTCGTGCGGGCCGCCGAGGGGCTGGCTGCGGTGGGCGCCGCGCTTGACCGAACCGCGTAACGGCAACCATCGCGCCCTCCCACCGGGCCAGGCTCAGCCACTCGCCCGCCGTCGGCGGCTGCCGCGTGGGCGCCGGCCGCCGAGGTCCTTGGAGGTGCACTCACTGGATCAGGTCGTCGGGTCGATTGTTCGGACGCCGCACTGCTCTCTGCGGCGTCGACCCTTGCCCAGGTTGCTGCGCGTGGACGCTCCCGGGCAGGACCGCGGGGCTGTGTGCTGCGACATTGAGGCCTCGGTCCCCCGGCGGTGCCCGATCCGGAGGGGGTAGGCAGGTCACCCCAGCCGTGCTATCAAAGTACAACCAAGCGATTAACACGCCGTTTCCCGACGTTATCGCGGATGATTGTTCTTTGATTGCACGATCCACTGTTGAGTGGGTCGTTGTGCGCGGAAGGCAAGGTCCCCAAGCATGAGGATCGTGATCGTGGGCTGCGGCGAGGTCGGTCTGGCCTACGCCGAGAAGGCCCTGCAGCTCAGTTCTGCTCCGCACCTGGAGTTGCTCGATCCCGCTCCGGCATCTGCGGCGGTGGCTTTTGCCGACGGGCGGGGCCTGTCACTGCACCGCGAGACCGGGCGATGGCTGAGCGGGGCGGAGCTGGCGCTGCTGGCCACCCCGGGCAGCGCGCTCCAGCCAGTGCTCGACTCGCTGCTGCCTCATCTCCCTGCCGGTGCCGTGATCGCCGACCTGAGCACCGCCTCTGCGGACGCCAAGCGGTACGCCGCCTCACGCTGCGCACAAACCTCCGCACGCTACGTCGACATCGCCATCACCGGGTCGGTGGCGGTCAGCAGGGCCGCCACCCCGCTGCTCTACGCGGGCGAGACGATCCCAGAACTCCTCGACCTGTTCCGGGAACTCGGCGCCCCGGTCACGGTGCTGGACGACAGCCGCCCCGGGGACGCGATGCGAGTGAAGCTCCTGCGCTCGGTGCTGATGAAGGGGCTGGAGGCGCTGGCCGTGGAGTGCCTGCCGGCTGCCCGTGCCTACGGCGTGATCGACCAGCTCTGGGCCGCTCTGCAGGACGTGGACCGCACGGGCTTCACCAACCTGCTCCAGGCCATGACCCGCACCCACCCGAGGCACGCCGCCCGCCGCGAGCACGAGGTCGCGCAGGCCGCTGAGCAGCTTGAGCAGATCGGCTGCCCGAGCGCGATGACCCGCGCCACCGAGCAGCGCTTTGCGGTCACCCGCGCGGCTGCCGACTCCTCCGTCCCCGCGGACGACACCACCGACGCAGCGATCGACTGGATCACCGCGACCCGCTCGAACGCGCTCTGATCCGTGCCTCCCTTAGCCCGCCCCCCACCCTTGCTCATCCACCCCTTCAGCGGAGAGTCATGTCCACAGTCCCCAATGACGTGGCCGGACAGTACAGGCCCGCCATCGTCAACAAGGTCAAACTGCGGCTCGTACCGTTCCTGGCGCTGCTCTACGTCATCGCCTTCATCGACCGCGCCAACGTCGGCTATGCCGCCCTCGACATGAACGCCGACCTGGGCATCAGCCATGCCCAGTTCGGTCTGATCGCGGGCCTGTTCTCGATCGGCTACTTCGTCTTCGAAGTGCCCAGCAACATGCTCATGCGCAAGGTCGGCGCCAGGCGCTGGATCGCCCGCATCCTCTTCATCTGGGGCGCGGTCGCGGTGGCGACCGGCTTCGTGCACAACTTCACCCAGCTGGCCATCGACCGTGTGATCCTCGGCGTCGCCGAGGCCGGCTTCTTCCCCTGCGTCATCCTCTACCTGAGCTACTGGTTCCCCGAACGTGAACGTGCCCGCGTGGTCGCCCAGTTCATGGTGGCCCTCCCGGTGGCCACCCTGATCGCCGGACCGCTGTCCGGCCTCATCCTCGACCACGTCCACTGGTTTGGCGTCTCCGGCTGGCGCTGGGTCTTCATCATCGAGGGCCTGCCCGCCGTTCTGCTGGGCCTGGTCACCTTGTTCCTGCTCACCGACACCCCGCAGCAGGCCAAGTGGCTCTCCGCCGACGACAAGGCATGGCTGACCGCGACCCTGGAAGCCGAGAACGCCGCCAAGACCGCCCGCAACCAGCGCACAGGCTTCTGGCGCAGCCTGGCCGGCTGGCGCACTCTGGCCCTCGCCCTGATCTACTACAGCAAATCAGTCGCCATCTACGTTCTTGCCTTCTTCACCCCGCAGATCATCAGCGGTCTCGAGGACAATCTCAGCAACACGATGGTCGGGGTGCTGAGCGCCCTGCCCTACGGCGTGGCCGCAATGTTCATGGTGTGGTGGGCCCGCCGCTCCGACCGCACACGCGAACGGCGCTGGCACGTCGCCCTGCCCCTGTTCGTCGCCGCCGCCGGACTGTGCGCCATGCCCCTGGCCGACAACAGCATCACGCTTTCGCTCCTGCTGCTCACCGTCGTCACCGTCGCGGTCTACGCGACCTACGGCCCCTTCTGGTCCCTGCCCTCGCTGTTCATGACGGGCTCCGCCGCCGCGGTCGGAATGGCCTCCATCAACTCCATCGCCAACCTCGGAGGCTTCGTGGGTCCCTACGGCTTCGGGGCCTTGCAGAGTGCCACCGGCGGCAACAACCTCGGCCTCGCCCTCGTGGCCGCCGTCCTGATCATCTCCGGTCTCCTCGTGGTGCGCCTGCGCTTCGTCCGCGACGCCGAAGCCACACTGCGCGCGCCCGTCGACACCGGCCACGACCGCACCCCCACGCCCGCCACTGCTGCCGACACCTCCCGCTAGCCGATCCCGAAGGACCGAACGTGACCCTCATCCACGCTCCCCGTCCCCCTCAGCGCATCCTCACCCGTCTCGGCGAACTCGGCGCCGCCACCGTCTACGAGGCCAACGGCCAAACCGGCGCCCTGGACTCCGGTCTCAAGCCGCTCGACGCCAGCCGCACGCTGGTCGGCACCGCCGTCACCGTCGACCTGGCGCCCGCCGACAACTGGTACATCCACGTCGCACTCTTCCAGGCCGGTCCAGGCGACGTCCTCGTCGTCAACGCCCAGGGCTACACCGAAGCAGGACCCTGGGGCGACGTCCTGACCTGCGCAGCCCAGGAACGAGGGCTGGCCGGACTCGTCATCGACGGTGCCGTCCGCGACAGCCGCGACATCATCGAGACCGGCTTCC
Source organism: Streptomyces sp. 5-10 (assembly GCF_014712245.1). NCBI lineage: Bacteria > Bacillati > Actinomycetota > Actinomycetes > Kitasatosporales > Streptomycetaceae > Streptomyces > Streptomyces sp. 5-10. The sequence continues at coordinate 197,045 of NZ_JACVYG010000004.1, forward strand.
CGGTCTTCGCCCGCGGTCTGTCCATCAAGGGCACCAGCAAGGTCGTCCCCGGCCAGGTCAACGTTCCCGTCATCGTCGGAGGCGTCCTCATCCACCCCGGCGACGTGATCCTCGGAGACGCCGACGGCCTCGTCCGCATCACCGCCGACCGCACCGAGCACGCCCTGGCCGCCTCCGAAGCCCGTGCCGCCAAGGAAGCTGACTTCCGCGACCGCATCCGCGCCGGTGAATCCACCCTTGACCTGCTCGGGCTCCCTCACCCGGGCACCACGGAGGCAAGCCGGTAGTCGGCTAGTCTTGCCGGGGGCAACTGGTATGAGGAGGCGAACAAGGTTGGGGCGGCCAGCAGACGCAATCTACCTCGCCCTGAAATCCTCCATCCAGACCGGCCAGCTCGCCCCCGGCGAGCACCTCGTCGAAGAAAACCTCCGCGCCCAGTACGGCGTCAGCCGCACCCCGGTCCGCAACGCCCTGCGCAGACTCAGCGAGGACGGCCTGGTCACCATCGAGACCAACCGCGGCGCCTTCGTGGCCTCCTGGACCGACAGCGACGCCACCGAAGTCATGGCCATCCGCTCCATGCTCGAGCCGTACGCCGCCCAACTCGCCGCCGAACGCCGCACCGACTCACAGCTCACCGAGCTCTACGCCCTGTGCGACCGGATGGAAGCCTGCGCCACAGAGCAAGCCTCTGACTTCCGCGATGAACTAGCACACAGCAACCACGAGTTTCATCTCCTCGTGCTGCAATGTGCCGCCTCACCTCGCCTGTACAGCATCGCCGCCAACCTCGCCCGCGCGCCGATGATGCTGGGCTCCTTCCAGCTCTACAACAGTCACCAACTCGGGCGCAGCCTCCAGGACCACCGCGAACTGACCAACGCCATCGCCGCGCGCGATGCCGCCGCCGCGCGCGCCGTCATGGAGGCCCACCTGCGGCTGTCCTACCTGGCACTGACCGCAGCGCCTGCGCCCCTGCAGCGCTAAGCGGCCTCGGGGAAGTCCGGGCGGCGTCGCGGGGCGACTCCCAGACGGCCAGCAGGTCGGCGATATCGCTGACCTTCATGGCGTGCCCGCAGTCGGAGTAGGTACTCGTACCCCGCCGAGCACCGCCACCACACGTCGACCTGCGTCCGCGGCGTCAGCCCGCCGTTGCGCTCCTGCCACCACGTCGCCCGCAACCTGCGGATACGTCGGCCAGCGACACACCTGACGAACGCGCCACGACACCCCTCCTGGCCCTTGGCCAGACCCTCCACGGCCCTGCGCCTCACCCCGGTCAACGATCCAGCCGCCCGGCGGCGACGCCGGGTGGGCAGGTCTTCAGGATGCCGACCCGGCCGCACCCTCCGCCGCCGATCGGGCGGTTTCAGCCTCGGGCGCGGTGCGGGGGCGGGCACCATGGACGATGCGGCGGCGTGGGCGAGATGGGAGACGGTAGGAGTCGATCACCTGACCGCCCGGCGAAGGACCAAGGTGGCGTCTCCCGCGTGGCGGCCACGAACGGCGGCGGCCGGGTCCGACATGCCCGGCGAACGCGGTGAGTTCGGTGGCGCCGCGGCCGAGCCGCTTCATCTCGTACACCGTGATGAAGACCCGCCCGCCGGTCGGACTGTGGCCATTACTCCCTACGGGCGTACACGGATGACTGTCTTCCCGTTGCGTCGAGTGGTCGGGTTGAGGGCACCAACGGCGTCATCGAGGCTCGCGACGCCATCGATGTTTGTCCGCAGCCGTCCGTCCCGCACTCGCTGCACGATCTCACCCAGTTCGGCACGATCGGCCTCGACAACGAAGTCGACCGCCAGGCCGTCAGCGGGCCGCGCCTCGACCGGGCCGACGACGGACACCAGTGTTCCTCCGGCCTTGATCAGGGCAGCGGACTGCCTCTGGATGTCGCCACCGATGACATCGAAGACCAGATCGACGTCGCCGACGTCTTTGAGCGCGTCGTTCTCGAGGTCGACGAACTCATGCGCGCCGAAGTCGAGCGCCTTCTCACGGTCGGCGGCGCGTCCGGTGCCGATGACGTAGGCGCCGGCCTCGCGCGCGAGCTGGGTCACCATCGTCCCGACTGCCCCGGCCGCGCCATGGGCGAGGACGGTCTGGCCGACCTGAAGGCGGCCGTGCTGGAACAGCCCCTGCCAGGCGGTCAGCCCCGAGATCGGCAGGGATGCGCCTACCGCGAAGTCGACGTCGCCGGGCAGCGGCGCGAGGTTGCGTGCTTCGATCGCCACGTACTCCGCCAGGGTGCCGTCGCGGTGCCAGTCGGCGAGGCCGAACACCCGCTGCCCGACCGACAGCCCCGTCGTGCCGTAGCCGAGGGCGGTGACCACTCCGGCCAGCTCGTGGCCGGGGATCGACGGTGTCTTGTCACGGCCAGCGCGATCGGCCCAGGTCGATGGCCACTCCAGCTCCGTCGGGACGAAGCCCGATGCGTGGATCTGAACGATGACGTCGTTGATCGCCGCGGGCGGCTCAGGCCGCTCCGTCAGCGTCATCCCGGCCGCTTCCGCAGCTTGGTCGGTTACCACGATGGCCTTCATCGAGATTCTCCTCTTCCTCGTAGGCGTTGTGGGATTTGGTTTCCAAGTGGGTGTTTAGACGAAGGTGAACAACTGGGCGGCGTCGAATCGCGAGATCGGGTTGCTGTACTGCTTAGCGGGGCTGGGGTAGCCGAGGGCGAGCAGCAGCGTCATGCCGTGTCCGGTCTCGCGGATCTTGAACGCCTTGTCGACGCTGGCCGGGTCGACCCCCTCCAGCGGCGTGGCCTCGATGCCGAGCTCAGCGGCCGCCATCATGGTCGGGCCCACCGCCAGGTAGGTCTGTTTCTCCATCCAGTGGTTCAGGTCCTTATAGCCATAGTTGCGCAGATTGAGGAAGTCTCGGGTCATCGATTCCCACAACTCCTGCTTTGACGGATCAGGGAACCGGCCGTCGGCCCTCTCCGTTCTGAACACCGCCTCGAGGTGGCTGTCAGGCACATCTGCCCGGGTGGTGAGGATGGTGGTGTGCGACGCGTTCAGGATCTTCTCGCCGTTGTCCTGGAATCGTTCGCCCGGTTGGCCGCCAACCGCTCCTTGCCTTCGTTCGTGGCGAGGATGCGTCCCCTGGCCGCGCTGACGGCGCTACGCATGCGGTTGACAGCATCGTCGAAGCCGCGGATCGGTTGATAGGGATTGCCCGAGGTGTCTTCGATCCCGATACCGGCCAGGCCAGACGCCACGGCGGCTTCCACGGTCGCAGCGACGTTTTCAGGCGTGTCGCCGTAGCCGTCCTCGAAGTCTCCGTTGACGGGCAGCGAAGTGAGCTGATCGAACAGCCGCGCATGCTCGAGGTGCTCGCCAAGGGTGACTTCGTGACGCCCGTCGGACCGGCCGAGCGTGGCAGCGAGCGCCGCCGACGATATCGCGATCGCCTCGAAGCCGGCATCGGCCAGCATCAGCGCCGAGAGGCCGTCCCACGCGTTCGGCATGACGAGGCCACCGTCGCGGGTGTGCAGTGCCATCCTCTCATAGAGCTCGGAGCCCGGCATGTCGAACCTTTCCCGAGTGATCATTGGCGACAGTGACGGAGCGAGCGGCCAGGTACGCCGCCTCGGCGAGGACGCCGACGCTCATCCCGGCGTACCGACCGAGCTGACGGCGGGGATGTCGATGTCGGTCCGGTTGACGTTGTTGAGGAAGTTGGTCAGCAGCCCCAAAGTTCACAGAAGCCTGCATCCGTTGTCCTGTCCTCCAGATGGATCCTCGTCAGCGGCCCCGCCTCCTGGAGATCATCCAAAATCTCCGCGAGCGCATCACCGAGGCCCGCGGAAACGGCTGGCTCGGCGAGGTCGAAGGACTCCAGGTCAGCTTCGACGCCGCGATGGCCAGGCTCAACAGCCTCAAGCGGGCCCCGACCGATGGCCGGCCCCAGTTGGTCGACCTCGGCATGCCGGTCTTCACCGACGACACACCACCGCCTCACCGAGGCGGGCGCGTCGTCAGGGCTGACAGGGGCGGTGTGGAGGAGGGCGAAGACGGGCCATTGGGGTGAGCCGAAAAGGGGCCATGAGGGCAAGGGGGTGCGCAGCGCTGGTCTGCGGCACCAGTGAAGCGCCGCGCTGAGCTCACCGCCCACAGAGCGACGACACCTCCGCTCACGGGGTGCTGGGGCCCTCGGCGCACAGTGCGTGGTCGATCAGGGCGCTGGCCGCGTTCTCCTGCTCCAGTATGTGCTTCGGGGTGTCGCCGCGTGCCTCGGACATGGAGACAACGGCGCTTCGCCTGCCGTTGTCGGTGACGCCGTTGAGGGTGATGTAGCCGCCGTCCCCGCCCTCGTGGCTCCAGTAGGTTCCTCCGCAGCTCAGGGGGCGTTCGACCAGGCCGAGCCCGTATCGGCCCTCGGGCCACAGCTGTTGGACCTCCGCGCTCACGGAGACGGTCTGCTTCATTTTGGCCAGTTCCCGTGCCGGTAGTAGGCGGCCGTCGAGCAGCGCGCGGAAGAAGCGGTTCTCATCCCGAGTGGTCGTGACCCACGAAAGGTTCTCGTAGTCCACCGGTATCTGGTCGGTGACATCCACCTGGGAACCGGGGCCGAAGAGCTGGTAAGCCTGGGCGTGGGGCCGGGGCAGGGTGGTCGAGGTGCCCATCCACCGGGTCTGGTCGAGGCCCAGCGGGCGCAGGATGCGGTTTTCGATCTCTTGGTGGGCGGGGTGACCGGTGGCCTTCTGGATGATCATGTCGAGCAGGACGTAGCCGGTGTTGGAGTACGCCCAGCCCTTGCCGGGCAGGAAGTCCGGCTCGTGGGCCATGGCGAGGTCGACCAGCTGCTTGGGTTCGTAGATGTTGTGGCGCTGCTGGTAGTACTCCTCCGGTGTGGTGTATCCGGGCAGGGCGTCGTAGATACCGCTGGTGTGCTGGAGCAATTGGCGGATGGTGATCTGGCTGCCATTGTTCCCGTTACCCCGCACCACCCCGGGCAGCCAGCGATCGACCGTGTCGTACAGGGACAGCCTGCCCTCGGCCTCCAGTTGGAGGACCACCGTGGCGACCAGCGTCTTGGACGTGCTGGCCATGCGGAAGTAGCCGCCGGAAGAGACCGGGCGGCCGGTGTTCAGGTCGGCGGTACCGCTGGTGGCGACCGACTGCCGACCGTCAGGCGCGATCACGCGGGCCTGCACACCGCTGATACCGAGGGCGTGGATCGCCTCGGTGTCGCGGCGTAACTGCTCCACGGGGGAGGGCCCGGCGGGCTGGGCGACGGCGGGGATCACCTCGGCGGTGAGCAGCGTAGCGACACCGAGTGCCATGGCCAGGTGCTTTCGCAGAGTCGAAGTCATGGCTGGACGCTAGTTTCGCCCCCAACGCGGCGCGATCCGGCGCACCCCAAGATCGGAACGGGGGATACCCCCCCAGCGCGGGCCGTCGCCAGTCTGGCGTCGACCTGCCGAGCGCGTGTGACGGTTTTCGGCTCCAACACCATCGAGCGGTCCCGCCGTCAGACGGGGCCGCTCTCTTGTCGAAGGAGCCTCTAGCTTGATCGTTTCCTTAACCCGGGAAAGGGCGAGGCCCCTGCACGACCGTTCCAGCCGACCCCACAGGACTCCGGCAGCGGTGGAGGACTGGGACTGCCGCCTACGACAAGACTGCGAATTGCCCAGTGCACATCGGACCGATCCTGGCCTGCCCGGCTCGACCGTTCACCGGGTCCTGGCCCGGCACGGCCTGAACCTGTACCGCTCGAAAAGTCATCGTTGCATGTCATGCCGCATATCTGTACTCGTTGATGAGGCGGCTGAGGATCCGGGTGCGCGCATGGTCTGGCCTGGCCACTCGGCCCTGGGGTGGCGATGGCATCGGAACTGAATGCTGACGGTCAGCGTCGTGGGGTGTATGACGCAGGGTGGGAGCACGATGGGCGAGGAGCCGACGTGGGCAGAGCTGCTGCTTGTCTTCGCCGTTGCGGGGGTCATTCCGATCGTCATCGGAGGGGCGGTGATCTTTTCCCTTGTCGGACTGACGATGTGGGTGACAGCACCGCTGCGGCGGCGCAGGCGGAACACTTCTGACGGCGTCTAAGTCTGGGCGGAGCGCCCCGGGCCGGAAGCGGCCTCCACGCCGCCCGTCACCACACCACAGCCGGGCTCATGGACCTCGAAGACGCAGACCGCAAGGCGTAGTTCCTCATCCGCGACCTCGACTCCAAATTCACGGCCGCCTTCGACGCCCTGATGACCGATGCCGGTGTGAAGGTTGTCACCACCGGCATTCGAGTACCGCGGATGAACGCGCTCATGGAGCGCTGGATACAGACCTGCCGCGCGGAACTGCTGGATCGGACCTTGATCTGGAACCAGGTCCACCTCCTCCACGCCCTGCGCGAGTACGAGGACTTCTCCAACGGATACCGTCCGCAGGCCCTGGACCAGCCGCCCCAGGCTCCCACTACCCGCACCCATCACCCAACAAGCCCAACTCAACCACCTGGAAGTCAGCCGACGACACCGACTAGGCGGAGTCCTCCACCAGTACCAGCATGCCGCCTGAGCTGTGCGGATGATGTATCGGCACCCGCAGCTCTCCGGGCGGGATGTCGATGGGACCATCTTGCTTGGGCGGACCGGTGTCACCCCGTAATTCCCAGGTGGGCGCGGCGGGTGGTGACCAGGGCGCGCCAGCGTTCTCGGACGGTGTGCGCGTCGTCGAGCCACTGAGCTTTTTCCAACCTCAGGTTGAGGCGTGACGAAGGGCGGGGATGGTCTTCACGATGGCGGTGACTCGGTTGGTGCTACAGCGGCGTTTCCGCGGGAGGCGCCAGCCCTTCAGGGCGGCCATGGCTTGCTCGCCGAGGCAACGGATCCTGGCGTGGGTGCTGTTGCGCCGACGTTGCCGCAGCTTGAGACGCCGGCCGCGGACGGGCGCCCGGGTGGTGCCGCCGGCGCCTTGATACGCCTTGTCCGCCCAGCACTTCACCTCCGCGTTGCCGGGGGCGTAGTCACCGGCAGCACCCATCTCGTGGCGAGCGCCCGGAATGGTGGGTGGGGCCGCCAGCAGCCGACCTGCCGCGTCGGCGATGGCCTGCCACGCCGAGCCGGGCTCGTCGGACATGGCGGCACCGGCCCGGCTGAGAGCTACCGCGGAGCTGCGCACCGACCGGTGACCGGTCGGTGCGGACCCGGTCTACCGGTTCGCGGCTTCGCGTGAGGCGATCCGGTTCGTGCGACCGACCGCGCGGCCCACGGCGTTGCGCGCCGCGAGGCCCGGCCGGGTGCGGGGCACCATGAGCCTGGAGAGCAGACCGACGCGTCGCTGCCGCGGGCCTATCTCACGGCGGAGCCGCGACTCGTAGGCGGCGAAGGCGCGGGCGTGATCACCGGGATGGGCGGCGAGCTCTTCTGCGAGGGCGTACGCGCCCGCCATCGCCATGCTGGACCCGTCGCCCAGCAGGGCTGTCGCCGCCGCGGCGTCCCCGAGCAGTACGACCCGTCCGCGGGACCACGAGGGCATCCGGACGGTGGTCAGGGGGTCGAAGAACGGAGCCGGGTGGTCGAGGAACGCCGCCACGAACTCCGGTGCCCGCCACCGCACGTCGGCGTAGGCGTCGGCCACGGTCTGCTTGTGAAGGGCGATGTTCTTGCGGTCGTGGGGCGCTAGCTGTGCGGCCCGGAAGGTGAAGATCGCGAGCGGAGTGGTCCGCGAGGGGTGGAGGACCAGCATCCGGTTCGGCGCGGTCAGCATCGTCATCTCGGTCGGGTCCTCGATGGCGTCGGGTTCCAGCGGGACGGTCGCGCCGTACAGGCCCAGGTCGCCGGCGAACTGCCGCTCGGGTCCGAATACCAGGCGCCGTACGGTGGAGTGCATCCCGTCAGCACCGACTACCAAGTCGAAGCGCCGTGGCGCGGACCGCCGGAAGGTGACGTCCACCCCGCCTCCGTCCTGGTCGAGAGCGGTGACCGTCTCGTCGAACAAGAACTCGGCCTCGGTCTGCGCCGACCGGTGGAGCACCTCGGACAGGTCGGCTCGGGTCACCTCGACCGTCGGAGCCTTGTCCGAGGTGAGCGGGAGTTGCAGGATCCGCCTGCCGCCGGGGTCGAGCAGGGTCAGTGACCGATTGCGGGTGGCCAGCCCGCGGAGCTGCGGGAGGATGCCCATGTGCTCGGCCACCGGAATCGCGGGCCCCTTCACGACGATCGCGCTACCACCGGAGCGCAGCTGCCGGGCATGTTCGACGACCGTCGGCCGGTATCCATTCCGGGAGAGCCAGTACGCGAGTGCGGGGCCTGCGATTCCGGCACCGACTATCAGCACCTCGGGCTTCTTCATGACGATGACCTCGCGGAGTGTCGATGACCAGGTCCCCGGCGAGTGCCGGGCCGGGTCTCAGGGGGCGGCGGCACCGGGCAGCGCAACCGGGCCAAGGTACGATCAATTTCGTACCTCAGTGGAGCACGTCCTTGAGGTACGATGCAAGTCGTACCTGAAGGGAGTGCCACGTGGCCGGGATGAACCTGGTCGGCCCGGAGGCCGATGCGCTCGATCTGGGTGCGGTGTTTCGCGCCCTCGCCGACGAGCACCGTCGTTCGGTGATGACGGAGTTGGCCGCCGACCGCAGCGACAGCGAGCGGGGCTGCAACTCGTTCAATCTTCCGATCTCGAAGCAGACCCAGACCCACCACTTCCGGGTCCTGCGCGAGGCAGGTCTCATTGACGAGATCGACTACGGCAACCGCAAGGGCATCCGACTACGACGCGCGGACATCGAGAAGAGATTCCCCGGGCTGCTCACGCTCCTGGGAGCAGAGTCCTCGGGCGGTACTGCTCCTCGCTGAACGCAGCTGAGCACACCAGAAGGAGTCCGGGTCGGCCCTGAGCCGCGACCTCGACCGGATCCAGCTCGCTCCCGGCTCGCAGGTAGCCGAGCACGACGCGGACACGAATGGATCGGTGCCGCTTCGACCGCCGTCCCGCGCTCGTGAAGACCTCGAAGACATGATGGCCTCCTATGGCGGGGCCGAGCAGCACTCCGCATGCAGACCCTGATCGAGCCGGTGTTTGTTCCCTGCTACGGCGGCCAGCGTTCACGACGGTGGGGTAGGAGGGGCGGCCGGCGCGTCGTGCCGTCCGGCGCTGTGCAGCGCACGCACCGCATAGGTCGTGGCCACCACGGCTGCCCTGGCGGAGGCCAGTGCCTCGCGTGCCAGCCGGATGGCGTCCTGCCCGCCGGACCTGTCCTGTCGGGCCCTGTCAGAGGCGGTAGCGATGAGCAGTGCCGCCTCCAGCGCGGCGATACTCGCCTCCCGGAGGGCGTCGCCGCGGTCGCTTCTGTTCAGTTCGTCCAGTGTGGCGGCGATGAGTCGCGTGGTTGGCGCTACCGCTTGGGCCTGTTCCGTGACGGCCCGCTCACGAGTCGAAGTCACTGTCGGAAATCCCATCGAACGTATCGGAGGGTGCCAGGGCTTGGCCTGTCGGCGGGGTGCGGCGCGAGAGTCGGCGATCCTGAGCAGTTACCCGACGGCGGTCTCATGCGAGAAGGGATATGCATTCGGTGACCTGCCCGAGGCTTGTTGTTGGGTCAGTCTGCGATGACCAGCGAGGTCCCATCTGGATCCGTTGAAGAACTGGATCTGGTCACCACTCAGGAGCGCTGTTGACGCGGTCCACGGCCGCTTTGACGAGCCCGGCGAACAGCGGGTGCGGTCGCGTCGGGCGCGAGCGCAGCTCGGGATGTGCCTGGGTGGCGACCAGGTAGGGGTGGGTGTCGCGGGAGTACTCCACGTACTCGACGAGCTTGCCGTCCGGGGAGGTGCCCGAGAACAGCAGGCCGGCCTTCTTCTCCAGCTCGGCGCGGTAGGAGTTGTTGACCTCGTAGCGGTGGCGGTGCCGCTCCTGGACGTACTCCTGGCCGCCGTAGACCTCGCGCACGATCGAGCCCTCGGCGAGTTTCGCCGGGTACATGCCCAGCCGCATCGTGCCGCCCATGTCGCCCTCACCGGCGACGATGCCGAGCTGCTCGGCCATGGTGGAGATGACCGGGTGGGCGGTGGCGGAGTCGAACTCGGTGGAGTTGGCGTCCGGGATGCCGGCCACGTTCCGGGCGGCCTCGATCACGATGCACTGCAGGCCGAGGCAGAGACCGAGCAGCGGGATCCGGTTCTCGCGGGCGTACTGGACGGCACCGACCTTGCCGGACACGCCGCGGTCACCGAAGCCGCCGGGGATGCAGACCGCGTCCACGTCGGCGAGCTGCTCGGCCGCTCCGGACGGGGTCTTGCAGTCGTCCGAAGTGACCCACTTGATCTTCACTCGGGCCCTGTTGGCGAAGCCGCCCGCGCGCAGAGCCTCGGTGACGGACAGGTAGGCGTCGGGCAGGCCGATGTACTTGCCCACGAGCGCCAGGTTGATCTCGTGCTGCGGGTTGTGGACGCGATCGAGCAGGTCGTCCCAGGTCGTCCAGTCCACGTCGCGGAAGGGCAGGTCCAGCTTGCGGACGACGTAGGCGTCGAGGCCCTCGCCGTGCACGGTCTTGGGGATGTCGTAGATCGAGCGGGCATCGGGGCAGGCGACCACGGCGGCCTCGTCGACGTCGCACATCAGCGAGATCTTGCGCTTGATCGCCGTGGGCACCTCACGGTCGCAGCGCAACACGATCGCGTCCGGCTGGATGCCGATGTTCCGCAGGGCCGCGACCGAGTGCTGGGTCGGCTTCGTCTTCAGCTCCCCCGAGGGACCGATGTACGGCAGGAGCGAGATGTGCACCACGAAGACGTTGTCGCGGCCGACCTCGTGACGGACCTGGCGGACGGTCTCCAGGAAGGGCAGCGACTCGATGTCGCCGACGGTGCCGCCGACCTCGGTGATCACGACGTCGACCTCGTCGGTGGCCATGCGCCGGATGCGGTGCTTGATCTCGTTGGTGATGTGCGGGATGACCTGCACGGTGTCGCCCAGGTACTCACCGCGCCGCTCCTTGGCGATGACCGTCGAGTACACCTGACCCGTGGTGACGTTGGCGGAGCCGTCCAGGTCGCGGTCGAGGAAGCGCTCGTAGTGGCCGATGTCCAGGTCGGTCTCGGCACCGTCGTTCGTGACGAACACCTCGCCGTGCTGGAACGGGTTCATGGTGCCCGGGTCGACGTTCAGGTACGGGTCCAGCTTCTGCATCACCACGCGCACGCCCCGCGCTTTGAGCAGCATGCCGAGGCTGGAGGCGGTGAGGCCCTTGCCGAGCGAGGAGGCGACACCCCCGGTGACGAAGATGTGCTTGGTCGTCGTGGATGTGGGCGGCAAGGCCAAAAGGGGGCTCCCGTGGTCGCGGTATGGAGTGCGGGGCGACTGTCCGTGGCCTATTGGGGTGGACCGTTCAGGACAGGTCCCCGCTTGTAGGTGTGTGTGACGATCTCTGTGTCGAGTTCGAGGATGTGCGGGAACGTTCCGAGTTGGTCGACGACGAAGCCGTAGAGGCTGCTCTCGTGCTCAAGGCACAGATCCGCCAGCAGGTTGTGCCGCCCTGTCACCGCGGCGCAACAGCGCACATCGGGGCAGGCGGCCAGGGTTTCGCCCACGGTTTCGATCCCTGCGGGGTGGACCTTCAGCCGGATGCGGGCCTCGACGGGACGGCCTACCAGGGCCGGGGCAACCACCGTGCGCAGATGAAGCATCCGGCGCTCCAGCAGAGCGGCCACGCGCCGTCCGGCCGTGGCGGTTGAGAAGCCCAGATCCCTGGCGAGGTCCGTCAGGCTGATGCGTGCGTCGCCGATCAGGGATTTGGCCACGCGTTCGTCCGTAGGTGTGAGTTCGCATCGGTCTGCGAGGCTGGGCAAGGGCTGGACCACGCTTGCCCGCAGGCGCCTCTCTTCCTCCTCGGTCAGGACGGGGGCATGCCACTGCGCCTCGGTCTTGAAGTGGCGCAGTACGATGTGCGCGTCGAGCATGTCGGCGTCAGGGAGGCCGGGGATCCCTCCGGCCATCAGGGAGTGCAGAAGCGGTCGGGACGGTGCCAGTACCTCGCACCAGAGGAGGCCGCCTCCTCCGCTTACGGCAGCGACGTTAAGCACACCTGTGCGCTTTGCCAATCCTCCGGCAACGTCTTCCAGACAGTCCCCCCGAGCTTTGAGGCGTACGTGGACGACATTGCCGAGCCCGCACCGCAGAGCGTCGTACTCCGCAGTGGCGTGTACGGCCTCCGCGGCGATGAGGCGCTGCAGCCGTCGTGACACCGATCGCTCGTGTTCACCCAGGATGCGTCCCATCTCACCGACACGGGCCCGGGGGTTGATCTGGAGGGCGGCCACGATGCGCTGGTCGACCCGATCAAGGTTGTCTGAATCATTCATCATGTTGGCATGATGGCAGGATCTTTGTCGTGTAGGACCTGTGTGTTGTCGGAATCATTCGTCTGAGGCACACTATTGAGCCGTCACCAACGGTGATGCGTGGCGAGCTTCGCATATCCGAACTGGCTGTTACAGGCCGAGAGGACAGAGCTTGTTGAGCGAGAGCACCTCCGCAGCAGTCCAGGACCATGTCACCTCCAGCGCGTTCCGCTCGGTCATGGGGCATTTCTGTTCCGGCGTCACCGTGGTTACCGCCATGGGACCGGAGGCGCCCGTCGGATTCACCTGCCAGGCGTTCGCGTCGCTCTCCCTCGACCCGCCGCGCATCGTCCTGGGCGTCAGCCGGACGTCGACGAGCTGGCCCGCCATCAGGAACCGCTCGTGGTTCTGCGTCAACGTGCTGGCGCAGCATCAGCGGTCGCTCAGTGACCAGTTCGCGCGTTCCGGAGGTGACAAATTCCGAAACGTCGAATGGGCTGGATCGCCGAACGGCTCTCCTCGACTGGCTGGCGCGGCCGCGTGGATCGACTGTCGCCTGCACACCGAGTACGACGGCGGTGACCATCTGGTGGTGATCGCAGACGTGTCGCGGCTTGAGGCGTCGGCCGACCCGCAGGCGCCTCTGCTGTACTACCGCGGCCGCTACACACGGATCGCCGACTCCCTCTGAGCCCGGCCTCCGCGCCGGCAGCACGCTGCCCAGGGCTGGTCGTCACATCGCTCTGCCGTCCAGCGGACGGGGACTACTCCTGCACGAACGCCTGCCGGGCACCCGATGCCATGGCGGCCCCGCTGTGGAAGACGATCACCACCTCGACCAGACCCCACCCCTTCCAAGCCGCCCGTCTCAACGGGCGCCCCTCTCATGGAATAAGGAGCACCATCGACATGGCACAGACCACAGCAGTCCGGGAAGAGACACCGGCGCCGAAGTCCGGTCTGCTCACGGGACTTGACGTCTTCGTCGGAGGCCCGATCCAGCACGCCATCCTGGGGAACGGTTTCGTCGGCCACTTACAGGACGCGATCACCACGGCGATCGATACGGTCGCCGCGCACGGTGGCAATATCTTCTCGGCGCATGTCGTCGAGAAGTTCGGCGCCGAGACCGCGGCCTTCACACCGGAACAGGTGTCCGTGCGCGACTTCCGCTGGATGAAGAAGTGCGACGTCTTCGTGCCCGTTCTTCCCGTGCTGGAGGACGGCACGCTGCGGCGCACGGACGGCACCCATGTTGAACTCGGCTGGGCCACGGCCCTGGGGCGCCCCATCGTCCTGATCACCAAGCAGCCCTTCGCCGAGTCCGCGAGCCACCTGCTCAAGGGCCTGCACCGGGTGGGCTTCGTCCAGGCCATCGACTTCGAAGAGTTCACCGAGAAGCCGAGCCTGCTCATCGACGCCGTGCTCGCCGCGACCGAGCGGCAGCGAGAGGCGATCGGCGCGAGCCTCGTCGCCTAGACACCTCTTCGTCGCCCATCCGCTCACCCGCCGGACGGAGATATCAGTGTCCGATGTGACCATTCTGGGCCTGCCGATCGCCAACCATGTGATCGTCGGATCCGGACTGCTGACGGACCAGGAACGCAACATCCGCAGACTCATAGAAAGAGGAGCCGGTGCCGTAGTCACCAAGACCATCCACCCCACCCCTCCCCAAGGCCTGGACGAGCGGATAGTACGACTGCCCGTCGGCATGCTGAACAGCACCACCTACTCCAAGAGGTCGGTCAACCACTGGCTTCGGGTACTGCGTTCGTTCGCCGACGATCGGCTTCCCGTCATCGCCTCCCTCCACGCCGACTCTCCGGCCGAACTCGCCGCTCTGGCCAAAGACGTCGAAGCGACCGGCTGCCGGGCGCTGGAACTCGGCATCTCGTGCCTCAACGAGGAAGACGGGCTGGAGGACGACAACCCCGACCGGGTCTACGCTTACACCTCCGAAACCCGCAGCCGCACCAGTCTGCCCATGTCGGTCAAGCTCGCCATCGGCGAGGGTCTGCAGGACCGGGTCCGCGCCGCCATCGCCGGCGGAGCAGACGCCGTTACCGTCAGCGACACGATTTCGGGAGCCGCCGTATCCCCCGCGACGGGGGACCTGGAACTCAATGGCGTCTTCGGATACTCGGGCCCCGGCATCAAGCCGCTGGTCCTCGCCGCCATCTGGCAACTGCGTCGGCGAGGCATCAACCTGCCCGTCCTGGGCTGCGGCGGTGTCGGCAGCGGCCGCGACGTGGCCGACTACCTCAGCGTCGGCGCGACCGCGGTGCAGGTCTACACGGCCCTGCATACCGACATGTACCAGACGCTGGAGCGCATCCTGGCGGAGACCGGGGAACTGATCGGCCCGCGGACCGACGCCGCTCCGGTTCCTGCGGGCCGCGAGTCCGAGGGGGCGGTCATATGACGGGCGGGCAGCCGGGCGCCCGTCGTCTCGTGGACCTGACGAGCAGCCAGGTCACCGAAGCCGTACGCGGACGTACCGTCATCTGGCCCATCGGAGCCATCGAACAGCACGGACCCCATCTGCCCCTCTCGGTCGATCTGCTCCTGGCGGAGGCATTCGCCGACGAGATCGGGCGGGAACTGGATGCGTTCACACTCCCTGCACAGCCGATCGGCGCGCGCTCGCTGCCGCAGAGCGGCGGCGGACTGTATTTTCCCGGCACCGTACACGTCGCCGGCGAGACCCTGATCCGCTTCCTGCGCGAGACCATCAGCTCCCTGGCGGCGCTCCCGATGGCTCGCCTGGTCGTGGTCAACGGCCACTACGAGAACGAACCATTCCTTTTCGAGGCGCTGGACCAGGTACGCGAGCAGGGCCTGCTGGACGGCACGGAGGTTTTCGCTTTCAGCTGGTGGAGCCTGGCGCGCGACACCTTCACCGACCTCGAAATCCCCCGCTTCCCCGGCTGGCACGCCGAGCACGCGGGAGTCACCGAGACCAGTCTGATGCTTCACCTGCATCCGGACCTCGTCACCAACCAACGCCCGGACCATGATCAGCCGCCCCGGGCGGGCATCTACCTCCATCCCATCGACGTCGAGAAGACCACCAACCACGGCATCCTCTCCTCGACCTCGGGATCGAGCGCCGCACTCGGCGAGAAGCTCCTGCGCCACGTCGTCGACGAGGCGACGACCTTGGTGCGCGACGGCAAGGGGCTGTTGCTGGCATGTATCCAACCCGACCGCCGACGTACCGCCGCCCCGGAGCACCGATCCATCGCACAGCCCGAAGGGAAGCGTTCGTGACACGGAAGTTCCATCTCGCCTGTATCTTCAACTTCACCCCGGACGACTGGCAGGGCCCGTTCGGTAACGGAGGCGCTCCCTGGGACGGCAGGTTCTACACGGAAGTGGCTCAAGCCCTGGAGCGCGCCTGCTTCGACTACGTGATCATCGAGGACAAGCTCATGGTCCCGGAGAGCTACGGCGGCTCCTCGGAGAGGGCGCTGCGGCAGGGCATGGTCGTTCCCAAGCACGACCCGGTCCCGCTCGCCGTCGCGATGGGGCTGGCAACCTCTCACCTGGGCATCGTCGCGACCCTGTCGACCATGGCGTACCCGCCGTTCATGACCGCGCGGCTCGCCTCGACGACGGACAGCATGCTCGGCGGCCGGTTCGGCTGGAACATCGTCACCAGCGCCGAGCACCTGGCAGCGCAGAATTTCGGCATGGAGAAGCTACCTCCGAGGGACGTCCGCTACGCGATGGCCGACGAGTACGTCGACGTCGTCCGGCAGCTTTTCGCCTCATGGGATGCGGACGCCGTCGTACTCGACCGTGAGAAGGGGATCTACGCCGACCACACCAAAGTCCGGCCGATCCACTTCAAGGGTGAGCACTTCAGCGTACGCGGCCCGCTGAACACCGTGCCCTCTCCACAGCACCGGCCCGCGTTCGTGCAGGCCGGCGCCTCGCCCCGGGGCCGGAGATTCGCCGCCCGCAACGCGGACTCGGTGATCGCCATAGCCAACGGCCCCTCCGGCATGAAGCAGTTCCGCGACGACCTGCGCAAACACGCCGAGGCCGCCGGCCGCGACCCTGACGAGGTCAAGGTGCTGTTCTGCGTGACGCCCACCCTGGGGGAGACCGAGCAGGACGCGCGGGACAAGTACGAACGGATGATCTCCTCGCCCCAGTTCATCCACGACATCCTCGCCGAGACATCCGCCCTCACGGAGATCGACTTCGCTCAGTTCGACCTCGACAAACCGCTGCCGTACCGGCTGGAAACCAACGGAGAACAGGGTTCGCTGGACCAACTGCAGCAGTGGGGCAGCGGCAAAACCCTGCGGGAGCTGGTCATCGACGGGGCTGGGGGACTGGTCTCCTCGGTGGAGCTGATCGGTACACCGGACCACGTGGCCGAGCGGATGGGCGAGGTGATGGAGGAGGTCGGCGGCGACGGCTTCATGCTTACGACACCGGTGCTGCGGATGAACCGCCGCTGGATCGCCGAGGTCACCGACGGCCTGGTGCCCGCACTGCAACGCCGCGGCCTGACCCGGTCGGCGTACACGCCCGGGAACACCCTCCGGCAGAACCTCGCGGAATTCTGATACCGGCCGCGGCGATGACGACCCCCACAAAGCCCCGGCTGGTTCTGGACGCGAGCGCTCAGGACCTGCTGTTCCGGCAGGCGCGCACCGCGGACCGTTTCACCAGCGAACCGGTCCCCGACGACACGATCCGGGCCGTGTACGACCTGGTCCGCGACGGCCCGACCGCTTTCAACCAGCAGCCTCTCAGGATTCTTCTGCTCCGCTCCCCGGAAAGCCGTACACGGCTGGCCGCTCATCTCTCGCGGAGCAACCGGGAGAAAACCCTGCGGGCACCGCTGACCGCTCTGCTGGCGGTGGACAACCAATTCCACCGCAAACTTTCCAGATTGTTCCCCGCATTTCCCGGAGCTGCGGATCTCTACGCCGAGAATCCCGCGCTACGGGAACGGTCCGCGTTGCTGAACGGCACCCTGCAGGCTGCCTATTTCATCATCGGCATACGGGCTGCGGGCCTTGCCGCCGGACCCATGAGCGGTTTCGATGAGGACGGCGTCAACCGGGAGTTCTTCCCGTCCGGCGACCTGTCGGCACTGCTCGTGGTGAACATCGGCCGGCCCGAGTGCTCCGGGGAGCGGCCGCGCGGACCCCGCTTGTCCCACAGTGAGGTCTGTACGACACTGTGACGCCGCGTCGTCCGGCCGTCAGCCCAGGTCACTCGGGTGGGCGACGGCCGGACGGGCCCTCGGGACGCACTGTCTCGCGGTACCAGCGGCCCCACTTGTCCAACTCCTCCGTGATGGCGTCCAGGCTGTGCCCGACCTCGGTGAGCGCGTACTCCACCCGCGGCGGCACCTCGCGGTACACGGTCCGCGTCACCAGGCTGTCGGCTTCCAGTTCCCGTAACTGGCGGGTCAGCATGCGCTGGGTGATGCCCGGCAGTGCGCGCCTGAGTTCACCGAATCGATGGGTGTCCGTGGCCAGCTGCTTGAGAATGGCGAGCTTCCAGCGCCCCCCGAGCATCTCCATGGCGAACTCGATCGCGCAGTGTTCCGGGGCTTCTTCGACACTGGAACGCACGGCTGACCTCCATTGGTATACAGCGTGGTACTAGGGGATAGCAAAGACCGTACTTGTTGTTCGTGTTGGTACATCCTGATACTGAGGATATGTCAAACGAGGAGGCACTCGCGCCGATGCGAGCAATCGAAGAGACGGAGCATGGGGAGCCCGCGGCCGCCCCGGCGAGGCAGCGGTGGCTGGTACTGGCCGTGGTGTCGGGCAGCCTGCTGCTGTGCGGTATCGACCTCACCGTGCTGCACGTCGCCGTACCCAGCATGAGCCGGGAGCTCAAGCCCTCTCCCGCCGGGCTGCTGTGGATCGTCGACGTGTATTCGCTCACGCTCGCGGCCCTGCTGGTGACCTGCGGCACCCTCGGAGACCGGATCGGCCGGCGCCGCATGGTGCTCAGCGGCTTTGTCACCTTCGGCCTCGCCTCGGCAGCGGCCGCCTTCTCGACATCGACGGCGCAACTGATCGCCGCGCGCGCCGTGCTCGGAGTCGGCGCGGCGATGATCATGGCGTCCACGGTGGCGATCATCAGGGTCGTCTTCACCGACGACCGCGAACGGGCCGTGGCCATCGGCATCTGGACAGCCGCCCACAGCGTCGGCGCCACGATCGGTCCGCTGGCCGGCGGTCTGGTCACCGCGAAGTGGGGCTGGGGCGCGGTCTTCCTGATCAACGTCCCCGTGATCGTCGTCATCCTGGCCGTCGGCGCCCGGGTCATCCCCGAGTCCCAAAACCCCGTTCCCCGCCGCTGGGACCTGGCCAGTGTGGCGCTGTCCGTCACCGGCCTGGCCGGCGTGGTCTACGCCCTCAAACAGGCGGGCGAGCACGCCGGGGTGAACGGCGTCATCGTCACCACGGCCGTCGCCGGAAGCGTCCTGCTCTACGCCTTCGTACGCCGTCAGCGGCGCATCGCCGAGCCGCTGCTGGACTTCTCCCTCTTCCGTGAACGCCGCTTCACCACCGCCACCTTGTGCGTCATCGGCTGCTTCGGCTCTTACGTCGCCCTCCTGTTCTTCCTCACCCAGTGGCTCCAGCAGGTGGGCGAGTACTCACCGCTGCGCGCCGGACTCGCACTGATGCCACTGGCCGGCGCCAACGCCATCGGCGCTGTCACGGCGCCCTGGGCCGCGAACCGGTGGGGCAACCGGTGGGCGCTCACCGGGGCCCTCGCCCTTTTCGCCACCGCTCTCGCCGCTATGGCCGCCGTCGGCGACACCGCCCACTACGGAGTGCTGCTCGTGCCGCTGCTGGGCGCGGGATACGGCGCCGGCATCGTGATGACCCTGGGTGCCGATTCCATCATGAGCGCCGCGCAGCCGGAACGCTCCGGGGAAGCGGCCGCCATCCAGGAGACGTCTTTCGAACTCGGCGCGGGTCTCGGCGTTGCCGTCCTCGGCACCGTCCTGACGGCCGTGTACCGCACCGGTCTGCCCCAGGTACCGGGGCTCGGCCCGGACGGGCGGGCGACGGCCGAGGAGTCGTTCGCGGACGCCGCGGACCTCACCGAGGATCTTCCGTCCCAGACCGGGCAGGCGCTGCTGCGCGCGGCGCAACAGGCGTACGACCACGGCTTCACGACCGTGGTGGCCATCGCCGCGGCCGGGCTGGTCGTCACTGCCGTCATGGCGGCCGTCCTGTTGCGTCCGCCGAAGAGGAGTTGACCAGCGAGTGTCAGTGGATGCCGCAGCGTCGGCGTGTGGGTGTGTATCGGCGATTCCTCCCCGAAGGTTGAACATGCCGTGCTCAGCCAGGCGCACGCACTCTTCGAGCGGTGTCCTCTGTGCGCTGAACCGGGTGTCGGCGGACAGATGCGATCCCCGCCTCGCAGGAGGCGGGGATCGTCGGACGGCGCTCGTCGATGAGCTGCGCACGGGAGGCTGGGCCGTTGGCGGCGAGCAGCTGTTGGATGATCTCGGCCGGGGGCACCCAGGCCAGCGGAACGCCCTCCTGCATCAGCGCGATCATCTTCGAGTAGGCGAGGCGGCTGCCCCGCCAGTTGACGGGCGTCATCGCCTCCAGATGTTCCAGCGCCGGCTGGAGCGGGGCGATGGCCTCAGTCAGGTGATCCACCGTGGGGATGCGGATCTCCACCGGCGGCACGACCGCCGCTGCGGGGGTTCGCCGGCTCCTCTGCCGCGTTGGCGACCTCAAGCGCTGGGCGTGCAACCGGCCCCGCGCCGCGAACCACCGGGCTCGATTGATCGCCCCGGCCTGGCTCTGACGTCGTCGTTCGGCCTTGCCTGGACGGCTAGTGCTGGCCCCGATTCGTGAAGATCCGTGATGGCTTGAAGTGGCTCTTCCTGGTGACCGCTGCCTGGTCAAGGCCAGGCCCGAATGGGGCTGTTTCAAGCCGTCACTTCATATTTTGGGGCCAGCTGGGACGTCGTGTCGCACAGGTGTCAGCAGTAGGCGCGCAGCGCCCAGACGAGACTCCAGTTGATCTCGGTGGGACCTGAGTCGGCGGGCGCGACATGGTTCACGGAGCCGTAGTAGTCGAACATCTTGACTATGCCGCCTCCGGGAAGGCGGTTGTCCCAGTATCCGACGCCGCTCCAAGGCACCGATGCGGACTCGCCGCAGTGCAGGACGAGCTGGTCGCCGCTGCCGCTGGTGGCGCAGAACGCGTCGGGCACGGTGCACGGAGCCGCGGCCGCACGGCTGGTTGAGGAGCTGTCGGTAGCGGCGGCGCCGGTGGTCGTGCCTGTCAGCGCAGCGGCCGAGAGGGCGAGGACGGTGAGGGCGGTGCGTGTCTTGCGCATGTGTGCCTGCTTTCGTGTGGGTCCGGTTGCTGTGGTGGCAGCGTGCTGGAGCGGGTGTGGGAGAACCTGGGGCGAATCTTGATTGTGCCGGTGGTCGGCGGTGCGTACCACGATCGGGCACGCTGGCCTTGAGGCCGCTCTCGTCGACGCTCCTCTCGATGAGTGGGCGTATGAAGTGGGCGGTGAACCGGTCGTGGACCACCAGGAGTTCCCCAAGCGCCCCGACGCTGCGGAACTCGGGCGGGCCGTCGGGATGGGCGAGCGCGTAGTCCACGGCGGCCTTGAGGATGGCAAGCCGGGCCCGGTGCTCGAGGTACATGCACGCCTGGAGCTCAGGGTGCTTGCCGTTCCGGAGCGCCGCCTGGTAGCTCGGTCTGTCGCTCGCGGCCGTGTGCGGGTCGAAGCCTCCACCGTCGATTTCGCGTGCGTAGCCCAGGGCCAGTTTGGGGTGCTCCCTGTATGCGTCGTAGAGAAGCGCCAGCGACTCCTCCGGGGCCCTCGTCAGGGCCTGCCGTTGTCGATTGGCATCTCCGCCGCCGGCCTCCACGACAGGCAGGCCCTCATCCTGCTGGTCCGCGGCATCCCGCCCATCCGCTCACGCCGCGGTCCGCGACGCCGACGGTCCGGCGAGCTGCACGGAGACAAGGGATACGACTACCGGTAGCTGCGGCGATGGCTTGCTTCCCTTGGCATCCGGCACCGCCTCGCCTGCAAGGGCATCGAGTCATCTTGACACCTGGGCCGGCACCGCTGGGTCGCAGTGTTCCCATGGGGTCCCGCGGAGCGGGTCTGCGGACTCCGGCGTTGTCAGGGTGAGTGTCAGGTTCGCAGGCCGCCGGAGGCGGTGAGGCGCTCTCCGGTGACCCATGCGGCGTCGTCGGAGGCGAAGAAGACCGCCGCCCGCGCCAGGTCCTTGGGCTGACCGATACGGCCCAGGGGGGTGCGCCCGATCATGTCCGTCTCGGCGTCGCTGCCGATGAAGCCGGCCGCGTGGATGCCTTCCGTCTCCACACCGCCAGGGGCCAGGGTGTTGACTCGGACCCCGCGAGGGCCGAGCTCGGCGGCCAGGACTCGCGTCAAGGCATCGACGGCGCCCTTCGTCGCGGCGTACACCGACATCCCTGGCACGGCGCGGGCGCTGTCCAGCGATCCGATGTTGATGACCGACCCGCCGTCGGGCCCGAAGTACTTAAGGGCTTCCTGGATCGTACGGATCGGTCCGGTCACGTTGACGGAAAGCTGATGGTCGATCTCCTGCTGCGTGACGGTCTCCAGCGGCTGTGCGTGATAGACGCCGGCATTGTTGACGAGGATGTCGAACCGGCCGTACGCGTCTACGGTCCTGGCGAGGAGGCGCTCAACATCCGCACGCACCGACACGTCGCCCTGCACGGCGATCGCGGTCCCCCCTCGCGCCTGGATGTCCCGCACCACCCGCTCGGCGTCGGCGGCACTGGAGGCGTAGTTGACCACGACCGACGCTCCGGCCGCAGCGAATTCCCGCGCGATGCCCGCCCCGATGCCCTTGGAAGCACCCGTCACGAGCGCGACCTTTCCCGCCAGTCTCGAATCGGCGTTCTTCGGCGATACTCCGTCGCCGCGGCCAACGTCTGTCTGATTTGCCATGATTGCCATTCCCGTCCATGTTGGTGAGCGTCCGGGTGACGCGGGCCTCCGGGGCAACTGCCCGGGATCCAGGCGATGCGTTGTCGAACAGGACCCGCCGGGCGGCCTCGCCGCGACGGGCCCCTCACGGGCGCGCCCGTACCGGTTCCCGCCCTGATGGCCACCGCTTTCGGCGGCGGCGATCCACCGGACATGCACCACGGTAGGATCCGCGAGACATAGAGACAAATAGTGTCATCACATATTGGAGATTGGCATTGCCTATGTCACCGGGGAGTGGAAACGGATGAACCTGCGGCAATACGAATACGCTCTGGCTGTGGCCGAAGAAGGCTCCATGACGGCGGCTGCTGAGCGTCTGCGCGTCACGCAGCCGTCCTTGTCACAGCAGATCGGCGCTCTGGAAAAGCACCTCGGTGTGCAGCTGTTCACTCGGACATCGGGCGGGGTCACAGTGACCATGGCCGGACGCGCCTTCCTCGCCGAGGCAGAGATCGCGACCACCGCGTCCCGCAGAGCCGTCCTGGCTGCCCGTGCCGCCTCCGGGGAACTGGCCGGTGAACTCATCATCGCCGTCCACATGGGCCTGGGAGCACGGCAGCTCCCTCTGGCACTGGGCCGGCTCCGCCACCGCCACCCGAAACTCCAGGTCATTCTCCACGAGGAGCCCGATCCAGCGGATATGGAACGGCTGGCCCGCCACGGAACGCTCGACATGGTCCTCGTCCACCGCATCCCCGCCGGCTGCACATTCGACATCCACCCCCTGGGCGAGGAGACCTACGTCGCCGTCCTGCCCGAGGGACACCCGCTCCTCGCCAGCGGCAGGGCCCTGCGCATGGCAGACCTTGCGACACAGGGATGGGTGCGCTTCCGCCGCGCCAGCCTGCTCGACGAATACCTCGCCCGCCTGCTCGCCGACGCGGGCATCAGCCCGCCCACGGTGGCCCGAGCGTCACAGATCTCCACCGCCGTGCGACTGGCAGCCCAGGGCTTGGGCGTCACCGTGGTTCCGGCATCGGCCGTGCCCGAAAGCTTCGAACAGCTAGCCCGCCCGTTCCTGCCTTCCCTGACCGAACCCGTCATCGTCGGTACACGCCGCCACCCGGGTTCGGCGGAGGCAGCCGTGCTCGACCACCTCCGTCAGCAGAACTGGTGCGGCACCAGCGTCCTCGCCCCGCATACCGCCCTCTGAGCCGAGGGCCTCACTGGTCGTCGGCCGCGCGCTTGTCCCCCAGGGGCCGTAGGCCGCCGGGCAGGCCGGGGAGCTGGAAGGAACGCCTGTTCGGCGCCGGTCCAGGAGAACACCTCCAGCAGTTCCTCGGGCAGGTCCACCCTCGGCAGCATCGTGTTCACTGCGGCCCGCAACTCCAGCAGGGAGGCCGGTTCGGGTTCCGGCTCCGGGACCGCGAAGTGCAGGCGCCGTCGTCGTCGAAGGCGATCTGCGCGTTGTCCTTGAGCCGGGCGACGACCTCCCGGTAGGTGCCGTCCAGCAGCGCGGCCGGATACCCGCCAGCCTCCCTGGGCAGGTTCAGCGAGGCAAGCCGGTCGGCCTTGTCTGCTGCCACGCCTGGCCGGCCAGCAGCCACTCCCAGGGCTACGACTACCGGCACCTGTGCCCTCGGCCTGGTGTTGAACGCGGTCGTGCTGTTCAACAGGTGCACGATGTCGAGGACGAGGACGACGAACTCGGGTAGGGGCCACTGCGCAGGCCGGCCCCACCGGCAGACGTGCTGTGAGCGGTCGCCGCAGGCTTTGATGGCGGGAACTGTCGGGGCGGTGGTCTGGGCACTCTTACGGCTTCGCCGCCTTCGACGTGGACTCGGGCGGCGGCGGGCCCACCACCGCGATGCACGTCACCTACTACGCGGTGTCCGGGCCCCGTGGCGACCTGTTGCCGGTGGACCGTTTCACCCTCACCCTCACCCGCTCCCGCCGCGCCTGACCCGCCGGCGGGGGCCGGTCCTCCGGCTTGACTTCGAGCGCGCTCCAAGTCCTAGTTTCGGAGGCGTTCGTCAGTGCTCAAGGTACCGCCCGGTCCGCCGGGCAGGAGGAGTATCCGCGCATGATCACCCGAACCACGCTCGGCTCGCCGGGTCTCACCGTCAGCGCGATGGGCCTGGGGTGCATGGGGATGAGCGAGAGCTATGGCGCCGCCGACTGGGACGGCGGCCTGGCCACCATCGACCGGGCCCTGGAGCTGGGTATCACGTTCCTGGACACCGCCGACGCCTACGGTACCGGGCACAACGAGGTGCTGGTGGGCCGGGCCATCCACGGCCGCCGGGACCAGGTGCAGCTGGCCACCAAGTTCGGCATCGACCGCAGCGCCGGCGACCGGGCACGCCGCATCCGCGGTGCCCGGGACTACGTGCTGCGCTCCTGCGACGCCTCGCTGCTGCGACTGGGCGTCGAGGTGATCGACCTGTACTACGCCCACCGCCCGCCCCAGGACGTGGAGATCGAGGAGACCGTCGGGGCGATGGCCGAGCTGGTCGAGGCGGGCAAGGTCCGCCATCTGGGCCTGTCCGAGGTCGACGGCGAGCTGCTGCGCCGGGCGCACGCGGTGCACCCGATCACCGCGGTGCAGAGCGAGTACTCGCTGTGGACCCGCGACGTCGAGGCGGTCACCCCGGTGATGGCCGAGCTGGGGGTCGGGCTGGTGCCGTACTCGCCGCTGGGGCGGGGGTTCCTGACCGGCACCCTGGACCGCTCCACACTGGGCGAGAAGGACTTCCGGCGCACCAACCCCCGCTTCGCCGGCGAGGCGGGCGAGGCCAACGAGAAAATCGCGCAGACCGTGCGCGAGGTGGCCGACCGGCTGGGTGCCACCCCGGCCCAGGTGGCGCTGGCCTGGGTGTACGCCCAGGCCGAGCGGCTCGGGGTGGCGGTGGCGACCATTCCGGGCACCCGCAGCCCGGCCCGGCTGGAGCAGAACGCGGCCGCGCTGGAACTGACCCTGGACGCCGAGGCACTGGCCGCGCTGGACCCGCTGAGCGACCAGGTGATGGGCGAGCGCTACACCCCCGCGCACACCGCTGAGGTCGCTCGGGGTTAGCCGGTGGGCTCGACGCGCACGAGGTCATTCGTAGGATCGGTGGGCCCGGGGCTCCGGGTTTGGCTCAGTGCCTGTCGCCGTCGGATGGCTCCAGAAACGTGGCCGCCCGGAGCCCGCGACGACTCGACCGCTAAGACGATGTCTTGATTGGCTGTGGTTCGTTGTCGTGGCATGGGCATAGTTGAACGGCTGGTGCCGGACCGGCTGTGGGAGATCTTCCAGGACGTGGTGCCGGAGCCGCCGGTGCGTGCGCAGGGTGGCGGCCGACGGCGGTGTGATGACCGCGCCGTGCTGGCGGCGATCATCTTCGTCGCCATGTCAGGCTGCACCTGGCGGCAGCTGCCGCCGGTCTTCGGTGCCTCCTGGCAGACGGCGCACCGGCGCTTCACCGACTGGTCCACCGCCCGGGTGTGGGCAAAGCTGCACCGTGTGGTGTTGGACCGGCTGGGCGCCAACGGCAAGTTGGACTGGTCGCGCTGCGTGATCGACTCGGTTAGTGTCCGGGCAGTCAAAGGGGGGCTTTGACCGGACCGAATCCGACCGACCGGGGCAAGCTCGGGTCGAAGGTCCATGTCATCTGTGACCGCAACGGGTTGTCGATCTCGGTCGGCATCTCCGGCACCAACCTGCACGACAGCCAGGCCTTGATACCGCTGATGCGCGGCATCCCGTCGATCCGCTCCCGCTATGGCCCGAGGCGGCGCCGTCCGGCCAAGTTGCATGCGGACAAGGCCTACGACTTCGCCCACCTGCGCAGTTGGCTGCGACGCGGACAGATCGTGCCGCGCATCGCCCGCTACGGCGAGGAGAGCTTCAGTCGCCTGGGCCGGCACCGCTGGGTGGTCGAGCGCACGATGTCCTGGCTTAACGGATGCCGCCGCCTACACCGTCGCTATGAACGCAAAGCCGAGCATTTCCTCGCCTTCGTCGGCATCGCCAGCACCCTTATCTGCTACCGACGGTACACCAACTGACACGGCGTCTGAACGGGCGGACCAAACCGGGAAAGAGGCTGGTGCTACGTTGTCTCCACGCCCTGTACACATCAATCAGCTGTGCCATAGGCTGACGCGTCCGTGTTCTGCGGTCCGCGGCGGTGCGGCGGGGGGAGTGACAGTGCCGGTCACCCAGGTGATCAGCGGCAGCGGGATGCTCGCGTTCATGACCCTGCTCGCGCTGCGCCCACCGCGACCGCGGCGCACGACTCCCTTTACCCTGAGCTTCTTCCTCACGTTCCTGATCAACGAGCAGCCGTTCCTCGCTCTGTACGTCCTGGCGGCCGGTGCGGTACCGCCTCTGGTGGCCGGAGAGGCAGGAACGCCGACTTGGTGGCTGGGCGCGGGCGTAGCCGCGGGCACGGCGGCCGGCGTGCTGGTGCTTGCGGTGCGGGCCCGAACCGCCCGACCCCGGCTGACTGCTGCGCTGCAACGGGCGCTCGGCCCGCAGGTGGTGCCGCAGCGCCGGCGGCGCGGCCTGTGGCCCCTCATGCGCCTGCTGGTGCTGCCTCTGATCTCCTACCGGTTGGACGTTCGTCGGGCGGCCAACCTGCGCTATGGCGACGCGGGCCGCGGCCACCTGCTGGATGTATACGTTTCTCGCTCGGGGGCGGCAAACGCGCCGGTCCTGGTTTACCTGCACGGCGGGGGCTTCCGCATCGGCAGCAAGATGTTCGGCGCGCGCCCCCTGCTCTACCAGCTCGCTAGCCGGGGCTGGGTGTGCGTGAGCGCCAACTACCGGCTGGGCGGCGGTCTGGACTACGCCGACCGGCTTGCTGACGTGCGGCAGGTCATCCGGTGGGTGCATGAGAACGGCGCGGCCTACGGAGCCGACCCGTCCGCGTTGTTCCTCGCCGGCGGCTCTGCCGGGGCACACCTGGCGGCCACGACGGCCCTCACTGCATCAAGTGCGCCGGGCCGGCCGGACGGCGAAGAGACCAACCCTCCGGTGGCGGGGGTGATCGGCTTCTACGGCTACTACGGGCAGGCCGATGCTGGCGCTGACTCCACTCCGCTGGCGCATCTTCACCCCGGCGCCCCGCCGTTCCTTATCGTCCACGGCACGCTGGACACGCTCGTCCTGGTCGAGGACGCCCGCCACTTCGCGTCCGAGCTCAAGCAGGTTTCCGCCAAGCCGGTGGTCTATGCCGAGCTTCCCGGCACACAGCACAACTTCGACTTCTTCCCTTCGCTGCGGTTCCACGCCGTCGCCGACGCAGTCGAGGACTTCACCGCCTGGGTTCGCAGCGACGGCGCTAACGCACCGACGCCTCGGGGCGCAGTGCCCTACGGCCAGGAAGGCGATCCGGCCGGGCACGCCTAGAGATCGAGGATGACTGGTCGAGCGCACAATGTCCTGGCTTGACGGATGCAACCGCCTACACCCTACGAATGCAGAGCCGAGCATCTTGACCGCCTTCGTCGCATCACCAGCCCCCTCATCTGCTACAGCCGGTGCACCAACTGAGACGATGTCTCATTGGGATACGCGACTCCATCGCTTCGTAGGACAGTGTCGGCGAGGTCGTCTGCAGGGTGAACGTGACGACGAGCCGGCGGAGGTGAAACCGTGCCCGAGATCTGGGCCGGATGAGACATCGGCAAGGAACACCACCACTGCGTGGTTATCGACGAGAAGGGCGAGCGACTCCTCTCCCGGCGGGTCCTCAAGGACGAAGCGCAGCTCCTGGAGTTGATCGCCGACATCCTGGCTCTCTCCGAGGACGTGCTCTGGGCCGTTGACATCAACCGCGGCGGCGCCGCTCTGGTCATCGGCCTGCTGCTCGACCACGACCAGCCGATGGTCTACCTGCCGGGCCTGGCCGTGCACCACGCCTCAGCTGCCTACCGGGGCCAGGGCAAGACCGGCGCGTAGGACGCGCACGTCATCGCCGACCAGGCCCGGATGCGCCGCGACCTAGGCGTCCTGCGGCCCGGTGACGAAGTGGCCGTCGACCTGCGACTCCTCATCACCCGCCGCACCGACCTGGTCTGCGACCGCACCCGGCAGATCAACCGGCTCCGGGCCCAGTTGCTGGAGATCTTCCCCGCCCTCGAACGCGCCCTGACTCTGACCAACCAGGGCCCGGTCATGCTACTGACCGGCTACCAGACGCCGGCGGCGATCCGCCGCACCGGCGCCAAACGCATCGAGACCTGGTTGAAGAACCGGAAGGTCAGAGGCACCGCCGAACTGGCCCGTGCAGCGGTCGAAGCTGCCCAGGCCCAGCACACGCCCTGCCCGGTGAGAAGGTGGCCGCGACTCTCGCGGCCCGCCTGGCGAAGGGGGTGATTGCCCTCAACGAGGAGATCGCCGAAGTCGACGCACTCATCGGGGCCCGGTTTCATCAGCACCAGCACGCGGAGGTAATCAACAGCTTGCCCGGTATGGGACCCCGGCTCGGGGCAGCGGTCCAGAGCGTGTGTATTCGAGGACGCGGCGGAAGTCAGCGTCGCGCTTGCCGCTTTCAGCGGACGCTGTCGGCCGGCGCCGAGGGAGTGTCCGTGCCCTGCCTGACCAGGAGGACGAGCCGCTCTGCTTGAGTGGCGTCGGTGGCGGTCAGGGCGATCCCGTTGGCCAGGGCGAGTAGTTCCGATGGGTTGAGGCCGGCGCGGACAGCACCGACGCTTTGTGCCCGGGTGAGCAGTGCGGACGCGGCCGTGTGCATCGAGTGGTGCCAGTGGTCGAACAGCGCGGAGCGCTGACCTGTGCGGTCATCGGTGATCGACAGCGCCAGTTCCCGCTTGGCTGCCACGTGTGCGATGAAATCCTGAAGCCAGCCGAAGAGGGCATCGCCGGCAGGATCCTCGGCCAGCAGGGACTGGCTCCGGGCGCAGAGCTCGGCCACTTCCTCGGAGTAGACGGCGATGATCAGTTCGCGGCGCGTCGGGAAGTGCCGATGCATCGTGGCGTTGCCGACGCCGGCCCGGCGGGCGATGTCGTCGAGCGGGGCGTCGGAGCTCCCCACTTGCTGCCTATGTGTCCCCACCGGAGGAGATTCCGTATGCCGCAGGGAGCAGAGGACACCGCAGACCCGGGACCTGGAGAGATTCACCGGCGCGTCGTCGAGAGCTACGGGCAGATCCTGGAAGGCCGGCCCGATGAGGCCCTGGAACTGATCGACCCCGAGGTCGTCGACCACCGGGGAGGCACCCAAGGCGATCACCGAGGACGTGATGCCCGGCGGCAGAAGTGGGAGCGGATGAGCGCGGGCAGCGCGTTCCACGACGTCTCGGTGACGATCGAGCAGAACGTCGTCTGCGGCGACACCTCCGTCAACCGGTACACCAGCCGGGGCACCCACACGGACACCGGCCGACGCTACGAGGTCCTCAGCATGGACATGGTCCGCATCCGCAACGGTCGAATCGTCGAGCACTGGGCCCTGCGCGACGCCGACGCCATGCGCGACCAGTTGGGCCTGTGAAGGACCCTCATACGTCTGGGAGGGGCAGATGATGGCCGTCGCACCCCATGGGAACCTCGCCCGATGGCAGGAGGCCTTCGACAACCTCATGGGCCGGATTGCGGTTCTGGACCCACGTGAACCCCTACGGCCGGTTCGAGCTGGACATGAATTCCCACCTCGACCTCACTGTTGTGGCGTAAGCCTAGGTGGCCTGACCTGAATCGTCGGTCAGAGCAGCCGCGGTCAAGGTGAGGTGCTGGACCAGGACCGCGGCTGCGGTGTCGGCGTCGCGGGCCAGCACCGCCTCCTCCAGCATGTGGTGTTCCTTGGCGCCGTCCCGGTCGGGGTTGCGGTGCGCCGACCAACGGCGGGCCAGCTCGCTCGCGGTCCACAACCGGTCGAAGGTCTCCAGCAGCGCGCGGTTGCCACACCCCTCCAGCAACGTACGGTGGAAGGCCCGGTGAGCCTCGGCCCAGGCGCCGGTGTAGTACTCGCCCTCCTCCGGCACGTACGCCGGAGTGCGCACCAGACGATGGTGGGCGGCCCGCACGCGGGCCTCCCAGTCGACGTCGCCGCGCTCGATGGACATGCGCAGGACGACCGGTTCGACGGTCCGACGGGCTTCCGCGATCTCCTGCCAGCGGCGGTCGGAGAAGGACGGGACCGCGAAACCGCGGTTGGGCAGCCGGTCGGCGAGCCCCTCGCCGACCACCCGCACGAGCGCCTCGCGCACCACAGCCAGGCTCACGCCCTGCTCCCTGGCAAGATCCTGCGGCTTGAGGGGGGCGCCGGGGGAGTAGTCCCCGCGCATGATCGCGTCCCGCAGGTGTGCGTAGACCTGCTCGGAAAGCATCTGCTTCCCCGGCGGGGTCGAGGAGTGCGCCGTCTGAGTCATGAGCCCATCCTAGACGATCCACGGGATAATCGATTATCCGTGTTACTGTCGATTCAGTAGCCGATGAGGGCACCCTCGTCCGGAAAGGAACGACCGCTGTGCCTGCCAACGACCCCTTCGCCCGCCTCCCCCGGGCGGCCTCGTTCACCGTCACCAGCACCACCGTCACCGACGGCGCCGCGTGGCCGCCCGAGCAGTACTCCTCCGGCCTGCCCGGCGGGAAGGACACATCCCCGCAGCTGTCCTGGAGCGGCGCCCCGGACGGCACCAAGAGCTATGCCGTCACCGTCTACGACCCCGACGCCCCCACCGGGTCCGGGTTCTGGCACTGGGCGGTCGCTGACATCCCCGCCACGGTCACCGAGCTGCCCGAGGGCGCCGGCGACGACACCGGCTCACATCTGCCCGAGGGCGCCTACCAGTTGCCCAACGACGCCCGCGTGGCCCGCTACATCGGCGCCGCCCCGCCGGCCGGACACGGCACGCACCGTTACTTCGTCGTGGTGCACGCCCTCGACATCCCCTCGACAGGCGTCCCGGCCGACGCCACACCGGCCGTCCTCGGCTTCACCATGGCCGGTCACACCCTCGGACGCGCGGTGTTGATCGCCACTGCCGAAACACCCGCCTGACAGCGCCGCCCGACTCCCGGAGACACCACCGCCATGCACCTCGACGCCCTTCCCGACTCCGCCCGTACCGGCGGCGGCCCGATGGACCTGAACGCCGTCCGCGCCGTCAGCCGCGCCGTCAGCGCCGCCCACCTGTTCATCTATCTTGCCCCCGAGACCGCCGAGGAGGCGGCCGAGCTCGGCGTGACCGACCGCGGGCCGGCGTATCTGGCCTTCCGGTCGGCCGCGATGGGCGCGGTTCCGTGGCAGGTCACGCTGGCGGCCTTTTACAACTTCAGCCCGCGGGCAGTGCGGGCCATGGCGGGCGTATGGGACGCCGCGCCGCCGGAGCGGTGGCAGGTCGCCCGCTTCCTGGCCGCCGGCCGTGCGATGCGGCGCGTCAACGTACATCTCACGGATGACCACCTTGCCGAGGCGCGCTCGCTGATCGACCCGGTCGTCGCCGGTGCCGACTACGCCGGCAAGGTGCTGGCCGCCGCGAACGCCTCGGTCGCGCTTCCCCCCGATCCTCTCGTCGCACTCTGGCAGCAGATCACGGTGGCGCGCGAGTGGCGCGGCGACGCCCATCTCGTCGTACTCGCCGACAACGGCCTCGGGCCCTGCGACTGCCTCGTTCTGCACACCGCAACCGGCCGCCTCCCCACAGCTCTCGCGAGAGCGACCCGCCAGTGGGACGACGAGGAGTGGAGCGCGGCGACGGCACGCCTCGTCGCGCGCGGCTGGCTCGACTCCAACGCTATGGTCACCGACGCCGGCAGTGCGGCACGCGAGCGCATTGAAGTGGAGACAGACGAGCACTGCGCCGCGCTGTGGGCGCCGATCGGCAACGCGGGCGCCCGCCGCTTCGCCTCGCTCATTGCGCCGATCACCAACGCGTTCACCGCAGCAGGGACGTTTCAGGCCGTTCGCGGACAGTCTGATCTCGCATAAACGGTCCTTTGCTGGAGCAGCGTCGACCCGGACCTGCCGAGCGCGGACATCCGCATCGGACGGCATCGACGACCCCACCGGGCCCGGCAAGCTGCTGTTCGCGTTCTTCGCCGCGATGGCGGAGACCGAGCGAGAGAACATCCGGGAGTCGACGCTGGAGGGGCTCGACACCGCGGCCCGCAAGGGCAAGCACGGCGGCCGGCCGCCGGTCATCACCGACGACATGCTCCACACCGTCCTGCGGCGCCGCGCGGGCGGTGAGTCCGTCCACCGGTTCCAGGTCTTCGTCAATCACCACCGTCGACAAGGACGTGTTCACCGTGGCGTGGTCGGGGCGCTGGGTCAACGGGCTCGGTACTCGGCAGGCATGCGCGACCCCTGACTGTACGTACGTACAGTCAGGGGTTAGGGTGGCAGGCCCAGGAGAAAGGTTGTGCGGCATGATGTCCGACTTGATCGACGTGCACGCGCATTTCACCCCGCCCACCACTCCCGAAGAACGGAAAACGCGGTGGCATGCCATGCGAGCGGAGCAGTTCCTCGCACCGGCTCCCTACCACTGGACGGTCGAGGCGACGCTGGACTACATGGAGCGCGCCGGCGTCGCGATGCAGTTGCTGAGCAACATCCCCAAGACCCTGGACGCCCTTCGCGCGTCCAACGACTACGGCGCGTTCCTCGTGTCGGAGCATCCCTCGAGGTTCGGCCTGCTCGCCGCTCTGCCCACCGACGACCCGGCCGCCGCGCTCACCGAAATCGAGCGCGCCGGCGGCGACCTGCAGGCGGACGGGTTCGCGGTGACCTGCATGTACAACGGAGTCTCCCTCGGCGACGCGAGCCTGGAACCGGTGTGGGCCGAACTCGACCGCCGCGGCGCGACCGTGTTCGTCCACCCGGACGCCTACGCTCCCGCGTTCATGGGCCGCCCCAGCCCACTGCTGGAGGTCGCCTTCGAGACCGCCCGCACCATCGTCGACATGCTGTACGCAGGCGTCTTCCGCCGGTTTACGAACATGCGGGTGATCGTCGCGCACTGCGGCGGCGCGCTTCCCGCCCTGGCGGGGCGCCTGCATCTGCTGGGCGCGGAAGCCTGGGTACCGAACCCCGGCGAACTCGACCAGGGCGAGATCCGGGACCACCTCGCCCGGCTGTATCTGGACACCGCCGCCACCGGCACCGCCCACACCCTCGCACCGGCCCTGGCCATGACCACCCCAGACCACCTCGTCTATGGCTCGGACAGCGGCGTGCCGTGCAGCACGGAAACGACGCTGGAAGCCAACCGGCATGTCCTGGCGGACTTCACCGGACTTCCCCGCGAACAACTCGAGGCCATCGGCCACAACGCTCTGCGCCTGTTTCCGATGGCTGCGGCCCGGCTCGGTCGGCAGGTCGCGGCGGCCTGATGGCGCGCGCGTCGAGAAAGGCTCGACCCGCACCCCGAAGGAGGAGGAAACCATGCACATGATGGACGCGCAGGGGGTTGTGCGGGTGGCGACCGGACTGCTCCGCGGAACCCCGGAGGAGGGCGTCGTCGTCTACCGCGGCGTGCCCTTCGCCCAGCCGCCAGTCGGGCCGTTGCGGTTCCGCTCACCGCTGCCGCCCGAGCGGTGGTCGGGCATCCGGGACGCCAGCCGCCCGGGCCCCGCCTCGTACCAGTTCAACTCCGACAATCACAGCGATGTCGAGCGCATCGTCCGGGACATCGACCCCGGCGTGCCGGGCATCATGGCGTGGCCCGGCTACACGAACGCGACCTACCGCCACAACCACGCGGCGGAGGACTGCCTGTACCTCGACATCTGGGTGCCGGAGTCGGCTCCGCGCGCAGTCCTGCCCGTCTACGTCTACTACCACGGCGGCGCGAACGCGGTCAGCTCCGGTTCGTTCGAGCTGGAGCGGGGCGCGAACCTGGCCCGCGAGGCCAACATGATCGTGGTCCGGCCGAACTACCGGATGGGCGCTCTCGGCTGGGTCCACTTCGGTCTCCTGGGCGGTGGTCTGCCGGAGGCGGTGAACCTCGGCGTGCAGGACCAGTTCGCCGCGCTGAAGTGGGTGCACGAAAACATCGAGGCGTTCGGCGGCGACCCGGAGAACATCACGATCGGCGGGGAGTCCGCCGGAGCCACCGCGGTCTCGCACCTGCTGACCAACCCGAACGCGCATCCCTACTTCCGGCGCGCGGTGCTGCAGTCGCTGTCCCCCTTCAATCTCTGGTGCACACAGCAGCGGCCGGATGCCGTCACCGTCGCGCGGATGTACCTCGACCTCCTGCGCATCGACGACCCGACGCGACTTAAGGACATCGACCCCAACCGGCTGCTGGCCGTGCAGAACGTGCTGACCCGCTACTTCGATCCGGACCGGCATGTCGCCTGGCGTCCCTTGGGCGCCGTCGTCGAGGGGGACTGGGTGCCGCAGGCCCCGGCACTGCATCTGTCGGAGAACATGGTCGCCAAGCCCGGCCTGGAAGTGGCCATCGGTTTCGCGAAGGACGAGTGGCAGTTCTTCCGCGGGCATTCGGAGACGGTCAGCCGCGGATCCCGGCGGGACGTGCTGGGCGTCCTGGAACAGGTCTTCGGTGCGGACGGTGCCGAGGAGGTGTACAGGCGATTCCACGAACTTCGCCCGGACCATGCGCCCGGCCTGCTGCTGTCGGACATCATGTCCTTCGAGTTCTTCAAGCTGTCGTCGCTGGCGATCGCGCGGAACCTCAGCGCGCAGCGGATCCCCGTGCACCTGTTCCAGTTCTCCTACGACCTGCCCGGCCTCGGCGGTCGGCTCCGCGCCGTGCACACCGGGGACATCCCTTTCCTGTTCCGCAACCACTCCGAACGCGACCTCGCCTGGTGGCCGGCCTTCGACGGGGCGGACCGGGAGGACGTACGACAGGTCAGCGGGCGGATGGGTGAGCTCTACGCGTCCTTCATCCGCAGCGGCGACCCAGGAGCCCGGTGGCCGCGATTCGACGCGGAGGACGGGAACGTCCTCTGGTTCGGCCGATCCGTCGAGCCGAGGCCCGGCCTGCTGAAGCGGGAGTGGGACATCTTCCAGGAACGCGGCTTCGGCACCGTGCGGTCGGTGGAGAGGGTGCTCGTCGACAACGTACGGGCAGCACTGGCGAGCAGGTCGGCCGCCTAGCGGGCGGACGGAGCATCCGCTCCTCGTATCGCAAGGGAGCCATGCGTGGCCCGGACGGCGTCGCTCGGCGACGCCGGTGCCATACTCGAGCCGAAGCGCGCAGAAATGAGGGATGGCCAGGTGGGCGATTCGATGGCCGGTCGGAGCGAGACGAGCGGCGGCCGACGGCAGGCGATCATACGGGCCGCCGAACGCCTCTTCGCGCTGGAGGGCTATCACGGCGCGACGATGCGCCAGATCGCCGAAGAGGCGGGTGTCAAGCTGTCCCTCGTCGTCTACCACTTCACCTCGAAGCTCGGACTGTACTCGGCACTCTTCGAGGAGCGCCGGTACGTCAACGACGAGCGGTTGGCGCGTCTGAAGGCGATCCCCGACCTGCGCGCCGACGACGCCGTCGAACAGATCGTCAGCTCCTTCACCGATCCGGTTCTCGCGCTGCACGACGACCCGGACGACGTCTGGTTCGCCCGTCTCGTACTGCGCGAGGCCTCCGACCCGTCCAGCCAGGAGCGACCGGTCATCCGGGACCAGTTCGACCCGCTGGCCCGCCAGTTCGTCGAAGCGCTCAGCATCGCGCTGCCGGACAAGCCCGCCGGGTTCCACCACTGGGCGTACCTGTACTCGGTGGGAGCCCTCACCCAGAGCGCGTTCGACACCCGCGTGCGCAACATCGCCGACGAGCCCGGCTACGAACACAAGCACGCTCTCCTGCGGTCCTACATCACCGCCGCCCTGCGGTACGGCTGATCCAGCCCGGCCCGACCGGGTTCACATTGACTTCATGTGCGTCCACACACCCCGTGTGCCCCCGAAGACAGCCGACACACAGACCTAACGGAGTCCCACTAGCCCTGTGTGGAACCTCCTGAACGAGCCATGGGTCACGCGGGCACGGTGCCGGCCGGGGCCGAGGTGTCCGTGCCCGGCACCGGGACCTCGCTCGCCGGATGGCAGACGATCCGACGTGTCGGGAGCTCCGGAGCGGCGCCTCCGCTCCCGGAGGGCGTCGGTGTGGCCGCGCCCCCGCTTCCGGAGGGGGCCGGTATGGTGGCGTCCCCGCCCCCGGAGTGAGCCGGCACCAGGTTCCTCAGCGTCTGGGAGGGCTCCAGGCCCAGCTCCTCGAGCAGCACCCGGCGGCATTGCTCGTACTGCCGCAGCGCCGCGCCCCTGTTGCCGGCGGCGAGATGCGCGTTCATGAGTACGCGATGAGCGCTCTCCCGCAGGGGTTCCGCGCGTACGGCGGCGAGTCCGGCGGCGACGGCCTCGCCATGGCGGCCCGCCGCCGTCAGCCGTTCGGTCATGGCCTCCAGGGCATACAGCCGGAGTTCATGGTATTGCTCCTGCTCGACCAGCACCCACTCGTTCTCCGACCACTCCGGTAAGAGATCGGCCGAGAGATCCTCCCGGGTCCGCGCGGTGAGGATGTCATCGCACGGCCGCGACATATCGAGCAGCCGGTGCGCGCGCGTCGCCGCCACGTGGATATCCACGTCGATGTGTTTGCAGATCGCCAGTTCCTGCGCGGAGGCGTCGATGACCTGATGCCCCGTGCGTGTGGCG
Organism: Streptomyces sp. 5-10; assembly: GCF_014712245.1. Classification (NCBI taxonomy): domain Bacteria; kingdom Bacillati; phylum Actinomycetota; class Actinomycetes; order Kitasatosporales; family Streptomycetaceae; genus Streptomyces; species Streptomyces sp. 5-10. Next base: position 233,940 of record NZ_JACVYG010000004.1, read on the forward strand.
CGCCATAACGACGACCGGAGATTGGCGTTGGCGCGGGAGGCCGTGACATCCGGCCACAGCATCCCGGCCACATAGGTCCGGCTGCGTGGCATGTTCTGGAGGGCGAGGAACGCGAGCAGGCGCTGGGCGCTGGAGGATATGGGAACGCGATTCTGATCGACCGACAACGCGAAACTCTTGAGCAGTCTCAACGTCATGACGTGGCCTTCTGCGCTCATCGGCCCCCCGGGCGATATCGGCTCCAGTGACCCATCCCGTGCGTCCCGTCGGGATGCCCTAAAACCATGTTACGAGCAGATCATGATCGTGTGTCCGGTCTTCCCGCAAAAGGACGCTATATGGCCGGCCATCACCGAAACGTCGCGGCAACGTCACCCCTCCGGCTCGAGCAACTGGTCGAGCCAGGCGCGCACGGCCGTGAGCACATCGTCGACCGCGCTCACCGCGCTCGGGGCCGTCTGATGCCCGCCCCCGGTCGGCACGATGCGCGCACGGAACCCATCCGGCCTGCCGCCTTCCACCCAGACCCGGAGGATCAGGACACCGGTCCGTTCCGAGGGGATTTCCATGGAAGGAGAATATGCCCGTCGGTGTCACCTCGGCGTTGTCGATGTGTGTCCGGGCTCGTCATCGGCGGTCACGAAAACGCACCGGTGACGTTCGTGTGATGTGCGTATCGCGGTCTGGCCACGCCGGTCCCGGCATCCTCTCGGAGCACGCTTTCGAGCGCGGAGAGGGGGAGCATTCGCATGGGCGACTTCGGCGTCATCGCCGACGTCTCCACGGTCATCGTGGACAGCCTGACCCAGGCCCTGCGCGGGCTCAGCCAGGTGGAACCGCCGATCGCGGAACTCAACGACCTCTCCGAGACGGTCCAGACACCACCGCCCAAACTCACGGTGTTCCTCTACGAGATCGCCGAGGACCCCACCTCGCGCAACCGGCCGCCGGTGCGCTCCCAGCCACCCGACCCACCGACCACCCGCAAGCCGCCGATGGCCCTGCTGCTGCGCTACCTGATCACCCCCTGGGGCGGTGACCAGGCCACCCAGCACCGGATGCTCGGACGGGCCCTCCAGACGTTCTACGACGACGCCATCCTGGACGGCGCGCAGCTGTCCGGCAGCCTGGCGGCGAGCACCGACGCGCTCCACCTCAGCCTCACCCCGCTCACCTTGGACCAGAAGTCCTGGGTCTGGTACGCGATCCAGAAGCCGTACCGGCTGTCGCTCAACTACGAGGTCCGCGTGGTCAACCTGGACTCCGCCGTCGAGACACCGGTCCACCCGGTGCACAGCCGGGTCATCAGCGGGGCGGGGCTGCCATGAGCCGCTTCCTGCCGCTGGAGCGGTCGACGCTCTACAGCCCGGCCTGGTTCATACCCTTCGACGACTACGCTCGGCGGGTGCGCGCCGCCGGGGTCACCGTCCAGCTGGACCGCTACGACGACGGCGACTGGCTGCCGTTGGACGACACGGCGGTGCGCACCCCCAGCGCCGCCTTCGTCTATCCGGGTCTCGGCCGCTGCGCCGAGCCGTGGGCGGCCCGGCCGCGGCGCCACCGGGCCCGCTTCACGGCCCCGGGCTACCAGCCGCTGTACCCGGCCGACGGACAGCCGTTCTCGGCCGCTCTGGTGGGCGTCGAGTTCCTGGTGCACCCGCATGACGACGGCCACCCGCCGCCGGTGGTGACCGAGCCCCGGCTGGTCCGGCTGCTGCCAAGCGTCTCCTTCCCCTATCCGCCGGGGCTGCGCACGGTGCACGGCGCCGTGGTCGACGCGGCCACGAAGGCGCCCATCGCCAATGCGCTGATCGAGGCCAGGGGACAGACCAGCCGGGACCTGACGCCATGGCACGAGCGCACCCTGTCCGACGCCGCGGGCGCCTTCCGGCTGGCCCTTCGGTGGGAGGGCGAGAAGGCCGACGAGCACGCCGTCGAGGAGACATTCCGCCTCCAGGCCACCGAGCGGCCGGGCCGGTCCGGATCGCTGGTCGTGCGGCTGCCCCAGGACACCGAGCGCCGGCACGTCATAGAGATCCGCGATAGTTAAGGAGCCGTCCATGGCGGAGTATCTGAGCCCCGGGGTCTACATCGAGGAGATCGACGCGGGCCCACGGCCGATCGCGGGGGTGAGCACCAGTACGGCCGGAATGGCCGGGGTCACCGTGCGCGGTCCGTACACCGGCAAGCCCAAACTGGTCACCAACTTCCTGGAGTTCCAGAACACGTTCGGCGGGTTCGTCCCCGAGCCGGACGCCTCGATCCGGGACACCTGGGCGGGCGATCCGGCCGAGGGCGGCCGCTGGTGGCTGTTCCCACTGGCGGTCAAGGGCTTCTTCGACAACGGCGGCCAGCGGCTGTACGTCAAGCGGGTCGCCAGCAAACAGGCGACACCGGCCTCGCGCGTCCTGGGCCACGGCCTGGTGAGCCCGGTCGCCCGTGACGCCGCCAAGGGCGCCACCCGCCTGGAACTCGGCCACCTGATCGGCTTCACCGGAGTCGGGCAGCAGATCCAGATCTTCCGTGGCGACGACCAGCAGTCGATCCACACCGCCGGTGTCGCCGCGTACGACGCGACCGCCCACCGGATCGAACTCGACGCCGCGCTGCCCGCGGAGGTCAGGACGGCCCGCGGCGACTACGTGCAGATCGGGACGCGCAGCGCGGAAGAGACACTGGGGTTCACCGCCGTCAGCCCCGGCTCATGGGGCGGCGGCGTCCAGGTGCGGATCCAGCCCACGGCCTCGGCCGCGCTACCGGTGCTGCCGGATCCGCAGGAGGGCGCTCTGTTCGTCACCCAGCTGGCCGCGGACGCCGCCGCGGACAGCGAGACGGTCGAGGTCGCCGCGCGGACCGGGCTCGACCCCGACGACCTGCCCGCCGACGTCTGGGTGCAGATCGGCTCCGGCCGGTTCAAGGTCCAGCTCGGTCAGCCCGCGGACGGGAAGGTGACGCTGACCCTGCCTTCGGCTACGTCCCATGAGGCGTGGCGCAAGGGGCTGCTGGTGCGCCGGGTGCGCCGGGGCAACACCTCGGCCGGGCCGGCGCTGCGGGTCGGCGGGGCGAGCAGGCTGTACACGGGCGCCGTCATCCAGCTCGACGACGGCACCAGTCTGACCATCCGCACCGTCCAGTCGGTCGCCGACGACCTCGTCACCTTCGACGGGAACGTGCCCGGCACGCTGTTCGAAACCGACCGGCTGCATCTGATCGAGGCGCAGGTCGACGCCCGGTTCACCGACCCGTCCGGGGCCCAGGTGACGGAGACGTTCGCCAACCTGAGGCTCACCGGCGACGCGCCGTCGAACCTGGTGACCACCCTGGCCGCCCGCTCGCAGCTGGTGCGGGCGACCGCGCTGTCCGGCCTGTCCGCCGACCCGGCGAAGTTCCCCGTGCCCGCGATCGGCTCATGGGTGACCCTGGAGGACGGCGATGATGCCTACGGGAGCCTGAGCGTGGCCGACTTCGTCGGCGAGGACGGCGGCAGCGGCAAGCGCACCGGGATCGCCGCGCTGGAGGACATCGACGAGGTGGCCGTCTGCGCGGTGCCGGGCATGTGGTCGGGGACGGTCGAATCGGCCCTGGTCACCCACTGCGAGCTGCTCAAGGACCGGTTCGCGATCCTCGATCCGCAGGACGGCCTGGACATCGAGGGCGTCCAGGCGTTCCGTGAGCGGTTCGACACCAAGTACGCCGCGCTCTACCACCCGTGGCTGGTCACCCGCGACCCGTCGGCGGGCCGCGACATCGAGGTGCCGCCCTCGGGTCACATGGCCGGGATCTACGCGCGCGTGGATGTGGAGCGGGGAGTGCACAAGGCGCCGGCCAACGCGGTCATCCGGGGCATCCGGCTGACCGACGGCATCGCCCAGGACATCACCAAGCGCCATCAGGACGTGCTCAACCCCAAGGGCATCAACGCGCTGCGGTTCTTCCCCGGCCTCGGCCACCGGGTCTGGGGCGCGCGCACGCTCTCCTCGGACAGCTCGTGGAAGTACGTCAACGTCCGGCGACTGTTCCTCTATCTGGAGGAGTCGATCGAGGAGGGCACCCAGTGGGTGGTGTTCGAGCCGAACGACGAGGCGCTGTGGTCCCTGGTCCGCCAGACGGTCACGAACTTCCTCACCACGGTCTGGCGCACCGGCGCGCTCGCCGGCACCACCGCCGACGAGGCGTTCTTCGTCGCCTGTGACCGCACCACGATGACCGAGGACGACCTCGCCAATGGCCGGCTCATCTGTGTCATCGGCGTCGCGCCGGTCTTCCCGGCCGAGTTCGTGATCTTCCGGATCCAGCAGAAGACCCGCGAGACCCAACTCGCCTGAGTGCCCGAGGGAGCCCACCATGCCGCCCGTGACCAGGGACGATCCATACGCGTCCTATAACTTCAAGATCTTCGTGTTCAACGTCAGCGACGACGGCCTCGCGGTGAGCGGGTCCTTCACCGAGGCGAGCGGGCTGGAACTGGAGATCCCGCCGATCGAGTACCGCAACGGGAGCGAGGACATCACCGTCCGCAAGATCCCGGGTCTGAAGAAGTTCACCAACCTCACCTTCAAGCGCGGCATCACCGGCCACGCCGCCTTCTGGAAGTGGGTGGCCGACGCGCTCAACGGCACGGTGAAGCGCACCCACGGCTCGATCGTGCTGTGCGACGAGAACCGCAACGACGTGATGCGGTGGAACTTCGACCGCGGCTGGCCCACCAAGTACACCGGCCCGACGCTGAGCGCCACCAAGAACGAGATCGCCATGGAGACGCTCGTCCTGGCGGTCGAGAAGCTGGAGATCGAAACCTGACATGGCAGGCGAAGCGCTCCCCGGAGTATCCCTCGCGTGTCCGCCGCGCGGCTCGGACACCGAGCCGCTGCGCACCGACGTGGCGGCGTTCCTGGGCCGGCTCCGCCGCGGCCCGGTCGGCACTCCCGTGCGCGTGGAGAGCTGGAACGACGTCGTGGGCACCTTCGGGCCGCCGGAGGGCGCCTTCGCCACCCCGTACGCACTGCGCGGCTTCTTCGAGAACGGCGGCCGCACCGCCTGGGTGCTCCGCGTGTCCGGGCCGGCCGCCACGGCCCGGACGGCGTGGACGGTCGGTCCGCTGAGCGGTTGGGACGCCATGAGCTACCAGGTGGTGGCCACCAGCCCCGGAGCCTGGGCCAACGGCGGGCGCGTCGCCGTCCGCTACCAGGCCAGCACCGTCGCGGGACCGCCCACCGTGGGCGTACGGATCATGATGCCCGGCGAGCCGCCCGAGACCTTTCCGGGCCTGCCGCTCGTCGGCCTGGCCGACCGGCTCACCGGATCCCGCTACATCCGGCTGGTCCCGGACGGGCCGCCACCGCCGCCGGGGCGGCCCGGCCCGATCTCGATGTCCTGGGACCTGACGCTCGCGGGCGGCGCCGACGCCGCGCCCACCCGCGCGGCGTACTCGGACGCCGTGACCCTACAGGCCGAACTGCCAGAACCGGCGCTGGTGGCGCTGCCGGACCTGGGCACGGACCTGTCCGGCGCCGCGCACACCGACATGGTGTTCGAACTGCTGCGGAGCGTGGAGCCGTCGCACGACCGCCTCGCCGTTCTGGACGTGCCGCCCGCGCTGTCCTCCGTGGACCAGGTGGTGGACTGGGTGGGCTCCCTGGCGGCCACCGGCGACAGCCAGTTGCTCGGCCGCGCCGCCGTCTACCACCCACCGCTGCGCACCCCCGACGGGCAGGACCTGCGCACCGTCCCGGCGTCCGGGCACGTCCTGGGTGTCATCGCCCGCCTCGACGGCGAGCGCGGGGCGCACCACACACCCGCGAACGCCGTGCTCCTGGAGGCGGTCGACCTCGCCACCGAATACCCCGAGCCGCAGCAGGTCCGGCTGTTCGACGCCGGGATCGACCTGATCCGGTGCACCCGGGGGCGAGGGCTGATGGTGTGGGGCGGGCGCACCCTGTCCGCCGACCCGGGCACCCGCTATATCGCCCACCGCAGGCTGGTGCATCTGCTGGTGCGCGCGATCCGGCGGGCGGCGAGCCCGCTGGTGTTCGACGTCAACTCGGCCGAGCTGCGGCTGACGTTGGTACGGGCGCTGACCTCCGTGCTCCTGTCGGCCTTCAGGGCCGGGGCGCTCGCCGGGGCCCGGCCCGAGCAGGCCTTCCGGGTGGTGTGCGACGACACCAACAACCCGCCCGAGCAGGACCCGGGGCACCTGGTCTGCGAGATCGAAGTGGCCCCGGCCGTCCCCATGGAGTTCATCCGGCTGCGTCTCGTACTCGGCCAGGACCGAGGTCTGGAGGTGATCGAGGCGTGAGCCTGGATCCGCTGCCCAAATACCGCTTCCTGGTCACCCTCGACCCCGGCGACGCGTATCTGCCCGCCGCGCAGGCGCTGCTGCTGCCACTGGCCGCCTCCGGCGCGTTCCAGGAGGTCACCGGGCTCGGCGCGCAGCTGGAGGTGACGAGCTACCCGGAGGGCGGGCGCAACGACTCGGTCCACCAACTGCCGCTGCGCCACTCCTGGAACCGGATCACACTCAAGCGCGGTGTGGTGCGCGACCCGGGGCTGTGGTCCTGGTACCAGGCCGGGCTCGCCGACTCGCTGGGCGCCCGCCGCGACGGCGCGGTGATCGTGCTCGGCCCGGACGGGGCGCTTGGTGCGGCCTGGGCCTTCCACGGCGGGCTCGCCGCCAAGTGGACCGGCCCGGATCTGCACGGGGAGCAGAACGCGATCGCCATCGAGTCGCTGGAGATCGCGCACGAGGGGCTGACGAAGGTCGTGCAGGACGCCGCGGCGAGCGCCTTGCCGCGCCAGATCCAAGGGAGGTGACCGAGGTGCCGAAGGTGACCATTCACCACCTCGAGGTCCGGTTCCAGGTGGACGGCGACGACGGCGCCGTGTTCACCCGCCTGTTCAACCAGCACATCCAGGCGTGGGCGAAGTTGTACGAGGACCAGTGCGCACGCGCCAAACACACCGAGACCGAACGGCGCTTCGGCGACGCGGGGGGCGATTCATGAGTGTGACGCCCGTGTCCTTCGCCCGGCAGGGTGCCGCCCGGGCCCGGCTGGAGATCGTCCGGCCGGTGATCGCCGACGAGCGGCAGCGGCGGATCCCGCTGCGGTTCAACCCCACCGACTACAAGCTGAGCAAGAGCAACACCTTCGCCGAGATCACCATCCCCGGCCTGGAGACACCGCCCCTGCAATACGTCCGCGGCGGCACGGAGACCCTCACCGTGCAGGCGCTGGTGGACACCTCCGACACCCTGGAGAACGTACGGAAGTCCTACGTCAACGCGGTGCGCAACCTGCTGCGGCCCGACAGCCGCGAACACGCGCCACCGGTCGTGCGGTTCGTCTGGGACGAGGAGGTCTTCACCGGCGTCGTGGAGAAGCTGGACGTCAACTACCAGCTGTTCCGGCCGGACGGCGTGCCGCTGCGGGCCATGCTGGACCTCTCGCTCAAGGAGTTCCGCACCGCCGCCGCGCAGGTCGCCGAGACGCCCCGCTCGTCGCCCACGGTGGAGAAGAGCTATGTGGTGCGCCGCGGCGACACCCTCAGCTCCATCTCCGCCGCGCTGTACCGGCGGCCCGACGCCTGGCGGGAGCTGGCGCGCGCCAATGGCATCAGCGACCCACGGGACCTGCGGCCGGGCCGGGTGCTGACCGTGCCCCGGCTGGCGTGAGGAGCGCGCGATGAGCACCCCCACCCCCGAGATCGCCTCGCCCGACCGGTACGCGCCCGAGTTCGAGGTGCGCATCGAGGGCCTGGAGATGGACCCGTCCACCAAGAACGACATCATCGACATCAAGGTGAACCGGGACATCGACGAGCTGTCCGGCTTCGACCTCACCCTGAACAACTGGGACGACGTCAATCTGCGGTTCAAGCACAGCGATTCGCCGCGCTTCCGGCTCGGCGGCCGGGTCTCGGTCCGGCTCGGCTACGCCGACAAGCTGCTCACCGTCGCCACCGGGACCATCTCCACGCTCAGCCCGAAGTTCACCGACGGCGCCTCGCCCACCGTGCAGGTCAGCGGCGTGGACGGGCTGCTGCGGCTCAAGGACCGCAAGCCCACCGAGAACGAGACCAAGATCTACCGCAATCTGCCCGACTGGCGCATCGCCGAGCAGATCGCCCAGCGCAACCACCTGCGCATCGAGGTCACCCGGGAGGGGCCCACCCATGACGTGGTGGTGCAGAAGAACCAGGACGACGCGACGTTCCTGCTGGAGCGGGCCAAGCGGCTGGACTTCGACTGCTACATCCTGCCGGACGCGAAGACCGGCGAGGACACGCTGTTCTTCACCAAGCCGACCGACGGCCGCGACGGCCGCCCGATCCGGCTGTACCGGCTGGCGTACGCACCCGGGCTGAGCACCGGCCCCACCGGCCGGCCCGAGGGGCTGGTCCCCAACCTGATGGAGTTCACCCCCACCCTGACCGTCTCCCAGCAGGTCAGCAAGGTCACCGTGCGCGGCTGGGACCCCCGTACCAAACAGGTGATCGCGTTCACCGCGACCGCCGAGAACCTCCCGGCCGGGCAGAACACGGCCGACGGACAGAGCGGGCCGCAGGTCGCCGAGTCCACCCTCCAGGGCCGCCAGGAGGTCGTGGTGGACGCACCCGTAGGCAGCGACCAGGAGGCCCGCGAACTGGCGATCAGCCTGCTGCGCGAGCGGGCCTACGAGTTCATCACCGCGACCGGCAAGGTGGCGGGCCTGCCCGAGCTGCGGCCCGGCGACAACCTGGAGATCTACGGCCTCGGCCACCGCTTCTCGGGCACCTACTTCGTCAAGCGGGTCGAGCACACCCTCAACACCAGTGGTTTCTTCACCCAGTTCACCGGACGGCGGATCCATCAGGGGGACCAGTGACCATGAGGGGCACGCCACGCGCCCGCTCCACCGACAAGCGCTACTACGGCGTGGTCGAGGCGCTCGTCGTGGAGAACGAGGGCGACGACGAGGGCCAGGTCAAGCTGAAGTTCCCGTGGTTCGACGACACCACGGTCACCGACTGGGTCCGGGTCAGCCAGCTGTACGCGGGAGGCGGCTACGGCTCGGTGTTCGTCCCCGAGAAGGGCGATGAGGTGCTCGTGGCCTTCGTGCACGGGGACATGCGGTACCCGATCGTGCTCGGCGGCCTCTACAACGGCGAGGACAAGCCGCCGACCGCCCGCACCGAGGGCCGCGACCAGAAGGTCATCCGGACCCGGCACGGCCATGAGGTGCTCCTGGACGACACCCGGTCCAAGGCCGCCGTGCGGATCACCTCCGCCGCCGGACACGTCGTGGAACTGGACGACCAGGGCAAGGCCGTCCGCATCACCGCGGCCGAGGGCGGCAGCGTCACCGTGACCGCGCAGGGCGAGATCACCCTCAAGGCACCCAAGCTGACGGTCGATTCCCCGTCCATCGACCTCGGCGGCGGTGCCACCGAGCCGCTTGTGCTCGGCAACGCGCTGCTCCAGGCGTTCAACACCCACACCCACCCCTCCGCCGCCGGGCCCACCGGCCCACCCGCCCCGCCGCTCACCCCCGCCGTGCTGGCCAAGAAGGCGAGGACGGTATGAGCGAGGAGTTCCTCGGAACCGGCTGGCGGTTCCCGATCCTGCCCGACGCGTCCGGGCGGCTCGGATACGCCGTCGGCGAGGAGAGCATCGAGCACTGTCTGCGGGCGCTGCTGCTCACCGGCACCGGCGAGCGGGTGATGCGGCCCGAACTGGGCACCCGCTCCCAGGAGTTGGTGTTCGCGCCCGGCAGTGTGCAGAACCTGCGCGACCTGGAGCAGTCGATCGCCGTCGCGGTCCGCGACCATGAGCCGCGGGTGGAACTGGAGGAGGTCCGCGCGGAGGCCGACCCGGCCGACGAGTCGCGGATCACCGTCTCGGTCGTCTACCGCATCCGGCGCAGCAACACCAAGGCCAACCTGGTGTTCCCGTTCTACACCGGGCTGACCGGACCCACGGGATCCACCGGGGGCACCCCATGACCCTGCCCCCGCCGAAGCTGGACGACCTCACCTGGGCCGACATGATGGCGGCCATCCGCCGCCGGATCCCCGCCGAGTCCGACGGCACCTGGACGCTGCACGCGCCCGTCGACCCCGGTATCACCCTCCTCGAACTCTTCGCCTACCTCCTCGAACAGCGGCTGTACTGGCTCGACCAGGTGCCGGACGCGCTCGTGGTCGCCATACTGCGGCTGCTCGGCCTCGAACCGCCGCGCCCCGCCCGCCCCGCCGCCACCGTGCTGCGCCTCACTGCCCGGCAGGAGGGCACCGCGGTCCCGGTCGTCCCGGCCGGGACGGCGCTGACCCGGGATCCCACCGGGCAGGTCGTCTTCACCCTCGACGACGACGTGGCCGTGCTGCCGCTCGCCGAGGACGGTGAGGTCACCGTGTGGACCGACCGCGACCGCACGGCGGATCTGCGGGCCCGGCGCGGTATCGCCCTGCTGGCGAGCGACGGCGCCCCGGCACAGGTCCGGTTCACCCTGCCGCTCACCGGGGACCACCCCGCGCCCGGCCCGATCGGGCTGCTCGTGGAGCTGGACGCGCCCACCGCGTCCGCGCCGTCGTGGCTGCCGGGCGCGGTCGCCGACGTACCGCCGCCGGCCGAGCTGACCTGGTCCTGGTTCCGGCCGGGCACGGACATCTGCGGTGCGTATCAGAAGGTGGAGGACGGCACGGGCGGGCTCAGACGGTCCGGTGTGGTCCGGCTCCACCCCCCGGCCGACTGGTCCACACGCGACACCGGGCTCCTGGTGTCCACCCCGGCCGCCACCTACGCGGCCCCACCCCGTCTGCTCCAACTCGCCGTCAACGCCTCCGCCGCACACCACCGCCGGCACCGCGCCGTGAGCGGCGCCGATCTCCAGGACCAGATCCGCGCCTGGCTCCGGCTGCCCGGCCAGCATCTCGTCCTGCCGGACGCCGCCGACCGCCTCCTGGAGGCGACGCTGCGCCTGGCGGGCCAGGAGTGGCGTCCGGCACCGGACTTCACCTTCGGCTCCCCGGCCGACCGGATCTTCGTGCTCGACCGGGCCGAGGGCGCGCTGGTGTTCGGCGACGGACTCACCGGGCGTATCCCCCACCCGGACCCGGACGCGCACATCACTTACGCGACCGGCGGCGGCCGGATCGGCAACGGCGGCATGACCGGCAACTGGCTGCCAGCCCAGGACCTTCCGGGAACGGTCTCGGCCGCCAATCTCGTACGGGCCGAGGGCGGCACCGAACCCGAGACCGTCACCGAGGCGCGCCGCCGCGCCGCCGCCTCCTTGGGGGAGGTGACCCGCGCGGTCACCGCCGAGGACTACGTCACCCTGGCGCGTGCGACACCCGGCGTCGCCATCGCCCGCGCCTATCCGGCCGTCGGCGCGCACCCCGGCTTCCCGTGCGCCACGGTGCCCGGCGCGGTGACCGTCCATATCGTCCCGGCCGCGCCCCGCGACGACCTCACCCGCGAGGACTTCGTGGCCGCGCCGCTCCCCGACCCCGGGATGCTGCGCGCGGCCGCCGCCCACCTCGAACAGGCGCGGCTGCTCACCTCCGAGGTCTTCGTCCGCGCGCCCCGCTACCGGGAGGTGACGCTGCGCGTGACCCTGTCGGGCGACCCGGCGGACGTCACCCGTGTGTCCACCGCGCTCACCGCCGCGCTGCGCCGCTTCCTCGACCCGCTCGTGGGCGGTGAGGACCAGGACGGCTGGCCTTTCGGACAGCCGCTGCGGCCCTCGGCCCTGCTGCGGGCCGCACAGCGGGCGCTGGGCGACCTCGCGGACATCGCCGCCGTGGCGATCGGCCTCGACGGGGCCGACGCGGTGGAGGAGTGCGACGAGGTGCCGCTCGGCGCCGGGGAGCTTCCCGTCCTGCGGACGGTCCACACCCGGATCGTGCCCGCCGTCGAACCGGGGGAGGGGCTGGTATGACCGGCGAGGTGTGGTGGGAGAGGGACGCGCGGGAACGGGAGCGCGAGGACGGGCGGATCGTGCCCGGCCCCGGCCCGACCGGAGTCCAGCCCGAACTGGTCGACGCCACCCGCGAGGCCGTACGCGCCGACGTCCGCGCCCGGATCGCGGGCTACACCCCGGACTGGACCGACCCCGACCGGCAGGACGCCGGTGTCGCCCTCGTCCGCCTCTTCGGCACCCAGACCGAACCCGTACTCGGCCGCGTCAACCGGCTGCCGGAGAAGGTGCTGGCCGAACACCTGGCGACGGCGGGCGTGCGGCGCCGGCCGGCCGGCGCGGCGGCAACGCTGCTGGAGTTCACCGTGAACCCGCCGGACGGCGCCTCGGTGCTCGTCCCCACCGGGTTCCAGAGCGCCGCCCAGACCCCGGCGGGCCAGGTCGTCTACGAGACGGACCAGGACCTGTACGCCACCCCGGCCACCCTCGCCGATCTCGCCGTCCAGGAGGCCGGAACGATCCAGGCCCTGCCGCTGGGACCGGCCGGGCCCAGCCGTCCCTTCGAGCCCTTCGGCCGCGATCCGCGGCCCGGCAACGCGCTGTGGATCGGACTCGCCGGACCGGCCGCCCCCTACCCGCGGCTGTCGCTCGGCTTCGTGGTCGTCGCCGCTCCGCCCGCCCCCGCGGCCTCCGGCGGCACCGCGCCGCTGCCGCTGCCGCCCGCGCCGCTGCTGCGCTGGGACGTGCTGGACGGCAACCGGCTCGTCCCCGCCGAGCTGATGGGGGACTCCACGGCCGGGTTCGGCGCCAGTGGGACCGTCGAGCTGCGGGTCCCGCGGTCATGGGAGCCGGGCAGCCCGTCCGGCACCCGGCCCCGGCTGCGCTGGCTGCGCCTGCGGATCGCGCACGGCGCCTTCGCCGGACCCGCGCCCGTGCTGTCCGGGCTGCGGCTGAACGTGGTCGCCGCCACCGCCGCCCGCACCATCCGCGACGAGCCGCTTCAGCCCGTCCAGGACCCGGCGACGACCGGGCTGCGGCGCATGAAGCTCAGTCAGGTGCCCATCCTCGCCGGATCGGTGGTCATCGAGGTGGACGACGACACGGGCGGCGATGTGTTCGGCACCACGGCGGGCACCTCGGCCGGAACCTCGTCCCGGTGGCGTGAGGTGGAGAGCCTGGCCGGGTACGGCGCCGACGACCGGGTGTTCACCGTGGACCACGAGAGCGGCGAGGTGACCTTCGGGGACGGCGTGAGCGGCGCGGCCGTCCCGCCCGGCTTCCGCAACGTCCGCGCCGTGCGCTACCGCGTGGGCGGCGGCAGCGCCGGGGCCGTGGCGGCGGGCGCGGTCAACGGGGTGGTGACCGCGCTGCCATTCGTCACCGGCGTGAGCAACCCCTTCCCGGCCTCCGGCGGAACGGACGCCGAGCCCGACGCCGAGGCCATGCGCCGCGGCGCCGGTGAACTGCGCGCCCGCGGCCGGGCCGTGGCCCCGGCCGACTACGGGCAGCTCGCCCCCCGCGCGCCCGGCGCCTCGGTGGCCCGCGCCCGGGGCGTGCCCGGTCTGCACCCCGACTTCGCCGGGGTGCCGATCCCGGGCGTGGTGGGCGTCCTCGTCGTACCGCCCGCAACTCCGGGCGGCGACCCGGACGAACCGCCGGTCGCCACCGCCGCGACCCTGAAGGCCGTCGCCGACTTCCTCATCCGCGAAGCCGCCCCCGCCGGGGTCACGGTGGTCGCCGCCCCCGCGCCGTACCGCCGCGTCGCGGTGGAGTCCTGGGTGGCCCTCGACCCGGACCTCGACCGGTCCGCCGTCCTGGCCCGGGCCGGGGACGCGGTGCGCACCTACCTCGATCCGCTGCGCGGCGGGGAGGACGGCGCGGGCTGGCCCTTCGGCGGCGCGCTGCGCCATACGGCGCTGGTCCGGCGGCTCCTGGCGGTCGAGGGCGTGCTGGCCGTCACCCGGCTCTCGCTCACCGTCGACGGAGTGCGCCGCCCGCCCTGCACCGACCACGCCCTCCCGCCCCACACCCTCGTCTGGCCGGAGCGCCCGCTGCTGATCCCGGTTGGAGACCAGCCATGACGTGCACCCCGCACCCCGCGACCTTCCGCCTCCTCGACGCCTACGTCGGCTGGGACCAGTGGGACCTCCAGCAGGCCGACGGCATCGTCGGCTTCGAGGACCCGGCCGGACTCCGGCTCGCCCACCGCGGCGCCGCGCCGGAAGGACCCACCAGGGACCGGCTGCTGCCGTGGTTCCCCGACCCCCGCCTCGCGCCCGGATGCGGGCCGTGCGGCTGGTACCTGCTCGTCCCCGGCGATCGGCGGCTGCTGCGCCGCGACGGGTGCGGCGGCGCCTTCGCCTCCGTCTGGCCGACCGGCTGCGACCCCGACTCGCTGCGCGAACCGATCTCGGTCGCCGCGCGCGGACACCGGCTGGCCGTGGTGGAGTCCGGCCGGGTCCTGGTGTGGCGCCGTGAGGGCGGGCAACTCGCCGGTGTGATCCGGGCCAAGCGGCCCCGGTGCGCCGCCCTGGGCCCGGGCGACGACGTCCTGGTGGCGTGTCAGGGCAGCACCGACCTGCGCCGGTTCGACTCGACCGGCGGCTTCCGCGGGCTGCTGCGCACCGGTGTGCGCGGGGAGATCATGGCCTTGCGCACCGGGCCGGAGCGGACCGTGTGGCTGCTCACCGACGACGGCGGACGGCTCGGCATCCACCGTGGCGGCCACCGCCGCCCCTTCCGCCCCGTCACCGTCGACGAACTGGCCGCGGCCCTGCCGCCGTCCACGCTCACCTCGGCCGACGAGGACGGGTTCTGTCTGACCGAGAAGGGCCAGGAGGGCCCCGAGACCCTCTGCTTCACCTGGCAGGGAGAGCCCCGGGACCCCGCGCCGCCCGCCACCGACGCGTACGTCACCAGCGGGTCGTACCTCACCACCCTCATCGACAGCGGCATTTCGCGGTGCCGCTGGCACCGCGTGCGCCTGGACGCCGATGTGCCCGCCGGGACAGCGGCCGCCGTCGAGATCGTGGTGAGCGAGGACGGCCGGTACGACGAGAGCGACTGGCAGGCGTCGGCCCCGGGCGTCACGGACTTCCTCGTCGACCAGCCGCCCGGCCGCTTCCTGCGGCTGCGGCTGCGGCTGTCGGGCGACGGCGGCTCGACTCCGGTGCTGCGCCGGATCCGGCTGGACTTCCCCCGGGTCACCAGCGCCGACCTGCTGCCGCCGGCCTTCCGCGCGGACCCCGCGGCCGACGATTTCACCGAGCGCTTCCTGTCGCTGTTCGACGCCACGCTCGCCCAGCTCGACCGGGTGATCGAGCGGTATCCGTCGCTCCTCGACCCGGCAGGCGTCCCGGACCGGGCGCTGCCGTGGCTGGCCGGGCTGCTGGGCCTGTCGTTCGAGGCGGGCTGGGACGCCCGCACCCGGCGCGCGCTGCTGGCCGCCGCCCCGGAGCTCTACCGGCGCCGGGGCACGCCGTGGGCGCTGCGCGAGGCGGTGCGCATCGTGTTCGGGGTGACCCCGGTCGTGGACGAGCTGGCGGCGGACCGCCGCTGGGCCCACCTGCGCGCGGCACCGGACCAGGGCAGGGGGAGGACCCAAGGGCTCGGCGCCATACGGCTGTTCGGCCGCTCGGCGAGCCGCTTCCGCGTCGGCGGCACGGCGCTCGGCGCGGCGCCGCTGCGCGCCTTCGGCGCACCGGACAGCGACCCGTTCACCGCGCACGCGCACCGGTTTCGGCTGCTGCTGCCCGCCGGATCGGCGGACGCGACGGCGCTGCGGCGGCTGGTGGAGCGGCAGGCGCCCGCGCACACGGTGGGGTCGGTCCGCACCGGCGGTGCGGGCTTCGTGGTCGGTTCGCGGTCCACGGTCGGCGTGGACACCGCGTTCGTTCCGCTGCCGGCGCCCGTACTGGGCGGAGCCGACCCTGTGCGGTTGGGCCGCGACGGGGTGCTGAGGCCGGGACCGAGAGGGTTGCGCCGAGGGGTGGGCGTGGGAGTCGTCTCCGCCGTCGGTGTGCACACACAGGTGTCGTGAGAGGACGGGGCGATGACCGAGACAGGACCATCGAGGACCGAGGAGTTCCACGCGCCACCACTGCGCCGGCTGCGGTACTTCCACGGCCAGATGCTGGGCGCGCGGGACTTCCAGCGCGAACAGGAGTATTTCCGCGAGAAGTTGAGACTGCGCATGCGCTGTCTGCTCGGCTACGGCGTGGTGTGCGGCCTCCACGTGGAACCGGTGCCACGGGATGAGGACGACTGCCCGTCGGACACCGGCGAAGAGCCGCCACCGGCCGAACGGAGCGATGCCGAACCGCGGCACACCCGGCGCAGGGCCAAGGTGAGGATCACTCCCGGTCTCGCCGTGGACTGCGAGGGCAACGAGGTCGTGGTGCGCGGCGGCTGCGAGATCGACCTGTGGAAGGCGCTGCCCCCGCACGAACGGGACACCGACACCGTCTGGATCGGCGTCGAGTACGCCGAGCGGCCCGTCGAGCCCACCCGCGCCGTCTACAACGACGCCTGCGCGGACACTGGCGACTGCGAGTTCGGCTGGACCGAGGAGTGCTGCACGGTGCGGGTCACCGGCTGCGAGCCGCCGGTGGACGAGCGCTGTGACACCTGCTGCGAGCCGTGCGAGCACACGGTGCTGTGGCTGGCCAGGATCGATTGCGTGGACTGGTACGAGCCGGTGCGCCACGACCAGATCCACATGAACGTACGCCGCCCGTTCGGCCGCCATCTGCCCACGGTGATCACCGGTATCAACTGGATCCACGGCCACACCTACACCATCGACGAGGCCAAGGACCTCCTCGGCACCCTGGACGAGGACGGCGGGCTCGTGGTGCGGTTCTCCGCCGACGTACGGTCCGACACGCTGCGGCCCGGTGTGGTGGAGCTCCAGGTGATCGAGGGCGGCAGCGGCCGCAACGCCTCCACCTGGTACATGGGCGGCACCTTCGCCGAACCGGACCTGGAGTCCGACGAGTCCGACGAGTCCGACGAGTGCGACGAGTTCACGCGGGAGTTCCGCTACCGCCAGACCACGCGCGAGACGCTGCAGGACGGCGACCGCGTACTGATCACCGTCCGTGCCGCGTTCCTCCTCGACCGCTGCTGCCGCCCGGTCGACGGCACCCATGTCGGCGGGCGCGTCCCGCTCATCCGCACCGGTTCGACGCTGTCGGCCGAGCACGGCGGCGACGTCTGCGACCTCCCGCCCTCGGGCATCGGGCCCTGGACGTCCGGCACCGGCGCGGGCGGGGACGTCTTCGAGAGCTGGTTCTTCGTGAAGGAGCGCTGATCATGCGAACAGACTGCGGATGCGGCTGCGGTGGTGACGCCACCCGGACCTCCGCCTTCGTACGTCCTCGCTTCTTCGCAGGGCAACTGCTGACCGAGGACGACCTCAGCCTGCTGGTCGAGTACACGACGGCGAAGCGCAGACTGCACAACCGGTCCCTGTACGGGCCGGGCGTCATCTGCGGACTCGGCGTCACCTGCGACCCGTGCGGCGGCGGAACCGTGGCGGTCCACCCCGGACACGCGCTGGACTGCGCCGGGAACGACATCGTGGTGCCCTGCACCGAGCGGGTCGACGTCACCGCGCTGGTGCGGGAGCGCCGCATCAGTGCGCTGGGCGTGGACTGCGGGGAGGACTGCGACAACGACGGCGACGACGGCGGGCGCCGCTACGGGCTCTATGCGCGCTACCGCGAGCTCCCCGTCGAGCCGGTGGCGCCGTACGCCACCGAGGAGCCCTGCCCCTCGCCGGGGTGCGTGCCCTCCAGGATCCAGGAGGGGTACCAATTCGTCGTCAAGTGCGACGACTTCGAGGACCACCGCCACAACCCCGGTACCCGTCTGCTGATGACCCTCGGCGACCTCCCACGCGCCGACCAGACCCGCACCCGCGACCGGCGGCTCGGGTTCTACACCGACGCCCTGACCGTCGCGTCGCTCGGCACCGGCCGGGCCTTCCGCTTCGACGCCGCCGACGCCCAGCGGTACGCCACCGCCTTCGCGTGGCTGCGCGACAACGCGGGTGGGGAGGGCCCGCCCGCCCCACCGACGGCCCGCGAGATGACCGAGCACGTCCGCGCGCTGGCCGCCGCCGTCGCCCGGTACGACACCTACGACGCGGCCGGGCAGGCCCAACTCGCACGGGACTACCCGGACCTCGCCACCCTGAGGGAGGCCCGGAGCACCCTGGGCACGGCGTGCCGGCGGCTCGGCGGCGCCGACCTGGAAGCGGCGTGGCCGGACCCGCTGCGCGCCGGGATCGCCCGCGCCGTCGTCACCGAGACCGCGGCCCGCGTCGTACCGGAACGGGGCGACCCGGACGCGCCGTGCGAAGTGCGCATGCTCGCCCAGGGCACGCCGCTCGGTCACGCGCTGCGGGTGGAGTTCCGCGCGGACCTCGGCCTGATCCGGGAGTGGCTGCTGTGCCGACTGGACCAGACCATCGACCTCGCCGACTGCGCCCTGCGCCAGGACATCGCCGCCGTGGACGTACCGCCGCTGCTGCCGTCCCCGCCGCCGGACAGCACCGAGAGGGCGACCATCTCCGAGTTGCAGCAGATCGCGGAGGCCGCCGCCGCACTGGGCACCGCGGTGCGCCGGTTCCTGACCGACGCGGCGTGCGCCACGCTCAACCCGCCGTGCGGCGACTCCACCGACACCGACGTCCTGCTCGCCCATCTGGAGCTGGATGGCTGCGATGTCGTACGGGTCTGCTCGGCCACCCGGGAGCAGGTGCTGCCGGGCGGGTCGGCGTACGGCGAATGGCTGCCCAAGCTCTACCGGCTGCGCGAACTCGCCGAGCGGGTGTGCTGCCGGCCCGTGCCGCGATACCAGAAGCCCACGCTGCCGTCCGAGGGCCCGGTGGCGCGCCCGTACGCGGACGGACTGCTCGGCGACTGGCCGCGCACCGGGGACCTGGAGGAGATGCTGTCCCTGCTGCTGACCCCCGCACCCGGCGAGACACCGCCCAAGGCGCTGCACGAACAGGTCTATACGACCCCCAGCGAAGTCACCGACAGCATGCAGGAACTCGCCCGGCTCAGAACACAGGTCGCCGATCTGACCGCCGCCGTGGAGGGGCTGCGCGCCCAACTGGGCAGCGCGCAGACGCAGGTGAGCCACCTGGAGGAGCGGATGCCGAGCCGGGCGCCGGACCCATCCGGCGAGCCCGCGCCGGAGCCGGACCAGACCCCGGACCAGCCGCCCGAGCAGGGGGCTGAGCAGGCGGCCGAGCCCGCCAAGCCCCCGGCCAAGCGCACCCGGGCTTCCCGCACCCGGAAGCCCGGTGAGACGCCATGACGGGCCCGCTGCGCCCCACCTTCCACGAGGGCCAGGTGCTGGCCGCCGCGGACCTGTCGGCCACGGTGGAGTACGCGCGCGGCGGGGCCGCCCGGCACGCCCGGCACCTGCACGAATGGGGCATCGTCGAAGGGCTCGGCCTCGTCACCCAGCCCCGTACCGACCCGCTGACGGGCGTCCGCCATGTCGAGGTGAGCGTCTCGGCGGGCATCGCGGTCGACGGCACGGGCCGCGAGGTGGTCGTCACCGAGCCGGTCGTGCTGCGCGAGAGCGACTTCGAGGAGGTCAACGGCGCGGACCAGCCGACGGACGAGCCCTACCCGGTCTTCCTCACCGCGGCCGACCGCGAACCGGCCCAGCCCGCCGGACCCGTCTCCTGCTCCGGGAGCGCCACGAAGACCCGGGTGGAGGAGTCGTACCAGATCCTCTTCGGGCGGCTCGGCGACGAGCGGCTGGCCGCCGAGCAGCAGCCGCCCGCGATCGGCGACCCACCGGCCGCCCCGCCCACCCGCTGGCTGGTCCTGCTGGGCTATGTCCACTGGGCGGACGGCCACTTCAGCGGCGTCGAGACGGCGGCGCGCGGCGTCGCGGCGCGGTTCGCCGGAGTGCGCGCGGACACCGTCTCGGCCCGGTCGGGCGCGCTGACCCTGCGGACGGGCACGGAGACCCAGGAGGGCGAGCCGGCGCTGGTCCTGACCGGCGGCGAGACGCCGAACCTGGTCTTCGGCCTGTACCAGGGCGGTGGCGCGGTCGCCCCGCTGATGACCGTGGCGGCCAACGGCAACCTCACCATCGAGGGCAGCTTCGGCGGCCGGATGTCGGCCGGCAGCACGCTGGTGGCCTCCGGCACCGCCACCGACGGGATGCTGCTGCCGCTGCCGTCCGGCGTCACCCCGGAACAGGTCGCCGACGGCCGGGTCGTGATCCATGTCCAGCTGACCCCGCGCATCCCGCCCCTGGCGGATTCGGCGCTGTTCAGTCCGGTGGAGGCCACGGTGGACGCCGACCGCCGGGTCCGCTGCCGGGTGCGCGTGTACAACCCCTCGGTGAACTGGAAGCAGCCGGTCGAACAGCCCGGAGCGGTCGACTTCCTCGTCCTGGCGACGGTCGCGGCAACGAACGGCGGTGGCTGACGATGGCTCTTTCCGTGGTGTACGCCCACGACACCGGCCATGTCGTGGGCGCGCTCGCCCTGACCGGCGCCGATGCCCCGGCCGATGTGGCCTCGCTCGTCGGACGCGCGTTGCCGCTGCGCGTCTCCCTGGGCGAGGGCCGCGTCGCGACCCTTCCGCTGAACGCCAGGGACCTCGCCGTGGCGGCCGTCGACGACGAACCGGGCGCCCTCGCCCAGCCGTTGGCCCACGGGGTCGAGATGACGCCCGAGGGCAAACCCAAACCGGGGCTGGTGCGCCTCGCGTCGTGGGCCGACGGCATCGCGCTGGCCACCGACGGGGTCACCGTCACCGTGAAGGTCGCCTCGGCCCGCGCCACCCCCGTGGTCGCCCTGGTCTCCGACGAGCAGGACACCCATGTGCTCACCGGGGAGATCCCCGCCCAGCAGACCCAGGTGAAACTGCCGGTGACCCTCGAGGCGGGCAGTGCGCACGGAGTGCTGGTCCTCGCGGTCGGCTGGGCGGGCCGCCTGGAGCGGCTGGAGGTGACGTGAACGTGCCCACCGCGCCGCCCACCGGCGAGACCGGCGAGACCGGCGATGGCGGTGAGACCGGCGAGATCGCGGTGCGCCGGTGCACCGTCACGGTGGTCCGGCGCGGTGGCTGGAGCTGGGGACCCGAGCCACGCGGGCTGATCCGCCGTGTGGTGGAGGCCCTGCCCGAGTTGCTGGCGGACCACTTCGCCGAGCGGCTGGCGGCCGACGGGCCGGATGTGGAGATCACCGAGCCGCTGACCGTCACCGTCCGGCCGGGCCGCTCCGGGCGCTCCACGGCCGGCGGTCCGCCGGTCGAGGTCCACTTCGCGCCGGTGCCGGTCGTGGAAAACCCCGCCGGCGAACCCGGCACCGACGCCGAGTCGTCCGCGCGGTCCTTCGAGGAGTCCCTCGCGGCGGACCCGGACCCGTGGACCGCCCCGGGCGCCGCCGCGCTCTTCGCCGAACTCGCCGAGCGCGACGAACTGGACGCGCTGCTCGCGCTGTTGCCGGACGCGTCGGTGCGGGCGTACTTCCCCGCCCTGCTCGGCGTCGACGACACGGCGGCCGTACGGCTGCTCGCCGAACTCGTCGGGCGCGCCCTCGCGGCGGACCACACGCCCGCTCACCCGCCACTCGGCGAGGCCGCCGGCCCTGGGCCCGCCGAGACGCTGCCCGGGCGTCTGCGCGCCGCCGTCGTGGGCGCCGACACGGCGGAACTGCCCCAGTTGCTCGCCGGCTTCCTGGCGTCGGCCGACCGCGCGGAGGCCGTACGGCTGGTCCGGTCCCTGGCCGGGCCGTACGACCCGGGCGCCGAGGAGCCGCCCGGCACGGCGGGCTCCACCGCCGCGGGTGCCACCCCCGGGGCGAGCACGACCACCGGAGCGCGGACCAGTGGCGAGGTACGGGTGTGGTCCGCGCTGCCCTTCCTCCTCGCCGGGCCCCTCGCACGCATCGGCTACCTCGACGCGGTCGGACCCGCCCTGGCCGGGATCGAACTCGCCGAGGACGCACCGCTGTTCGCGACGGCCCTCGCGTACAAGGTGCTGGGCGCGACCGCACGGGGCTGGCGCCGCACCGAACGCGACACCGAGGCCGCGGCCGCCTTCGCGGGCCTCCCGCCACCCGTCGCCGAGGAACGGCTGACCGACTTCGCCCGCCAGGCGGGCCCCGCGCTCCCGGTCCTCGACGGCGTCCTGGCGCTGTCGGTGTGCCGGGGCCACGACCCCGCCGACCCGCTGCTGCTCACGGGGGCCGACGACGGACTGCTCCTCGTCGACGCCCACGGCATGTTCCCGATCGCCTGGACCGCGGAGGCCGCCGGACTGCTGCCGCACTGGGAGACCTGCGGGCGGCCGCCCGTGCTGCTCTGCGACGGGCCCCTGCCGCCCGGCACCCTGCGCAACCTGGCCTCGGCGGGCGTGCCGTTCCTCACCTCCGTACGGCCGCTGCGCGGCGACCCGGTGGCGCGGCTGCCCTGGCGCACCCCGCTGTGGGCCGCCGAGGGCGCGGCACCGGACCCGCGCCTCGCCGCCCAACTGCCCGCCCACGCCCAGCGGTGCGCGAACCTGGTCACCGCCCTGGTCACCGAGCGCCGGGCGGTGCCGCTCGCCCGGCACTGCGGCCTGGAGCGCACCGTCACCCTGGCCGCAGCGCTCGGCCTGTCCACGATCGCCTGGACGCTCTGGCGCGACCGCGAGACACCGGATCCGGTGCCGGCCCTGCGTCGCTTCGCCGACCTGGAGGCCACCGTGCGGTTCGAGGCCACGGCCGTCCGGGTGCGCGTCCCGATGGGACGGCGCCACATGGACCTCTACAACAGCGGCCTGCTCGCCGACGTGCCCGATGTGGCCTGGCTGGGCGGCCGGACCCTGACCTTCTCGGCCGGGTGAGACCCATGGGCGTCATCGCGGTGGAACACCTGCGGATCCGGCTGGCCGGGCTGCACGGGGCGCTCAGGGCCGCCGTCGAGCGCCAGGCCCGGCTCGCCGCCCGGCTCACCCGGCCGGACCTCACCCCGTACTGCGTGACCGACGAACAGGTCGATGTGCTGCTCGGCGAGGTGCAGGCCTTCACCGACACCATGGCCGAGCCGTACCTGCCCCGACCGACGGAGCCGGAAGCCGAACGAGACCTGAGGCGGCGCGCTTCCGCCGAGGGCATCACCCTGCCGCTGGACGCGCTCGCCACCCGCTTCGGCCTGACCCGCGTGGAGCAGGACGCCCTGCTGCTGGCCGCCGCGCCCGAGCTGGACCGCGGCTACGAACGGATCTACGCCTACATCGTGGACAACCTGAACCGGCGGCTGCCGAGCGTGGAGCTGCTGGTGAGCGTGGGCGCGGACAGCGCGGCCGCACGCCTGGCGCTGCGCCGCTCCCTCGGCCCCGCCGGGCCGCTGCGCCGCTATGGACTTCTGCGCGCACACGGTGAGGCCGCCGTCGAACTCGCCCAGGAACTCCTCCCCGGCCCCGGGGTGCTGGACTTCCTGCTGGGCTGGGGCGGCGACGTCGGACTGCTCGGCCACGACCCCGGCGAGGTCGCGCCGCCGGAGCCGCGCGTGCTGTCCCCGTACCTCTCCTCGGACCGGCTCGCGCGGCTCGGCCGTGCGCTGGGCCGCGGCGACATCGACCTGGCCGGGCTGTGGGGCTGCCCGCCCGACGGCCAGCTCGACGCCGCGCAGGCGCTGGCCCGGGCCGCGGGGGCACCGCTGCGTACTCTGACCGACGACCCCGAGGCCGACCTGCGGACGGCCGCCGCGCTGGGCGCGGTGTTGTGGATCCCCACCGACGATCTGCACGGCGAGTCGCGGCGCCACCTCGCCGACGCGGTGTCCGCCGCGCTGCCGCGCTCACACGTGCCGGTGTGCCTGACCGGCCTGAAACCATGGCGCCCGCCCGGCCTGCTCGCCGCGCGCGCCTACGCCGAACTCACCGTGCCCGTCCCCGGCTTCACCGACCGCCGGGCGATGTGGTCGGCCGCCCTGCCGGAGCTGAACGGCACCCTCCTGGAAGACCTCGCCGTCCGCTACCGGATGAGCGGCGGTGAACTGCGCGCCGTCGCCTCGGTCGCGAACGCCGGGGCGCGCCTGGCCGGAAACGGACGCCCGGAGCCGGTCGCTGCCCACGTCGAGCCCGCGATCGCCACCGTCACCCGCGGCCGCAGCGGCAGCGCCGTCCACTCGATCACGCCCCGCCGCACCGTGGACGACCTGGTCCTGCCCGATGTCCAGTTCCGCCAGATCCTGGAGATCGCCTCGGCCTTCCGAGCCTGGCCCCGCATCGCCGAGAACTGGGGCTTCGCCCACCGCTCGGGCCACGGCGGGGTCAAGGCGCTCTTCACCGGGGAGCCCGGAACCGGCAAGACCATGTCCGCCGAGATCGTCACCGGCATGCTCGGCCTGGAGTTGCTCAAGGTGGACCTCGCCCAGGTCGTCTCCAAATGGGTGGGCGAGACCGAGAAGAACATGGAGACCGCGTTCCGGCAGGCCGAGGAGAGCCACGCGGTGCTGCTCTTCGATGAGGCCGACGCGTTGTTCGGCAAGCGCGGCGAGGTGAAGCACGGCACCGACCGCTACGCCAACCTGGAAGTCGGCTATCTCCTACAGCGCCTGGAGGCCAGCGACGGTCTGGTCATCCTGACCAGCAACCTCAAGGACAACATCGACCCGGCCTTCACCCGGCGCTTCCACTTCGTCGTCCACTTCCCCCGCCCGGCCACCGCCGAACGCCGTCGGCTGTGGCGCCTCGCCTTCCCCCAGGAGGCCCCGCTCGCGCCCGATGTGGACCTGGACGCCCTGGCCCGCCTGGACATGACCGGCGCCGCCATCACCGCGGCGGCCCGCACGGCCGCACTGGCGGCGGCGGACGGGGGCGGCGATACGATTGCCATGCGCCATGTCGTACGTGGTGTGGCACGCCAGTTCCAACGCGAGGCCCGCCTGCTCCGCCCGACCGAACTGGGCCCGCACGCCCATCTGCTCGACGACGCATCCCAGGGGTGAAGCCGATGCTGCCCACCGAACCCCCGCTCTCCCTGCACCGCCTGCTGGCGCCGGTCCCGCCGGCCCGCCCGCAGGAAGTGGCCGCGGCCACCCACCAGACGCCGGCCCCGGCCCCCGCTCCGGCGAAGCCGCCCACCCCCGCCGGGCATCTCCTCGTGGCGGGCCAGAACCAGGTGGGCAACGCGGCGGTGGCGGAGGCGGCGGCACGGACGAACCCGTCCTGCCCCCCGCCGACGGGCACGGTGGTGCTGCTGAAGCCGAAGGCCGCTCAGCCCTCCTGACGCCCGGTCGCCTGCCTCCGCAACGTACGGACCAGCTCCAGGGCCCCGCGCGCCTCCTCCACCTCCCCGCGGTCCACCGACCCGGCGCCACGGTTCCATGGCTGGTGCAGCTCCTCCTCGAGTCGGCGGAGTTCGTCGACGTGCACCTCGTACAACACGTCGAGCAGGGAATCCCCGCAGCGCACCGCCTCCGCGTCCCGCAGCTCGCTGTACGGGTACGGCGCCGCGCGAAGGCAGAAGGCCGTGGGCCGGTCTGCCCGCAGCTCCTCGAACCGGTAGCACACGACGCGGTCGTCCCCGGCGGACGTGGCCGCGGGAATCTGCGCCAGCGGCAGCAGCCCGGGGTCCAGGGCCAGCACCAGCTGTTCGGTCTCGGCCAGCGGACCGGGAACCTCTTCGGGGCCGCCCTGTTCGGGCGGGACGGCCAGCTGCCAGGGCTGATGGGTGAAGTAAGCCAGCAGGTCGAGGTCGGACAGCCCGGCGCCGGCCAGGACGAAGACCTCTTCGGGGAAGTCGGTGCCGTAGGCCTCGCGCAGCACCTCGCGCGGCCCCAGTCCGCTCGCGTACAGCGCCCGCGCCAGGCGGGCCATCGAGGCGTAGTCCTCGCGCGACGCCTCGTCCCGCAGCCGGCCGATATCGGCCTCCGGGTTCACTGCTGCTCTCCTCCGCTCTCCGGCGCGTCCCTCATGGCCTCGTCCAGCGCCGTGCTGACACTCTCCCAGTAGGTGTGCAGCTCGGGGGCGGTCATCGCCCTGATGATGTCGGAGACCAGATCGCGGGCCCGCTGGACGGCCTGTTTGCGCCGCTGGTCGCCGCCCGAGCCGCGGACGAGCCGGTCCACGGTTTCCGCCAGCCGTTGGAGCTCCGCCTGGACGCCGGCACTCTGGGCGGTCAGCCTGGGGTTGTCGGCCATGAGCATCGCCACGTTCTCGACGTGGACGAAGACGGTGTCCCGCAGGGTGAACCGGAGCCTCTTGGACATCCCGGGATTCGCGTAGAAGTACTCCCGGGAGAGGGTGTGGGCGCTGGTGTAGGACTGCGACTGGATGATGAGCGCGTACATCCGGTGTGCGACCCGGATGGCTTCCTCCGCGCCGCCCCTGGCCCGCATCTTCCCCCGCGCGGCGCGGTGAACGTCGGAGGGGCGCACGGTCAGTCCGCGGTCCTCGTCGTCCGGCTCCGGACTTGTGGTGGTGGATGCCTCGGGCGCGTAGGCGACGGGCAGCTCCTCGCCGAAAACCTCCATGTACCTGATCCGCAGGGTGCGTCCTTCCGCACTGCCGATTCCGTAGAGCCCACCCTGGATCTGGCGCAGGGCGTGGAGGCGGCTGTGCTGGAACAGGCCGTCCGGCCGATGGCGGTCCCACGCCTTGATCAGCATGTTCGGCTCGGTCGGGTAGAGCATCTGCGGGAACCGCTTGCCGATGACGACCCGGATCGCCCGGTCCAGCGCGTTGGCGAGCAGGGTGAGCTGCTTGGGGCGCTGGTCGCCCTCCGGGCTCCAGTTGAAGCCCCTGAAGTGGTAGCCCCCGATGGTGATCTGCGGATGGCTCTCCATCGCGTCCAGGATCTGCTTGTACGCGGCGAGAACCCCCGTCGTCTCGGACACCGCGACCCCGGTGTCGGCGTCCTGGCCCAGGATGTGGACCTGGTCGTTGGCCTCCGACAGGATCGCCGTCGCCTCGCGGGTGTACGAGGAGTTCGTCACCTCCTCGCGGAAGAGGCCGTAGGGGAGTGCGCCCTTGTCGCGCAGACCCTTCTCCTGTTGCTCGGCGATGCGTTTCTCACTGTCCGTCTTCAGATCCCGGTACTTCTTGCGGACCTCCGCCATGGGGACCTCATGGCCGTCGTTGTGGAGCCACCTGGGCGTCCAGATGAAGCCGAACACGGCCATGATGAGCTTCACCGGCCGCTTGACGGCGTCGATGGCCTTGTTGAGGACCTTGCTGTCGTTCTTCTGGTCGAGGTGCTCGAAGGTGTTGACGCCGATCACGACGGCCGTGCTCACCGGCCCGAAGTGCTTGGTCTCGGGACTCTTCCACGCGTCGTGGAGATAGCGGGCGGCCATGCCCGGGTTCACCTGGCCCGGGATGGTCGCGATGTTGACGACGAAGCCGGTCCGCCGGTCCCGCCCCGCCATGGGAAGGTTCTTGATCGGGTTGAGCTGGTCGACCACCTTCCCATGCTTCCTGATCTTGAAGTTCCCCTCGGCCGGGCCGATCTTGTAGGGGAACTTGTCGCCCAGGTCCTCGACCGGGGTCTCCGCCTCCGGGTTGATGGCCACCTTGATGCGGTACTTGTCCCCGGTCACCTTCTTGAGCCGGATCCGTGTGAGGCGGTGCCGCCGCTTGATGCCCGGGAGCCCGCGACGTACGGACTTGACCGTCGCCGACTCCTCGTTGAGCAAGTGCGTCGCATCGCGCACGGCGGCGTCGAGGGCGCGCTTCTTGTCCGCCGCGGTCCGCTTGTCAGGCCGCTTGTCGGGCCGCTTCTTCTTCGGGTCGCGTCTGCGCTTGGGCCTGCGTCGGTCGGGGCGGCGCCGCTGGTCCGGACGGGTTCGGCGGCGCGGCCTGCCCGGGTGTTTCCGGTCCGGGCGGCGCTTCGGCTTCGGCTTGGGCTTCTTCTTCTCGAACGTGACCTTGATCTTGGACCAGAGCTTCTTCACCAGGCCCACGATCTTGTCGATCACCCAGTCCACCGCCCGGTCGACCGGCTTGGACATCGCCTGGACGATCTGCTTGACCCGGGAGGCGATCCCGCCCACGCCCAGGATCGCGGCCAGGACACCCAGCAGAACGGGGATGGAGCGGGCCAGGGCCTGCTCGATCAGGCCCGGCACACCCCCGCTGCCGCCCCTCGCGATCGCGATGACCGCGTCGAGCACGGTGTTCACGAACTCGATGATCTGGCGCGCCTGGGTGACGATGAAGCGCACGATGTCGATGATCAGCTTCACCGCCCGGACGAACGCCGACGCGGGGTTGAGCAGCGAGATCACCCACATGATCCCGGCGACGACGATCGTCGGTGTGACGTAGGCGATGACCTTGTCCAGCAGGTCCTTCTTCAGGTCGCCCACGCGGGCCTTGAGGTCGTCCCACATCCCGGCGACGCCCCGCTTGCGGACCTCCGCGACCAGCGGCACCGCGGTCTCGGCCGCCGCGATCGCCGGTTCCATCTTCGGCACCTTGCGGACGATGCGGGAGCGGATGTTCTGCCAGGTCAGCCCGAGCAGGGAGGCGAGCATCTTCAGCACGCCCTGGACATCGAACTTCGACGGCAGTTCGATGCCCGCCTCGGCCGTCTTGCCCAACAGCCACGACAGGATGCCCTGTTGCAGATGGCGGCCGATGTTCGCCAGGAACTGCCGCAAGCCGGCGCCGACCGCCGAGACCAGGTTGCGCAGGAAGCCGATCGGGTCCTTGAGGATCAGCATGACCGCCGACGCGGCCTTGGCGAGGACCGACAGCAGCAGCCGCTTCAGCTCCAGGATGGTGTTGATCACGGACTTGACCGCGTCCACGGCCTTGGCGACGAGGCCCTTGTTCTTCTCCTTCTCCGCCGTGATCTCGTCGTCCACGGACTTGAGCGCGTCGGTGTACTTGGTGGCCAGCGTGTCGACGAGTTGCGTGCCCTTGTCGTCCACGGACTGGGTGAGTTCATCGAACTTGTCGGCGAACTCGGCGGCCGCCTGCTGCCCGATGGACCGCAGATCGGGCGGAAGCTTGCGCACCGCGTCCTGCAACTCGCCCCGGCCCTGCGCGATACGGCGCTTGGCCCGGTTCAGCTCGGTGCCGATGGTGTCGGCGACATCCGAGATCACCTGCCGCATCCGGCGGACGTAGTTGTCGCGGGCCTCCTCGAAGATCTTGTCCGCTTCGGCGGGCAGTCCGGCGAACTTGTCCCGCACCCAGCGGAGTTTACCCGTCACCCCCGAGTACCGGCGGTCCTTGTACTCGTCCATCTTCCGCTGGTGCTCGGCGGTGAACGCGTCCCGCGCCGCCTTCTCACCCCGGCCGAACTGGTCGTCGACCAGCTTGTCGAGGCCGTTGAGAATGGCCTCGACATCCTTCTTTATCGTGTCGAAGACCCCTTGCAGGACCGCCGTGACCTGGGCCCGCTTCTCCTCGTCCCGCCCCTTGGCACCGGACTTGCCCGTCCCGACCTGCTGACCGGTGCGCACCCGCTGGGCGCCCATCGCGCCCATGGCGGCGGCGCCGAGCCGCCTCGCCTGCGCGGTGGCCGCGTTCAGCTCCTTCTTCTCATGCCCGCGCATCCGGCCGGGGGCCACCTCGGAGTGCCGTTCGGCGGCCTTCTTCTCGCCCAGGGCGCTGGTGAACGTCGGCTCGTTGGACTTCTTCAGCTGTACCTCGGTGACCTGCGCGTCCGCCATCTGCCGGTCGACCTGTGCGGGTCCGGCGGAAAGGTCGGTCGCCGACGGTGGCAGCTTGTCCGGTACGGCGTTGGCCGGATTCGGCGTGCCCGGGGTCCCCGGGGGCCGGTCCGGGGTGAGCGGTACGACCTTCTTGGGGACGGCCGCCGAGGTGTCCGGCGGGGCGGCGGTTGTCGTGGCGATCTGCTCGGCCGAGTCCGCCTTTCCCTCGCCGACCTTGCCGTGCACCTCCGCGCGCACCTCATCGGCCTTGCCTGAGCTGGCGAACTTGTCCGCCTCGTCGAGGTTCTTCGGCGCCTTCTCGGCGATCGCCTTCTCGACCGCCCTGATGAACGCGTCCTTGTCGAAGTCCTTCGGCTTGGCCTCGTTCATCTTCTCCGCGTTGGCGGTCTTGCCCTGTGCCTCTTCGTCGTCCTTGGGCGGCCGGGCGGCGTCCTGCGCGGCACCGACCTCCGCCTTCGGGGGCGGGTGCGAGGCCGCCACCGAGCGCTGCTTATTCCGTACGTCCTTCTTGAGTGTCGCGGACTTCGGGTCCGCTCCCGGGCCGGGACGCGCCTTGACCTCGGGAGCGGTGGCGGAGGCCGCGCCGGCGGGCGCCGGCTCCGCCGTGTCCCCCCGCGCCGCTTCGGCCGTGGGCGGCTCCTGCCGAGGGGCGGTCTCGGTACGGCGGGCCGCCGCGACCGCGCCATTGCCGACCGTGTCCTGCCCGGCGGGCCGCAACCGGGTGGAGGAGAGCGGGGGCGCCGCCGGTCCGTGTCCGCCGGACAGGGCGGCCGTCACCGCCGCGTTGGACAGGGGCACCTGGCGTCGCCCGGGGTCGCGCACATCTGGCCGATCCTGTGCGGGGGCCGGTAGCGTCTTCGACACCCTGGGCCGCAGGGCGAGAGCCTTCGGCGGTGGCATCGGACGGAACCCCTCCCACGCGTGTCGGTGCCGACAGGAACGTGGCGTCCCGCTGACACTCCCCGACGAAGGGTGACAGCACGGGCGTGACGAGCCCGTCACCCCCGTGTTCTCCCAGCGTCTCCACGGAGCGCGGTGGCCGGAGCCGGCGCCGGGTCAGGCCCTGCGTATGTCGAGACGGCTGATTTGCTCAGGATCGTCGATCGGCGTGGGTAAGGCGTGCGGCCGTCTGGCGTTCGCGATGCCCTGGTGCGGCCGGTGTGCGTTGTAGAACTGCTCGAACTCGCGCAAGATGTGAAGCAGGTGCCGATGGTTCCAAACCAGGGTGCGGTCCAGGAGTTCCCGTCGGCAGGTCTGCTACCCACCTTCCATGGTCGAGTTCATTCTCGGCATCTGAACGCCGCTGAGCACGACCTCGATCCCCGCGTCCGCCAGGATGGCATCGAACAGGGCGGAGAACTTTCCGTCCCGGTCCCTGATCATGTAACGCGCTCGGCGGCCCGCGTCCTCAAGATCCATGACGAGGTTCTTCGCGGTCTGCGCCACCTCTGAAGAGGTTGGGTGCGCGGTGGCACCCACCGTGCCAGGCGCAGCACCAGGGCCCGCACGGAGTGCACGGTCCGAGGCCGTCCCGAACGCTTGGGCCGGGAGGCGGCAGCATGGCGGCGGACGAGAAGGTCGCGGTGCCAGCGGAGCACCGTGTCCGGACGCACCAGCAGCCGCACTCCGCGGAGCACGTCCATGGGGAGCCGGTGCAGCAGCGCCGCCAGAAATGCCCGGTCGCCCGGGGTGAACCGTACCCCGGTCCTGACCGAGTTGGCGTTCCAGCACCGTTCTCCGGCCGACCTCCCGTACACGGCGCGCACCTCCTCCCACCAGGGCGGATGAGGTTCTCGGCACGAGCGGCGCTGCCCCGCGCTCCCCTGACTAGCGGCCGGTGAAGTCCAGCACCTCCAGCGCCCGGTCCCCGGCCGGAAGAAGGCAGGACACGGATCCGAGCGTGAAGACCCCGGACCCTCGTTGGCCACCTCGTGCCGGTGCCTCGACGCGCACGCTGCCACCGCCCTCGTCGGCCGACTCTACCGCGACCGGTTCGCACCAACTCCAAGCGCAAATAGGGGAATTGGCTCCGTCAGACTGCTGCGGCACCAGCCGCAGCACTACCGGCACGTCGACACATGCGACCCGGAGCGGACGGAAGGCTGCCGAGCGCCAGCTCGGCGCGTGAGCGAGGACGGCTGCGGACGTTCCACCGTGCGGCGTCGCCTCACGTGGTGCCGGTGAAGAGTTCGTCTTCCAGTTCATCGAGGGCGAGGCGGATCGCGCCCATGGCGACGTTCTGGTCGCCGAAGTGTGAGGCTTCGACGGGGATCGGGAACAGACACAGTTCGTAGAGTCGGCGGCGCAGCGGCTCGAGGAGGGTATCTCCCGCCTGCGACACACCGCCGCCGATGACCACCTTGTCCGGGTCGACGACGAGGACGGCCGCGGCGATGCCGGTGGCCAGGTCGTTGATGAGTTCCGGCGTGTCGATGGGCTTGTTGGCGGCCAGTGCGTCGCGGACTTCGTGCCAGCGAGCGGCTCTGAGTACGCCGATCTCTCCCGCGGCCCCGTGCCGTCCCTGACGTACGTGCCCGTCGATCAGGATGCCGACCGCGATGAGGTGCCCGGCCAGGATGTAGACGACGTCCTGGGCGTCGGCGGCGGTCCCGCGCCAGTGTTCGGCGAGCGCGCCGAGGTTGGCGTCGTTGCCGGCAAGGACTGGCCCTGAACCGAGGCCGGACAGTGCCTCCTTGAGATTGACGCCCTCCCACCCGGCCAGGGCCGGGGACCGGAGCACTGTTCCGGTGTGCGGATCGACCGGGCCGGTGGTTCCGGCGCCTACGGCCAACACGTCGGCGAGGCGGATCCCTGACGCTCTCGCGGCGCGTTTGAGTGCGGTGCGCGCGGCAGTGATGCGGGCGGCTTTGTCGAGGTCTGCCGACACCTCGATGCGGTGGCTGCCGCGGATGGTGCCGGAGAGGTCGGCGCAGAGTGCCAGGATTTTGTGGATGCCGATGTCGACACCGAGCACGTATCCGCGTTCGGAGCGGAACCGGTAGCGCTTGGCGGGGCGGCCCACCGGCCGGGGTGCGTCGGGGTCGGGGACGATCTCGGCGACCAGTTCGCGCTCGGTCAGCTCGTCCACGGCGTCCTCGACCATGGGACGGGAAACACCTGCCCGCCCGGCGATCTCCGTCAAGGTGAGGCCACCGGTGGAGCCGTCGTCGAGCGGGCGCGAGGCGTCCGCGTGGAGCACACGCAGGGCCGCCACTGTCGTGGCACGCTTCCACGGCGCCCCGTACCAGTGTTGGGGGGCACCCGAACTCATAGAAACATCTCCGACCTCTTGACGCTGCGACCACCTGGTGCAAACATCCTAGCTTGCGGCGAGATATTAAATCCACCTGCATTACTAATTCAGAGCGATCGCGCCGGAACACCCAGTCTCTGCCGGTGCCGGCTGGCTCTCCCTGCGAAAGGCCGTACCGCCTCATGTCTCAGTCCCGTACCGCGCTCTCCTGGCTGTCCGATGCCGTCCTCTATCAGATCTATCCGCAGTCGTTCGCCGACTCCAACGGCGACGGCATCGGCGACCTGGCCGGCATCGTCGAACGCTTGGACTACCTGGCGTGGCTGGGCGTCGACACCGTCTGGCTGAACCCGTGCTTCGCCTCCGAGTTCGGTGACGGCGGCTACGACGTGGTGGACTACCTGAGCATCGCCCCGCGGTACGGCACGAACGAGGACGCGGCGAAACTGATCGACGCCGCAAGCAGCCGTGGCATCCGCGTCATGTTCGACCTGGTGCCGGGGCACACCTCGCACCGGCATCCCTGGTTCCAGGAGTCGGCCAACACCCCCGGTGACCACAGGTACATCTGGTCCGACCGCATCGCCTCCCCGATGCGCGAATGGATTCCCAACCAGGGCGCGCGCGGCGGCTTCTACCGGGCCAACTTCTTCCCGATCCAGCCCGCGCTGAACTTTGGTTACGCCAGGTCGGACGAGACCGAGCCATGGCGGCAGCCCGTGGACGCCGATGGGCCCATGGCCAACCGGGCGGCTCTGCGGGACGTCATGGCCTTCTGGTTCGACCGAGGCGTCAGCGGATTCCGTGTGGACATGGCCTACTCCCTGGTCAAGGACGACCCGGGCCAGGTGGAGACGGGCAATCTGTGGAGGCAGATGCGCGAGTGGATCGATCGCAGCTATCCGCACTGTGCCCTGCTTGCCGAGTGGGGTGACCCCCGATCCTCCATCCCGGCCGGCTTCCACTCCGACTTCTTCCTGCACTTCGATGGCGACGCTCTGCGCTCCCTGTGGGACAACAACACGGGCAGCATCGGCCCCTGGAGCGACGGCCAGCCGTGCTACTTCGACCCCGACGGCAAGGGGTCGATGGAGACCTTCCTGACGGCGTGGAACGAAGCCGAGGCGGCGGCCGACGGCGGCGGCCTGGTGGCACTCCCCACCGCCAACCACGACTTCTCCCGCCTGACCTGCGGTCCGCGCACTCGCGACATGGTCGCCCCGGCCTTCGCCTTCCAGCTCACCTGGCCCTCGTTGCCAGTCATCTATTACGGCGACGAGATCGGCATGCGATACCTCCCCGGCCTCCCCGACAAGGAAGGAAGTCAGCTCGACACCCAGGCCCGCCAAGGCTCACGCACCCCCATGCAGTGGGACGACGGCCCGAACGCCGGGTTCTCCACCGCACCCGCCGACCGCCTCTACCTGCCGATCGATCCGGATCCCGACCGGCCCACCGTCGCCTCCGCCCAGGCGACCGAGACCTCTTTGTTGCACCAGGTCCGTACGCTCATCCACCTGCGCAAACAGACGCCTTCGCTGGGTGCTGACGCACCAGTGCGGGTCCTGCACCGCGACTACCCCTTCGTCTACACCCGGGGCGACAGCCACCTGGTGGTCATCAACGGCTGTCAAGAACCGGCCCGCGCGCCGTTGTCCGATGCCGACGGTGCCCGCCCGCTCGCCGTACATGGAGTAGAGATCACTGGCGGTGAAGTCCGGACCCAGGGCTTCTCCTACGGAATCTTCGAATTGCCCGCGTCCTGACCACCACCTCGCCACCACGCATCACAGATCATCGCTAGGAGCAGCAATGGATCGTCGGAGATTCCTCACCGGGAGCGGGGCGGTCATGGCCGCGGCCTTGACCGGTTGTACCGCGGGCAGCAAGTCGTCCTCGTCGTCCGGCGGCGACGTGGAACTGTCGTTCCTCACCTTCGAGACGCCCAACCTCGACGCCGCCTACTGGAACGCGGCCATCAAGCGGGCCTCGAAGCAGGTCCCCGGAGTGAAGATCAAGAAGCTGGTGTCGCCCGTCGTCGACCGCACCGCCTACGTCAAGCAGCTCGACTCCTCCGGCCAGATGCCCGACATCATGCCGGCGATCAACCCCCAGGGGTTCGCCCAGGCGGGCAAGCTCGCCGCATTCACGCCGCAGGAGCTGACAAAATTCGTCTGGTCGAAGTCCAACGCCATCGACGGCAAGATCTACCAGCTGCCGTATAACACCCAGGCCGTGCCGTTGGTGTACTACAACAAGGCCCTCTTCGCGAAGGCCGGCATCTCCGCCCCGCCCACGACATACGCCGACTTCCTCGAGGTGTGCGCGAAGCTCAAGGCCAAGGGCATCACACCGATCGTTGTCGGTGGCGGGGGCAAGGACACCTGGGCGGACATGTACCCGCTGATCGCCGCCATCGCCACGGATGTCTACAAGGGCGACCCCCGGTGGCTGGCCGAACGTGCCGCGGGCAAGAAGAGCTTCGACGATCACGCCTTCGTCAAGGCGGTGGACAAGGTGGCCCAGCTGGCCAAGAAGGGCTACATCGACAAGGCAGGACTCAGCCGCTCCTACACCGACACGGAGAAGGCCTTCCGCGACCGCAAGGGTGCCATGTACCCGATGGGGTCGTGGTTCCCGGCGTCCGCCGACGCCAAGAAGCCCGGCTTCGAGGTCGGTGTGTTCGCCTGGCCCACCGACGACGGTTCCCTCGTGGTGCCCGCCTTCACCGGCGGCGGGCTGAGCGTCAGTGCCAAGGCCCCGGACGTGGAGCTGGCCAGGAAGTGGGCGCTGGCGTTCCAGCTCGACAAGACCAACCTCGACGCCGTCGTGAAGTCCGACGGGGCGATCATCGCGATCAAGGGCTACCAGCCGCCGAAGGGCATGGGCCCGGTCTACCAGGACACTCTCGCGGTCTATGAACAAGCGCTCAAGAAAGGCCGTGTGACCACTGCCTTCTCCCAGGAGAACGGCGACGGGTCGCTGCTGCCCGGCCTGTCCGACAAGGCAGCCCTCGGCGTGCAGGACCTGATCACCGGCAAGAAGTCGGCGAACCAGTTCGCACGGTTCCTCGACAGCGAGTGGACCAAGGCCGAGCAGTAGGAACGACCCAGCGGTGCCCGGCCGCCCCCACAGACCCCCAGGCACCGCCCCCGAAAGGAGCGCCGTGATGACGGCGACACATCCTGGGACCGCCACGCAGGACCCACCCGCCGAGCAGAGTCCGCCTGCGGGCCGCCCGCCACGCATGAGTGGTGGGCCTTCACGCACAACGCGCAGGTTCGGTCGGCTGAGCCACTTCGCTCTCTTCGGCCTGCCGTCGCTGGCGCTCTACGCCTGCTTCGTCCTGGTCCCGATCGGCATCGCGGGGTACTACAGCCTGACCAATCGCAACCCGTTCAATCCACCCATGAAGTGGGTCGGACTGCGCAACTACCGGACGCTGGCCGACGACCCCGACTTCTGGAAGGTGCTGACCAACACCCTCGTCATCACCTTCGTCGTCACGATCGCCGCCAACGCGATCGGTCTGGCCATCGCCGTCCTCCTGGACCGCCGCGGCTGGCTCTACAACGCGCTGCGCGGCGTGTTCTTCACACCCGTCGTGCTCAGCGGAGTCGTGGTCAGCGTCATCTGGCAGTCCATCCTCACCGACGACGGCCTGCTCAACACGACGCTGCGCAAACTCGGCGTGGACCACCCGCCGGGCTGGCTGTCCGACCCGGGCCTGGCCCTCTACACGCTGTGCTGGATCCTCACCTGGCAGATGATCGGCTTCTGCGTCGTGGTGTACCTGGCCGGGCTGCAGGGCGTGCCGCATGAGCTGCACGAGGCCGCGACCGTCGACGGGGCAGGGCCCTTCGAGCGGTTCCGCCACATCACCTGGCCTCTGCTGGCCCCGGCGCTGACCATCAACACGGTCATGATGCTGATCAGCACCTTCAAGACCTACGACCAGGTCCAGGTCATCACCAACGGTGGCCCCGGCGACCGCACCACCAGCACCATCGCCTTCGACGTCATCCAGACCGGCCTGGTGGGCAACCGCAGCGGCTACTCCTCCGCCGTCGCCGTGGTGATGCTCGTCTTCGTCGCTGTCGTGTCCACGGTGGTCCTCCGCCTTCTCCAGCGCCGCGAGGTGAACGCATGAGCAAGCAGACCAGCGGATGGCTGCGCCCGATGGTGGCCACGTTCGTCACCGCGGTGTTCTTCCTGCCCCTGTATCTGGTCCTGGTCAACGTCTTCAAGCCCGGCAGCAAGATCGTCGACTCGCCCGTTGGACTGCCGATCCCGCCGACCCTGGACAGCGTCAAGCAGGTCTTCACCCGCTCCGACCACCTCTTCTGGTACGGCCTCATCAACAGCCTCGAGGTCACCGCTATCTCGATCACGGTGCTCACCGTCCTGTCGGCGATGTGCGGCCATTTCCTGGCCCGCAGCCATGGGCTTGGTGCACGGATCATGCTCGTCGTGATGCTGGCGGGGCTCATGATTCCGCCGGCCGTCATCATCGCGCCGATCACCGAAGTGCTGCGTGACTTCGGGTTGATGTCCACCGTCATGGGGCTCGTCCTGGTCAACGTGGGTTACTACGTCCCCTTCGGTGTGTTCGTCTTCGCGGGATTCGTCAAGACCATCCCGGTCGAACTCGAACAGGCAGCGGCCATCGACGGCGCCGGCCGGATGCGGACCTTCTGGCAGGTGGTGTTCCCGCTGCTGCGGCCCGCTTCGGCCAGCGTGCTGATCTTCCTCGGGGTGTGGATCTGGAACGACTTCCTCAACCCGCTGATCATCCTCGGTCCGGCCGAGGGCACCACCGTGACCGTCGGTATCTACCGCGCCATGGGGGAGCACCAACAGGACTACGGCCAGGTCTTCGCGCTGATGTTCCTGGCCACCCTGCCCGTCCTCGTCTTCTACCTCGCCTTCCAGAAGCACTTCGTCAAGGGCCTCACCGCAGGAGCCAGCAAGGGCTGACGCCAAGGTTCACCGGCCGGTGCCCCCGGGGCCGACCGGACGGGATGCCCGTGCAGATTCCACCGCGCCCTACAGAAGCACATCGTGAAGGGGCCCTACCGGAGGTGCAGTCAAGAAATGACCACCGTGACGCAGACGTTCGCCAACCTCCGCGAGCACCTCGGCCGCCCCCTCGGCGGCCCGCTCCACCTGGCCGTGGCCGGTGCGGGGGCGCGCGGCACCGGGTACGCGGCTCTGGCCGCGGCGGGGGAGACACCTGTCGCGTTCACCGCCGTCGCCGAGCCGCGCGACGTCCGCCGCGCCGCCTTCGCCGAGCAGCACGGGGTGCCGCTCGACCACCGGTACGCCGACTGGCGCGAGCTGGCTGAAGCTCCCCGCCTCGCGGACGCCGTACTCATTACCCTGCAAGACGCCCAACACATCGAGGCGGTGGAGGCATTCGCCGCACGCGGCTACGACATGCTGCTGGAAAAGCCGATGGCGACCGGCCTGGAGGAGTGCGACCGCATCGCCGAGGTGACCCAGTCAGCGGGAGTATCGCTGACCGTCTGCCACGTCATGCGCTACTCGCCCTACACCCGCCGTCTCAAAGAGCTCCTCGGCAGCGGCCGCATCGGCGACCTGGTCAGCGTCCAGCACCTGGAGCCCATCGGCTACTGGCACTTCGCCCACTCCTACGTACGCGGCAACTGGCGCCGCGAAGACCTCTCGTCCTTCCTCCTGCTCACCAAGTCCTGCCACGACATCGACTGGCTCGGCCACCTCGTCGGCCGCCCCGTTACCGCGGTGTCGTCCTTCGGCTCCCTCACCCACTTCCGCACCGAGAACGCCCCCGCCGGGGCGGGCGAGCGGTGCATCAGCTGCTCCGTCGAGCCCGACTGCCCGTACTCGGCCCGCAAGCTCTACCCGGTCGGTCTGCGCGAGGGCGGCGTCAAGCGCTACTTCACCCGGATCGTCGCCGACGAGATGACCGCGGAGGCGGTCGAGACGGCTCTGGCCAAGGGCCCGTACGGGCGCTGTGTCTACGCCTGTGACAACGACATCGTCGACCACCAGGTCGTCAACCTCCAGTACGACGGCGGCGCCACCGCCTCCTTCACCCTCACCGCCTTCACCCCACAGGAGAACCGCCACACCAAACTCTTCGGCACCCACGGCCAGATCACCGGCGACGGCAGGACGATCGAGATCTACGACTTCCGCACCGACGAGCGCACCGTCATCGACACCGACAACGGCGGCGCCTCGGCCGCCGAAGGCCACGGCGGCGGAGACGCCGGCCTGATCGAGGCATTCGTCCGCGCGCACCACGAGGGCCGCCCCGAACTGCTGCTCACCGGCCCGGAGGCCAGTCGCGACAGCCATCGCGTCGTCTTCTCGGCCGAGAGATCCCGCCGCACCGGTCAGGTCGTCCGACTCTGACCTGCCACGGATGCCGTCCGGCCGGTGGAGGGACCGCCTCCGGCCTACGGCGTCCACGCGCATTGCCGCACCTGAAACACCGCCTCAACCCCGAGGCGCCCAAGAGCCGGGCCGTCCAGCGCACTGGGCGGTCGCGCATGCACACCACATCAGGGAGTGGAACCCGTGCACAACTCGGGAACGTATCTACGTAAATGCGCCGGATTGGCACTGTCAGCCGTTGTAGTCACGGCTACCGCCGTGGTCGCGGCACCGACTCCGGCAGCAGCCGCTGGTGGTTCGGCCACCGATTGGATGCATGACGGCAGGTTCGGTGTCATGGAGCACTACCTGGCCGAAGGCTGCCCAAACTGCAGTCTCAGCGATTACCCCGACCACATGCCGACGGTCGCGCAGTGGAACGACCGGGTGAACCACTACGACGTCGACGGCGTCGTCCAGCAGCTCAAGTCCATCGGAGCGGGCTGGCTGCAGATCTCGGTCGGCCAGAACACCGGCTACTACAGCGCCCCGAACGCCGCCTACGACCAGCTCGTGCCACCCACGGCAGACCACCCTTCCCGCCTCTCCCAGCGGGACCTCATCAAGGAACTGGGCCCCGCGCTGCACAAGGAAGGCATCAAGCTCATCGTCTACATCACCGACGACGCCATCCAGCGCGATGACTACGCCCGCAAGAAGCTCGGCGGCGACAGCCAGGAGCCAGCCGCGCCGAACGCGACCTACCAGGAGAACTGGCTCAAGGTAGCCAAGACCTGGGCGCAGCAGTGGGGCACCGACGTCGACGGCTACTTCATCGACGGCTCCGGTTACCGGGCCCTGGAGCCCTTCTACGACAAGATGGCCACCACCTTGCGCAGCGCCAACCCCAAGGCCCTCCTCTCCTTCAACGGCCTGCCCAATGGGGTTGGGTCGGTGACCACCGAGTCCGACTTCAACCCGGGCGAAACGGGCGTCAACGACTGGTCCACCCGTCCCACCGACGGCCGCTGGCTCGACAACCGGGGCACCCAGATGCAACTCCAGTACCTCAGCATGGCGCAGCGCGATTGGGGCAGCCTGCCCGACCAGCCGATGTCCTACAGCACCGAGGAACTCATCAACCACACTCTCAAGGTCATCCGTGTCGGGGGAGTGGTGACCTGGGATGTCGGCTATGACCGGTCGAACGGGCACATCTCCGACCCGGCCATGCAGCAGCTGAAATCGCTGGGCCAGGCGGTGGGCAAGCTGCCCACTGCACTCGTCGGGGTCGGCAGTAACAGGTGTGTCGATGTTCCGGGGGCGAGCACTGAGGACGGCACCGACGTGCAGTTGTATGACTGCAACGGCACGGCGGCCCAGACCTGGAGGTTCAACCCGGAGAGCCGTGAGGTCCGCGCTCTCGACAAGTGCCTGGATGTCGAGCAGGGGAACGCGAACGACGGCACTCCCGTGCAGCTGTACTCCTGCAATGGCACGGACGCTCAGAAGTGGACGTACGACCCCAACAGCAAGCAGCTCACGGCCTTCGGTAAGTGTCTGGATGCTTCCGGCGGTGCGACGGCCAACGGCACCAAGGTGATCATCGCTGCCTGCCACGGCCGCGACAACCAGCAGTGGCGGCTGAGCGGCTGACCCGAACCGTCGGATAGACGAACAGGCAGGTGGGGTCGGCACAATTCGCTGTCCAACAGCANAGGTGGGGTCGGCACAATTCGCTGTCCAACAGCAAGTGGGGGCGGCGGCCCTACCTCGACTACTTCGCTCAATAGCCCAGCCGATCCTGGCGCATGAGCCGGCACAAGGACGGCATCAACCCCCTGATCCCAGAGGAGAAGCGATGCAACTGCGCAGAACACTGCGTGCTCTGGTGAGCTCCATCTCGGCAGCCATAGTGATCGTTAGCTTGTTCGTAGCCGTCGGGCCGACCCCGGCTGCGGCCGCCGGTGGTCACGCCACGGACTGGATGAACCAGCGCAAGTGGGGCGTCTCCGTGCACTACCTCGCGGAAGGCTGTCCGCCGGGTTGTCAGGTCGGCTCCTACGCGACCGGGAAGTGGCCGACGGTGGCCGAGTGGAACGACCGGGTCGACAACTACGACATCGAGGGCGTCGTCAACCAAGTCGATTCCGTCGGCGCCGGATGGCTCCAGATCCCGGTCGGACAGATCTCCGGCTACTGGGACGCGCCCAACCCGGTGTACGAGAAGTACGTCCCGGCCACTGACGCTCACCCCAGCCGCCTCTCGCAGCGCGACCTGATCAAGGACCTCGCCACCGCCGCGCACGCCAAGGGGCTGAAGTTCATGGCGTACATCCCGCTCGACCCGCCGAGGAACGACGCCTACGCCGCCGAGAAGCTCGGCGCCGACCCCAACAACCACGAAGACGGCGGCGTGCACAACGCTGACTTCCAGAAGAAGTGGCTCGAGGTCGTCAAGTACTGGGCCCAGGAGTGGGGCCCGCTCATCGACGGCTGGTGGGTGGACGGCGGCTTCGCGAACCTCGACTCCTACGCCTCGGACATCATCGACGCGCTGCACACCGGCAACCCCGACAGCCTGATCGGGCTCAGCGCGGCCGGCTGGCAGTACGAGACGAACAAGAACGCCGCCGCCAAGTCCGATGTCGTCTCCGGCGAGGACAAGCTCTCGCCCGACGGCCGCTGGCGCGACTACAACGGAACCCAGGTGCTCAACCACGGCCTGAACCGCATCCAGGGCCACTGGGGCAATCCCTCGAACGCCGCGATGTCCCACAGCACCGAGACACTGGTGAACTATGCGACCGGCGCGATGAGTCAGGGCGCCGCGATGACCTGGGACGTCGGCTACGACTGGCCCAGCGGCCGCATCTCCGACTCGTCGATGGCCCAACTCGCCGCCGTCGGTGAAGCCACCGGCACCCTCCCCGGCAACGGCGGAAGAACCGACAGCGGTTCCCCCTCGATCAGCTACAACGGCGCGTGGGGCACCGCCAGCGGAGACCAGTACTTCGGTGGAACGGCCCGTACCTCGACGGCGACCGGAAACTCCGCGTCGTTCACCTTCGACGGAACCTCCGTCAAATGGGTCGGCGCACGCGACGCGGGCGCGGGCAAGGCAGAGGTTCGCATCGACGGCGGCCCCCCGACGACCGTCGACCTCGCCTCCTCGCCACCGACCGGGAACGACGTCGTCTTCGCCCGCTATGGGCTGAGCCGCGGCAAGCACACCATCACCGTCACCCCGACGACGGGCGTCGTGTCCGTGGACGCCTTCGAAGTCGACACCACGACCAGGCCCGACATCGACGACACCGACCCCGCCATCACCTACACCGGGTTCTCCAGCTCCAACCCCGGCAGCTGCTTCAACAACACCTGCCACAACTCCAACACGGCAGGCTCCACCGTCACGTACGAGTTCACCGGCACCGGAATCACCTGGAACGGTGTCACAGGGCCCGACCAGGGCACGGCCGCCGTATCCATCGACGGCGGCCCGGCCACGACCGTCAACCTCGCCGACGAGTCCCGCAGCGTCGACGTTCCGGCCTACCTCAGCCCCGCGCTGCCCTACGGAACCCACACCATCAAGATCACAACCGAGAGCAGTCGATGGGTCACCATCGACCGGTTCGTCATCGACCCCCACCCCAACGCCATCACCGGGGTCGCCAGCCAGCGTTGCACGGACGTGCCCCAGGCCAGTGCCGAAGACGGCAACGACCTGCAGCTGCACACCTGTAACAAGACCGCCGCCCAGAAGTTCACCTTCGATTCCGCCACCGGTGAGGTCCGAGCGCTCGGCAAGTGCATGGACGTCCAGCAGGCCGACACCAGCGACGGCACCCCGGTGCAGCTCTACCAATGCAATGGCACCAAGGCCCAGAAGTGGACGTACGACCCCGCCGGTAGGCAGCTCAAGGCATTCGGCAAGTGTCTGGAGGCCGACAGCGGTGGCACCGGCGACGGCACGCGGTTGATCATCCATGGCTGTCACGGCGGCAGCAGCCAGCAGTGGCGGCTGAGCGCCTGACCCGAACCGTCGGATAGACGAACAGGCCCGGGGCGCGCCATACCCGGCACGCCTCGGGGCTCGACGCATGCCACTCCCGTGACCGGATCAAGGAAAGGACAGCATCGTCATGAAGCGCAGGACCCTGCTCACCGCCATTACCCTCGCGCCACTCGCAAGTGCCGTAGGGACCGCCCACGCCGACGGCACCGGAGCGACCGCCACCCGCGCAGCCACAGCCGACGGCGACGCGGACTGGGACACGCTCGGCAACCTGCTGTCCGGATACGCCGGCCACTGGACCTCGCCGCCCGCGACGACCGACCCCGACCGTCTGACCAACAAGATGACCGACGGGGCCCTTCTGGGCAACGGAGAGCTCGGCGTGGTCGTCGGTGGGGACCGCAACACCCTGCGGCTGTATCTGGGCAAGAACGACTTCTGGACCAGCCCAGGGGCTGACGGCGCTCACCCGATCGCGCTGGGCGGGCTCACGTTGCGCAAGGTGTCGGGTTCGGACGGCGGCACGGCGTATGAGATGACACAGGACATCCTCAACGCCGAGGTCCGCACCGAACTGACCGTCAACAGCGTGCCCGTCCGGACACACACCTTCGTCGCGGACTCCGCGGACATCGTGGTCACCGAGGTCAGCACGACCGGGACCGCCGAGGTCCGGCTCGCCCTGGACGCCTGGACGAAGTCCGGGGCCTCGCAGTACCCGGCGAAGTCCGGCACCGAGGGTTCCACCCTCTGGGCGGAGCGCAGCACCGAGAGCGCCTCGTCCAGCCAGTGGGTGTCGCGGATGGGCCT
This sequence comes from Streptomyces sp. 5-10, assembly GCF_014712245.1. Classification (NCBI taxonomy): domain Bacteria; kingdom Bacillati; phylum Actinomycetota; class Actinomycetes; order Kitasatosporales; family Streptomycetaceae; genus Streptomyces; species Streptomyces sp. 5-10. Next base: position 277,929 of record NZ_JACVYG010000004.1, read on the forward strand.
CGCCACCAAGGTCATCGGCGCCTCGGTCTCCACCGGTACGAACTCCACCGGCACCTCCATCGCCGTGTTCACCCTGAAGCCGGGCGAGACGGTCACCATCGTCTCGGCCGTCGAAGGCGGCCGCGGTGTCACCGATCACGTCAGCCGCGCTGTAGCCACCGCCAACGCGGTGACGGCCGCATCCGCGGCGGATCTGAGCACCAAGCACCGCCACTGGTGGAAGCAGTACTGGCTCAAGTCCTACGTCCGGGTCTACGACCCGTCTCTGGAGAAGTACTACTACGGCTCCCAGTACCTTCTCGGCAGCTCCTCGCGCCGGGGCTCGACCGGTCCCGGCCTGTGGGGGCCGTGGGGCACCACCGACACTCCGGAATGGAACGGCGGCTACTTCCTCAACTACAACGCGCTGGCCCCCTACTACGGCGCCTTCTCCAGCAACCGCATCGACATCGCGGAGCCGATGATCCAGGCGGTTCTGGACTACCGTTCCACGGGTACGGCCAACATCGCCCGCGTCCAGACAACCCCGGGCGGTGCGGTCAACTCCCGGTTGAGCCAGGTGTTCAAGGAGTCCGTCCCCGCTTCGACCCGCGGCTACCTGTACCCGGTCTCGATCGGTCCGCAGGGCGCCTCAGGCGAGTGGACGTTCTGGAACCAGCCGACCAATGCGAGCTACGCAGCCGTCCCCATGGTCGACAAGTACGAGTACGCGCCGGACACCGGATTCCTCAAGGACACGCTCTACCCGTACCTGCTGGAACTGGCGAACTTCTGGGAGGACTACACCGGGCCGAAGGAGGCCGATGGGAAGTACCACTTCATGGGCGCGGCCTACGAACAGGACTGGGCCAAGGACGACGCCCTGGGGCTCGCCGCCATCCGGTACGTGCTGACACGCACCCTCAAATACAGCGAGCAGCTCGGAGCCGACGCCTCGCGCCGGGACAAGTGGAAGGACATCCTCTCCAGCCTGCCGGACTTCCCGACCGTGTCCTACAACGGCAAGACGGTCTACAACCGTGACTACACCAACACCGACTTCTCGACGATTGTCGGCAGGACCATCTGCAACCTGGAGTTCATCCATCCCTTCGGCCACCTGGACCTGGAATCTTCCGAGATCCAGCGTCGGACGGCGATCGACACGCTTGACGCGATAGACTCCTGGAACCAGGGAAACAACCTTGCCAAGAGCTACGGGGTGGCGGCGCGCGTCGGCTATCCGGCGGCCTCACTCCAAGCGCGGCTGAAGTCGCTCATCGACTCGAAGATGCGGTCCAACCTCAGCGTCGAACAGGAAGGCGGCGGCCTGGAGAGCGTTGCCGCGACCAACGCGATCAACGCGATGCTGATGCAGTCCATCAACGGCACCATACGGTTGTTCCCCAACTACCCCGCAGGCCAGAAGGCACATTTCAGCCGTCTCCGTTCCCCTGGCGGCTTCCTGATCAGCGCCGACTATGACGGCAGCAGCGTGTCCAACGTCTCCCTGACCGCGGACAATGCGGGCGGCCCGGTGACCGTGCTCAACCCGTGGCCCGGCCGGACCATGAAGGTCACCGATGCGGCTGGAGCCGCGGTCGGCACGAGCCAGAACAACGACCGGTACACCTTCACCACGACGGCCGGTGGGACCTACATGCTCTCGTCTTGAGGCTGTCCTGCCCTACACCGGGTGAATTCTGAGGCGCTGCCCTCCATCTCGCGTCATACATCCCTGTCTGAGGCGACAACTGACGCCCCGATGTATCCGCTTCCACGTTCCATCCATCCGAAGAATGAGGAGCCGCAATGCACCCCCCGCACATCCGCACCGCACGAGGAATTACCGCGCTGCCGCTGCTGGTTGCCGCCGCACTCGCCGCCGGATCCCTATCTGCCGCGCAGCCCAGCGCCGCGCAGCCCAGCGCCGCGCCGACAGCGATCACGGCCGGCCCTGGCACGGATTACGCGGTCGATGATCCCTTCACGGCTGATCGCACGAGCTGGTTCCGCCAGGACCGCTTCGGCATGTTCATCCACTTCGGCGCCTACTCCAACCTCGAGGGCGAGTACACCCGCCCCGACGGCACCGTCTGCCGCGACGCCGAGTGGATCATGCGGAACTGCAACATACCGAGGGAGGAGTACGAGAAGCAGGCCGCAACGTTCAATCCCGCCGACTTCGATGCCAAGGCCGTCGTCGCCGCGGCCAAGAACGCAGGCATGCGGTACATCGTCATCACGGCCAAGCACCACGACGGCTACGCGATGTGGCCGACAAAGGTCAACTCGTGGAACTTGCGCGACCACTCGGCCTTCGACAAGAACCGGGACATCATCGCCGAGCTGAAGAAGGCCGCCGACGAGGCGGGGATCAAGCTCGGCCTCTACTACTCGATCTGGGACTGGCACGATCCTGACTTCCCGGACCGGGCCACCTTCCCTGCGTACGAGAAGCGCATGTACGCCCAGCTCAAGGAACTGGTGGACACCTACGATCCGGCGCTGCTGTGGTTCGACGGGGCATGGCAAGAGCCTTGGACCGCAGAGGACGGCGAGCGCCTGGAGGCATATCTGCGAGGCCTCAAGCCCGATCTGATCGTCAACAACCGGGTCGGGAAGAATCGGGTGACCGACGGCGACTTCAGCACTCCGGAGCAAGAGATACCGGATACGTCGGTCGCAGGTCAGCTGTGGGAGTCCTGCGGGACCCTCAACGACCACTGGGGATATGCCCGTTACGACGACAAGTGGAAGTCGAGCAGCGAGCTGCTACGCAACCTGCTGACCACCTCGTCACGGAGTGGCAACTACCTGCTCAACATCGGTCCCGACGCTCGCGGGCGGGTTCCCGGCCCCGCCGCCGAGCGCCTGGGTGAGATGGGCAACTGGCTGCGTACCGCGGACCAGGGCGAGGCGGTCCGTGGAGCGGGCAGCGCCGGATTGGTCGAGCAGCCGTCCTGGGGCACGGTCAGCCGCAAGGGCGGCAAGCTGTACGCGGCAGTTACCCAGTGGCCTCAGTCGGGCGGCTCACTGCACCTGACCGCCCGGACCGGCTTCGACGTGACGCAGGCCCGCGTGCTGGGCTCCGCCCAATCGGTGTCCGTCACCAAGTCCGGTGATGGCTACGACATCAAGCCTTCCGGCGCGGCCACCAACGAGACCGCCACCGTCATCGAGCTGACCGTCGACCCCGGGGCCACGGCAGCACCGGGCAGCGGCACCGGCCTGAAGGAGGAGGTCTTCGCCAACCCGGACCTGGCGGGCGAGCCGAAACTCACGCGTACGGACCCGACGGTCAACCACTCGTGGAAGTTCACCGGATCTCCGGATGCGAGCATTCCGTCGGACGGATTCAGCGTCCGCTGGAGCGGCACCATTGAGCCGCGGCGCACCGAGACCTACACGCTCAGCACCGTCTCGGACGACAACGTACGGGTCTGGATCGACGGCAAGTTGGTCATCGACAACTGGAAGCCGCACAACGTGCAGGTTGACCAGGCCCAGGTGGACCTGACCAAGGGCCGCCGCCACGCCATCAAGATCGAGTATGTCGAGCAGACCGGCGAGGCCCACATGAAGCTGCTCTGGTCCAGCCCCGGCCAGGACCAGCAGGTCATACCGCAGCAGCAGCTCAACCCCAACTGACGCGGAAGGACCCACCGGGGGAGCGCAGGCCGAGTCGTCCCGCCCCACGGCGGGGCGACTCGGGTCCCGCGAGCCGAGGAGACGTACGTGCGATGAGCAGAAGACGTAGCAGACGCGGAACGCTAGGGTGGCTTGTCACTGCCCTTGCGGTCGTGGGCGCCCTGGGCGTCCCCCGGCCTCGAGGGCGGCCCCGGTTGCGCCTGACAGCAAAGCCGCGGCCGCCGACCCCAACACTCTCTGGTACGCCAAGCCGGCAGCCGACTGGGAGCAGGAAGCACTGCCCATCGGCAACGGAGCCATGGGCGCCATGCTCTCCGGGGGAGTGGGCAAGGAGAAGCTGCAGCTCAACGAGAAGACGCTGTGGACAGGAGGACCGGGGTCCGCGGGGTACAACTTCGGCAACTGGAACTCGTCGCGGCCGACGGCGGTGCAGGAGGTCGTCGACAGGTGCCACCTTCGACCGGGAGTACTTCGCCAGTTACCCGGACAAGGTCGTTGCCGGGCCGCTCGGCGCGAACCAGCCCGGCAAGGTCTCCTTCACTCGACAGAGCCACCTTCGTGATGAGCGCGGGCACCAACTATGCGCAGAGGTCACCCCAGTTACCGGTGAGACGATCCGCATGGGACGGTGTCGAAGGCTGTGGACGCGGCGGCCGCCACGTCATATGACAGCCTCAAGAGCGCTCATGTCGCCGACCGTCGAGGCCTGTTCGACCGGGCGAACCTCGACATCGGACAGTCGATGCCTGATCGCCCTGCGGCGGACGGAGCATCACCAGCTCGGGTTCGCGCTCCAGATGTGCACGGTGCGGTACGTCGGCCTGTTCCTGGAGGACCCGCTCGCGGTGCCGTGGCCGGTGGTCGAGCACCTGGCCGTGCAGCTCGGCATCGAGGACCCGTCGGTGGTCAAGCGGTACACGGAGCGGCGTCAGACGTTGTACGACCATGCCTGGGAGATCCGGGACGCCTACGGTTACCACCCCTACGAGGACGGCGAGTGGGGCCGGCGGTTCCGTACGTTCCTGCACGGGCGGGCGTGGACGCATGCCGAGGGCCCGAAGGCGTTGTTCGATCACGCGGTGGGCTGGCTGCGCCGTCACCGGGTTCTGCTGCCGGGGGTGTCGGTGCTGGCCCGGCAGGTGTCGGAGGCGCGGAAGGTCGCGGAGGAGCGGCTGCACGCCACCGTCGCGGGCGCCGCCCGCCGTGCCGACCCCGGCCTGCCAAGCGATCTGGTGGCGACGCTGAAGACGCCGGAGGGTTCCCGGTTCTCGGAGCTGGAGCGGCTCCGCCGGCCGCCGACGCGGACGACGGGTACTGCGTTGGCCCGTGCGCTGGAGCGGGTGGATGAGATCGGCGCCTACCGGCTCGGGCGGCTGAGGCTGTCGCAGATCCCGCCGAACCGGATGGCGGCGTTGGCCCGGTACGCGCTGGGGTCGAAGGAAGACGGAGAAGGAGCGGCTGTCCACGCTGCCGCAGCTGGAGAAGGCGTCACGGGTGCTCGCGCGGGCGGCGAAGGTGCTGTTCGAGGAGCTGGAGCTGGTCGAGGGGCACGGCACCGACGTGGACGTGGCCGCGTTGTGGGCGGCGGTCGAGGAGGTCGCCCCGCGCTCCGCGGTGATGACCGCGGCGGCCAGGGTGGTCTCGCTGGTGCCCGAGGACGAGAACTCGGCCGAGGTCGCCATGCGGGCCGCGCCGGCGAACCGGTAGGCCACAGTAAGGCCGTTCCTGGCGTTGCTGGGCGAGTCGAAGGCGCTGGAGGCGGCGAGCGCGGGGAAGCGGGTCCTGGCCGGGGTGCGCGGCCTTCCGGCGCTGGCGCGGCGGAAGGTGGGGGTGAAGCCGCTGCTGCCGCGCGAGGTGGACGACAAGCTCGTGCCGCCCGCGTGGCGCAAGGCGGTGTACGCCAACCCTGATCTGCCGCAGGGCGCGGTGGACCGGGACGCGTACGTGGTGTGCGTGACTGGAGCAGCTGCACCGGGCCCTGAACAACCGCGACGTCTTCGCCTCCTGCCGGACCTGCTGTTCGAGGTGAACGCCTGGACCGGGTTCCTGGACGCCTTCGTGCACCTCGGCGACGGCACGACCCGGATGAAGGACCTGTCCACCTCGGTGGTCGCGCTGCTGGTGCCGGAGGCGTGCAACATCGGCCTGGCCCCGGTGGTGAACCCCGGCTACGAGGCCCTGACCCGGGCGCGGCTCGTGCATGTCGACCAGTACTACCTGCGCGCTGACACCATCGCCGCGGCGAACGCCGCGCTGATCGAAGCCCGGGCCGCCGTGCCCATCGTGAAGTTCTGGGGCGAGGGGCTGCTCGCCTCGGTCGACGGGCTGCGGTTCGTCGTCCCCGTCCGTACGGTCAGCGCGGCGCCCTGGCCGAAGTACTTCGGGTTCAAACGGGGCATCACCTGGCTCAACGCCGTCAACGACCAGGTCGCTGGCATCGGGCAGATGGTCGTCCCCGGCACCCCGCGCGACTCCCTGTACATCCTGGACGTGCTGCTGAACCTGGACGGCGGCGTAAAGCCGGAGATGGTGGCCACCGACAACGCCTCCTACTCCGACATGGTGTTCGGCCTGTTCAAGATCCTCGGCTACAACTTCAGCCCGCGCTTCCGCGACCTTGATGACCAGCGGTTCTGGCGAGCCACGATGCCCGGCGTCGAGACCGGCACCTACGGTGCCGTGGAGGACCTGGCCCGCAACCGCGTGAACCTGAACAAGGTGATCACGCACTGGCCGGACATGCTGATGAAGGTCGCCGCTTCCCTGGTCACCAACCAGATCCGCGCATACGACCTGCTGCGCATGCTCGGACGCGACGGCCGCCCGGCCCCGCTGGGCGTCGCGTTCGCGGAGTACGGGCGGATCGCCAAGACCGAGCACCTGCTGCGGGTGGTCGACCCGGTGGACGACACCTACCGGCGGCAGATGAACCGGCAGCTCACCGCGCAGGAGAGGACATCGCCCGGCTCTCCCCGTTCAAGCACCGTAACCTGAACCTGCTCGGCCGCTACAGCTTCACCGCCAGCACCCCAGCCGCAGGCGCCCTGCGCCCACTGCGCGCCCCGGACGGGCCCGAGCTGGACGAGGACGACGGGAGCGGGCCGAACTAGGGCCTTTCGTTTGGACCAGGTGGCGCCGACATGCGGCGCCTTGTGGGCGGGGCCGAGCGGGGTGCGGTGCGTGCATCTGCAAGGCGGAGGAGGGCGTCAACGCGCTGGGGGCACCCCCGGCCGAAGGCTGGGGGGACGTCGGCAACCGACGACAACGCCGCAAATGGTGCGTGCCACACCCCGCGACCTGCCGCATGATCCAAACGACAGACCCTAGTAGGAGCCGGTCACCGCGGGGTAGTCCGTGTATCCCTCCGCGTCACCCGCGAAGTAGGTGTCGCGGTTGCCGGCGGCGAGGGGGTGGCCGTGGGTGAATCGATCGACGAGGTCTGGATTGGCGATGAAGGGGGCGCCGAATGAAACCGCGTCGGCCAGCTGCCGTTCGAGCAGCTCGTTGCCGCTCGCTTGCGTGAAGCCGAGGTTGGCGATAACAGCGCCGCGGTAGTGGGCGCGGTAGCGGGTGAATGCGGTGAGGGTGTCGGTTCCGGTGTCGGGTTCCGGGCCGAGGAGGTGGAGGTAGGCCAGGTTGCTGTCGTTGAGACGCTTGAGGAGCTGGTCGTACTCGTCCATCGTCTCGGCATCTGCTGTGAAGGCAGGCCCGTGATTCCAGTAGGGCGAGAGTTTGATTCCGATGCGGTCGCTGCCCCACACGCTGCTGACGGCGTCCACGATGTCGAGGAGGAACTGGGCCCGCTTTTCACTGCTGCCGCCGTAGGCGTCGGTACGCTGGTTGAGCCGTGGGTTGAGGAACTGGGCCACGAGATGGGACACCTGCGCGTGGATCTCCAGGCCGTCGAATCCGGCGCGCAGGGCGTTGGCGGCTGCCTGCCGGTAGGTGCCGATCGTGGTGGCGATCTCTGCGGCGCTCAGGGCGCGTGGGGTGAGGGAGTCCTTCGGGCCGTCGGGGGTGAAGGACATCTCGTGGGGATTGATCGCTGAAGGGCCGGCGGGGAGCCTGCCGCCGTGGTGATCCGGGTGGGAGGCGGCGCCGGCGTGGCCGAGTTGCGAGACGATCCTGCCTCCCGCGGAGTGCACGGCTTCGGTGACCTTGGACCAGCCGGCGGTCTGGGCGTCGGTGTATATGCCTGGGACGTTGATGAAGCCGATCGCGTCCGTGCTGACCCAGGTCCCTTCGCTGATGATCAGGCCGGCGCCGGCGCGCTGCGCGTAGTAGGTGGCGTGCAGGGCGGTGGGGGCCAGTTCCTCGTTGTCGGCCCGGGAGCGCGTCATGGGAGCCATGACGACGCGGTTGGGCAGCTTGAGCGCGCCCAGCTGAACGGGCCGCAGGAGGGGCTGGGTGCTGGGCGCTGAGGTCTGGTCGGACATGAGGATCTCTTTCGTGGCGGAAGGCGCTCCTCATGGGCATGAGGAGCACGAGCGGGTTGGTGGGGTCAGTCCTGCTTGAGGACGTGGAGGGCGGACAGGGGGCCGCCGAGCTGGATGAGGCGCCCTCCCTCGCGCAGCGTTCCGAGGTCGACGGGGGCGAAGCCGAACTCGGAGGTCAGGCCTCTCACGGTGTTCTTGGCGTCGGCGTCGTCACCGGCGAGGAACAGCACCTGCCGCCCCGCCTCGTGGCGGGGATCGGGTGCGATGAACTGCGCGTAGAGGGCGTTGAACGCCTTGACCACGCGTGCGCCGGGAAGCAGGGAGGCCACGTATTCGCTTCCGGTGAGGTCGCCCAGCTCGGCGATCTTCGGGTTCGGGGGAAGGGAGGCGAACTGGTTGGTGGCGTCGATGACGACGGTTTTGTCCAGGCGGGGGAGCCCGGCGACGGCGTCAGGGATCTGCGGCCAGCGGACCGCCAGCACGACGAGGTCCGCGGTGGCGGCCTCCGCAGGGGTCGCGGCTGCCGCGAGCGCGCCGAGGTCTTTGACCAGCGGGGCCAGGGAGGCTGGCCCTCGGCTGTTGCTGAGCACGACCTCGTGGCCGTGACGGATCGCGTGCCGGGCGATGGCCTGAGCGACTGCTCCGGCTCCGAGCATTCCGATCTTCATCAGGCGGCCCCGTGTCCAGAGTCGGCCGTCCGCGGTGTGGTGAGCAGGACGGTTCCGCTCTTGGCCGGGCGGCGGGCGTGCTCGACGGCCGCCTTGAAGTCGGCGAGGTCGTAGCTGGCCGCGACTTCAAGCAGGTCCGGCGTGTTCTGCGCCAGGTCCTGGGCAAAGGCGACGTCCTGGGCCCTCTCCTTGGGGGTGCGGCTCATCCAGCGCAGTATCGACACCCCCCGCACCGTCAGCGCCCGCGCCATGAGGGGAAGCGCCTCCAACGGTGTCGTGCCGGAACCCAGGTGCCCGTAGGAGATCAGGGTGCCGCCGTCGGCGAGCAGTTCGGCGAGGTCCTGGGTCATGGCACCGCCGATGCAGTCGAGGACCACCTGGACGCCCCGCTCGCCGGCATGCCGGCGGACTTGTCCCCGCCAGTCGTCGTCGCATGTCGCGATCACGGGCTGGGAGGGGTACAGCGTCCGCATCTTCTCGGCGCCGGAGGCGCTGCGCACGAGGTTGATCAACTGCAGGTCGTGCCGGACCGCGGCCGCGCTGACCAGCCTGCCGACGGACGAGCCGGCGGCGGTCTGGAGGACGGGACCCGCCTGCCCGCGCAGTGCCTTCTCCACCGCCCGGTGCAGCATGCGCATGGTCAGCGGGTTGACCAGCATCAGGGCCGCGGTCTCGTCGCTGACCCCGTCCGGCACCGGCACCGCCAGATCGGCTGGGACCACGACGAAGTCGCTCCACGTTCCCGGCGCCGGGAAAACCGCCACCCGCTGCCCCGGGAGCGGTGCGCGGACGTCTGCTCCGACGCTCTCGACGACGCCCATCCCCTCCACTCCGGGAGTCCGGGCCCGCGACTGCTGTTCCGGCTGCCCCGGCAGACCCTCCACACCGATCAGGTCCCCCGGATGGATGGGCCGGACCAGCATGCGGACCAGAACCTCTCCGCTGCCGGGAGCCGGCCGGTGGGACTCCTCCCTCAGCGTCAGTACCTGCGCGGCGTCCCCTTGCCGCGTGTACTCCACGGTGCGCATAGGCGCCTCCACACTCTTTGATGATGTCCGTCATTAAAAATGAATGATGAGGAGTAACATTGAAAATGTCAAACACTGCCGACGCAGGAGGGCGGCCATGCCGCGGATCACCAGGGAAGACAAGGCCAGGAATCGGCAGAACATCGTCGAGGCGGCAGGACGCATGTTCCGCTCGCAGGGCGTCGATTCCGTAGGGATCGCCGAACTGATGAAGGAAGCAGGCCTGACCCACGGCGGCTTCTACAACCACTTCGCATCCAAAAGCGATCTGGCCGCCGAGGCGTGCAGCGCCTCGTTCAAAGCCTCTCTGGGCTTCCTGGACCAGGCCCTTGAGGAAGGCGCCGATCTCACCGGCCCACCGCTGAAGCGAGTGGTGGACAACTACCTTTCGGCCGCCCACCGTGATGCCTCGGACGGCGGCTGTCCCTCTGCCTCCCTGGTCACCGACGCCGGACGGCACAGCGACACGGTCCAGAGCGCCTACGCAGCCGGCGTGGAGGGGTACCTCACCGGCTTCGCCGAAGAGTTCGCCCGCGAGCACGAAGGGGAGATCACCTCACAGGAGGCGCGGGAGCGCGCGGTGCTGCTGCTCAGTCGACTGGTAGGGGCGATGGCCCTCGCCCGTGCCGTGAGCCACGTCCAGCCCGAACTGTCCGACGAGATTCTGCGGACCTGCCGCGCCCACGCTCTCGACTGACGGCTTCGCGCCCGCCAGCCCTGCGTCGTCCCGTCCGGCGGCGAGCCGCACGGTCACAGCATTGGCACCACCCGAGTTGACGGCGGGCGGATGGATCAAGCTGCACCGCCCCGTCGGAAAAACGATGGCGAGCTCAAGGGGTCAGCGCATCACCGCTGTTCAGGAGGCCGGCGTAGAGCTCTGCCGGAGTGCGATAGCCATGGGTCCTACGCGGGCGATGGTTGAGTTCGTGGGCGATGGCGTCCAGGTCGGCCTGGCTGAACGTGCGGAGGTCCGCGCCCTTGGGGAGGTACTGCCGAATCAGCCGATTGGTGTTCTCGTTGGTACCGCGCTGCCACGGGCTGCGCGGCTTGCAGAGGTAGATCGGCATCCCGGTCTCGGCGGTGATGGCCTGATCCGGCCATCTCCCGGCCCCGGTCCCAGGTGTACCCGGATCCCGCTTCGGCGTGTGAGTCGGCGAGTGCTCCGGGCCCTGAGTGTTCGGGGCCGGGTATCTCCACCTGGACTCGGTTGGAGGTCGGCTGTGCCGAGGCGGGGCCGGGAGCGATGGCGAGAGCACACGCGACGGTGGTTGCGGCGGCTGCCGCAATCGATCTTCGTATGGATGTGCCGGATCTGCGCAAGGCATCCTCCGTGCGAGGGACGAACTGGCCGAGGGCGGTCGGTGTATCCAACGGATGTGTGCCGAACAGGGTTTGACGCAAACACCAGCTTGCTGAGCCGAAGCGCACCGCAGTACACGTCTCCACTCTGGGATGAGTCATGGCCCGCCCTCACCGACGCCCGGCGCCGCCGGCGAGGACAAGCCCGGTGCTGCGGTTTGCGATCGAGTCCTGGCCGTTGCCGCGGTCGGTGATCCGACCCTTACGAGGTCGGGTTGAAGGTGACCTTCAGCGAGACGATGGCGTCGTTGTTGCCGGTCGCCCGCAGGTCGGGATTGTCCGCGGTGAACGTCCATGACGTACCGGTGAAGTTGTCGGCGGAGTGGCCCGTCACCGCATAGCCCTTGGGCACCTTCAGCGAGGAGATGGTCGAGGGCTCTACCCCGGCGGCCGACAGCTGGGAGGAGGTGTAGCTGCCCGGCGACAGGATGGCGCTCGCCCCGGAGTAACCCACGTCCTGGAACACCGTCACCCCGGCGGACGTGGGGACGCCGCTGGCCTCGACGCAGACCACGGAGTCATGGGCGTCCGGGGCGGTTGCCGGGACGGTGACGTTGATCTGGCCGCCGCTGACGGTGTAGGTGAGTGAGGCCGAGGGGTTGTTCATCAGGTAGACGCGTTTGATCGTGTTGGTGATCGCCGGGATCTGGAGCACGCCGTTGGCGGGCCAGGTGAAGACGTGGGCGAACAGCTTGCCGTTCTTCTTGGTGACCCTGCCCCAGGCCGGATCGGTGGCGAAGGGGCTTGCGGTGGCTCCGTGGATGCTGTCGCCGTACGTCGGCATCCAGGAGGCCAGGCCGCGCAGAATGGTCACGGATCCGGCGGTGACCGAGCCGTCGCCCGTGGGGCCGATGTTCAGCAGGAAGTTGCCGTCCCGGGATACGCACGTGGCGAGCTCCTGGACGAAATCGCCGACGGGTCGGTAGGAGTTCTCGGCGTCCGAGCGATATCCCCAGGCGCCGTTCATGGTGTCGCATGTCTCCCACAGCCGCTCCGGCGGCGTGCTGGGTACACTGGACTCCGCAACTGTGTAGTCGCCCAGTCCGCAGTTGTGCTTGACGCGTTCGTTGACGACGAGGTCGGGCTTACGAGCGATCAACCAGTTGTAGAGATCAATGCCGTCCGACCGGTTCCACCAGTCCTCCAGGGTGGGGCTGGCGAGGTCGTTGGGCATGTCGCCGTCGAACCAGAGGATCGCCGGGTCATAGCGGTCCAGCAACTCCTGCAACTGGGCTTTCATGTCCGCGATGTAGCTGGTACGTGCGGCCTGCGAGGCCATCGTGGTGGGACCCCCTCGGTTGGTCTGGGAGGGGTGGTTCCAGTCCATGATTGAGTAGTAGAGCCCGAACTTGACGCCGCGCGCCTCGCACTCGGTCTTGAGCGCCGCCAGCAGGTCGCCTTGGACACCCGCGTAATCGTGCAGGTTGTAAAGCTTGGTGCCGGTGGTGTCGGTGAAGCTGGGGACTTCGGAGTCCCACATGGCGAAGCCCTCATGGTGCTTGGCGGTGATCACGAGGTACTTCATGCCGGCGTCCGCGGCCAGTTGGGCGATGGCGGCGGCGTTGAAGGCGGTGGGGTTGAAGTGTGCGGACACCTGGGTCTGGTAGTCGGCCTTGGACCAGTTCTCGGCGTTGAACGCCTGTTCACCGTGGCCGAGGTGGGAGTAGGACCCGAAGTGGATGAACATCCCGAACCGGTCCTGGTACCACCAGTCCATCTTCGAGGGGACGGAGGATGCCTCGGCGGTGGCAGGCAACAGGACCTGTGGGAGCGCGAAGGCCACGACGCCTCCGGCTAGCGCGGCAGCCTTGAGGAGGGAACGTCGACTCAAGGGTACAGAGGACATGGTGCGGCTCCTGGATGGTGGGGGTGTGCTGGTCGAGGCTGGGGGCGCGTGAAGGGACTTCAGGGCCGTGAGCACCTCGGACGTGTTGCGTACAGGGCCTCGGCGTCGACCAGAGACATCGGATGAATGTATAGACGCTACCTGCTATGGCGTCTAGGGGTGACGCAGCAACTCATCAAACTCACTGCTATGCAGGAATTGATGTAGATCAACTAGGCCGCCGCGCTGGGATCACTGCCTGATCTCTCGGAATAGCTCGGACCTATAGTCCTCGGGTACCGGAGTAGGGGTGACTGGTCCGGTGTCCGGTTCCCGGCTGGTCCCGCCCAGAGGGACCAGCAGCACCGACCGCGACCTTGAGCTGCTGGAGCTGGTGCACGAGCACCGAGTGTTCACCACCGGCCAACCGGAAGCGCCCTTCTTCACCGCACCACAACTCGCCCGCCGCCTGCTGATCCTGTACCGGCACACCGCGCTCCTGCGCTCCCGGCCCTGGACACCGACCGGCCCGGCGCCCTGGCACGGGGTCCTCGGCCCCACCGGCGCCGCCGTTCTCGCTGCCCGCCACGGCGTCACGCTCGCCGACCTCGGCTACAACGCCAGTGCAGCAGTCGGGTTCTGCCTGTTCGCGCAGCTCGGCCACCAGCTCGGCGTCAACGAGTGCTTCACCTGCCTCCGTGCACGTGCCCGCCACCGTGAGGATGCGCGGCTGGTGGCCGTGGTGGCCAGAGAAACGCTGCCTACGGCTGTGGGGCGACCACGCCCGTCCCGACGCCTACGGCCGCTGGCGCGAAGACGGCCTCGAGGTCGACTTCTTTCTTGAACACGACACCGGCACCGAGCCGCTCACCAAGGTCGCCGCGAAGCTCGCTGGCTATGCCACGCTCGCCGAAGCCACAGGCGTGTCCACCCCGGTCCTGTTCTGGCTACCCAGCACCGCCCGCGAAACCAACCTCCGCGCCGCCATCGCACCACCGGAAGTCCCTGTCGCCACCGCCGTCCACACACCCGCCATCCGCACACGCGGCGGAGAGTACACCGGCGAGCTGTTCAAGCGGGCCTGCGCGGCGGCCGGTATCACCCAGTCGATGGGGCGCACCGCTTCGGCGCTGAACAACGCGGTCGCCGAGGCGTTCAACTCCACCCTGGAGATGGAACTGCTATCGCGGTCCCGCTTCGCTTCCCGTGAGAGGTCCGCCACGCAGTGGCCGATCGCCTCCGGCGACGCCCTGCGGGCGCCCTTGACCCCGGAGACCTCGGCAGCCCCTGACCGGCGGGCACAACGGCAGGCCCAGAGCCTGCCCGGGCAGCCGCGCGGCGCACCACAGGGTATTGCCAGTTCACGGGTTGGTGAAGAGCTGGGCTTCGAGGTGGTCGAGGGCTTGGCGGACGGCGCCCAGCGCGACGTTCTGTTCGCCGAGGTGTGAGGCTTGGACGGGGATGGGGAACAGGCACAGCTCGTCGAGCCGGCGTTTGAGGGGTTTGAGGAGCGTGTCGCCGGCTCGGGACAGGCCGCCGCCGATGATGATCTTGTCGGGATTGGATGTCGACGCCTGACCACTCGGGCAGTGCAGGGGAGAGGGCGATGGTTCCGGTGTTCGGGTGGACGGGGCCGGTGGTGCCGACGCCGACGGCGAGGACGTCGGCGAGACGCACCGATGCGGCTCGAGCGGCGCGTTTGAGAGCGGTGCGGGCCGCCTGGACGCGTTCGGCGTTGCCGTGCTCGGCGGACACCTCGATGCGGTGGCTGCCGCGGATGGTGCCGACGAGGTCGGTGCACAGCGCCAGGACCTTGTGGATCCCGATGTCGACGCCGATCACGGCCCCGTACTCGGCGCGGAAACGGTAGCGCTTGGCGGGCCGGCCGACGGGCCTCGGTGCGTCCGGATCCGGGACGATCTCGGCGAGGAGTTCACGCTCGATCAGCTCGTTGACGGCGTCCTCGGACGATGCGCGGGAGACAGCCGCCCGGTGGGCGACCTCGGTGAGGGTGAGGCCCCCCGGCGAGCCGTCCTCATGGGGTTCGGCAGCGTCGGCGTGGATCACGCGCAGGGCCGCGACCGTAGTCGGGCGGCTCAACGGCGGTCCGTACCAGTGCTGCGGAGAACCCTCACTCATCGATCTGTTCTCCAACCTCTTGACGCCGTGCCGCTCGGGTGCAACGATCCTGCTACTCTCGAAATATTAGGACCATCAGGATAATTAATTCAGGGTCGCAAGATTGAAACTCCCAGCTTGTGGCCGTCGCCTGGTTGACCTCTCGTTCAGTGAAAGGTCTGAAGTCTCATGCCTCAGTCTCGAAAGGCGTTGTCATGGCATGCCGGCTCGGTCCTGTACCAGATCTACCCGCTGGCGTGGCTCGGCGCCAACGCCGTCTGGCTCAGCCCGTGCTTTGCCTCGGAGTTCGGCGACGCGGGCTACGGCGTGACGGACTACGTGAGCATCGCGCCGCGCTACGGACGAACGAGGACGCGGCCGCCTTGATCGAGGCGGCTCGTAGCCGCTGCATCCGGGACATGCTCGACCTGGTGCCGGGCCACACCTCCCACCGGCACCCCTGGTTCCAGGAGTCGGCGAACACCCCTGGCGACCATCGCTACATCTGGTCGGACCGCGTTCACCCCGGTGGAGAACCGGCACACCAAGATCTTCGGAACCCGAGGCCAGCTCACCGGCGACGGCCGGTACCCGAGCGTCTTCGACTTCCTCACCGAGCAGACCACGACCATCGACACCTCCCTCGACGGCTCATCCGCCGCCGAAGGCCACGCCGGCGGCGACCACGGCCTCATCAAGTCGTTCGCCACCGCCCTGCACGAAGGTCGCCCCGAGCTCATCCATTCCGGCATCGCCGAGAGCATCGGTAGTCACAGCGCGGTCTTCGCCGCCGAACAATCCCGACGCGGCGGGACCGTCATCACTCTTTGACCCCTCCGGCCTCGGGGGACGGACGGCACCTTCCACCACACCATCAACGCTTTGGTGTGGTGCCCACCTCAGTTGGACGAGTTCGTCTCCCACTCCGAGGAGAAGACCATGCGACCCCCGTAGAACGGTCGTGGCCGGAGTGGCGGCCGTGCTGCTCGGACTCGGCCTGGTCACCGTGCCTGCCACCTCGGCCAAGCCCGCCGCTGCAGTGGGCGACCTGGGCTCCCATCCGGGCAACGTCATATGTCGCCGACTCCAAAGACATCGTCGTCACCGAGGTCAGCACGACCGGTTCGGCCCCGGTGCAGCTCGCCTTGGACGTATGGACGAAAGCCGACAACGCGAAACTCCCGGCGGCGTCCGGGGTCAACGGTTCCACGCTGTGGGCATCCCGCAGCCCCCAGAGCACCGCTTCCAGTGAGTGGGTGTCGCGGATGGGGGTCGCGACAGTGAACACCGCCAACCCCACCCGCCTCGTCCAACAGCTCGTCCACCGCGTCGACGGCCTGCCCGCAGGCATCCGCACCATCCGCTTGGTCAGGAAGAACGGCCAGTACCTGATGACCGACCGCTTCACCTTCCGCTGATCGCTGGCTCCTGGAGACCATACGATGCGTTCCCACCTCACCCGCTTACGGCCGATTGCCATGTGTGTCGCCGCTCTGCTGGCGGCGTTCGTAGTCGTGGCCCCGCAACCGGCATGGGCTGCGCCCAGCGACAACTTCGCCATCGACGACCCGCTGTCCTCCCCGCGCACGCAGTGGTGGACTGACGCGAGGTTTGGGCTGTTCCTGCACTGGGGGGTCTACTCGGCCTTCCGCGGTGAGTACAGCAGGCCCGACGGGACGACCTGCCGAGACGCCGAATGGATCAAGCGCAATTGCGCCATCCCGGACTCTGCCTACATGGCCAGGGCCTCGACGTGGAATCCGACGTCGTTCGATGCCAACGCGATAGTGAAGCTTGCCAAGGACGCGGGGCAGAAATACATCGTCATCACGGCGAAGCACCACGACGGCTTCGCCATGTGGCCCACCAAGGTCAACGACTACAACATCCGCCAGCGCACGCCCTTCCAGCGTGACCCGCTGCGCGAGCTGGCCGATGCCGCCCGCGCCAATGGCCTGCACTTCGGTGTCTACTACTCCATCTGGGACTGGCACGACCCCGACGCTCTGCCGGGCGGTAACTACCCCGCGTACCTCGACAGGGCCAAGGCCCAGATCAAAGAGCTGATCACCGACTACGACCCCGAGGTCCTGTGGTTCGACGGCTCGCACAAGGGCTACACCGACCCGCCCAACCCCTACAGCTTCGAGGACGGTGCGCGGATGGAGTCCTACGTGCGCGGACTCAAGCCCGGCATCATCATCAACGAGCGGTCGATCGACCACCACGGGGCCGACAACTACCACCTGTATCGGCCCGGTGACGGTGACTTCACCACCCCGGAGGGCTACTATCCCACCTCTCCGTCACCGTCGGAGTTGATGGAGACCTGCGACAACGTCAGCGACCGGTGGGGCTACGCCTACTGGGACAACAATTTCAAGTCGCCGACCACACTGACCCGCGACCTGATTCACTCGACCAGCATCGACTCCAACTTCCTGCTCAACGTAGGGCCCACCGACACCGGCGCCATCTCACCCGGCCATACGAGCGCCCTGCAGGGGATGAAGGACTGGGCCGCCACCCATGGCGTGGCCATCTACGGCGCCGGCTTCAGCGGGCTGACCAGCCAGCCGTCCTGGGGACGCATCACCCGCAAGGGGAACAAGCTCTACCTCCATGTCTACACCTGGCCTGACGCGGGCGGCACCCTGCACGTCACGGCCAGAAGCCCGTTCACCGTCACCGCGGCCCGCGTGCTCGGCAGCGACCAAACCGTGACGGTCCGCACCGCAGGCGACGGCTACGACTTCACGCCTTCCGGCTCGGCGACCAATCCGATCGCCACGGTGATCGAAGCCGACATCGCCACCCCGGCTCCGGCAGCCGCCGGCACCGGCACCGGCCTCAAAGCCGAATTCTGGACCAACACCACCTTCACCGGCACGCCGGCCGTGACCCGCACCGACCCCACCATCAACTACCTGTGGCGCTACGAGGGATCCCCTGCCCCGTCCATCGGAACCGACAACTTCTCCTCCCGCTGGACCGGCAAGATCCAGCCTAGGTACTCCGAGACCTACACCTTCACCACCATCTCAGACGACACCGTCCGCCTATGGATCAACGGACAGCTCATCATCGACAACACCACCCCGCACCTTCCCACCTGGAACCAGGGCAGCATCAACCTCACGGCGGGACAGCTCTACGACATCAAGCTGGAGCAAACCGAAAACGGTGGCGAGGCCGCGGCGAAGCTCATCTGGACCAGCCCCAACACCCCCAAACAAGCCGTCCCGCGAACCCAGCTCTACCCCACGACGACCCTCGACGACGACGCCCCGGCATGACCTACACCGGCACCTGGAACACCAGCACCGGCCGCACATACGCCTCCGATCTCAACGGAGACGTCCACTACACGACCACCAACGGCGACGCCTTCTCCTGCACCTTCACCGGCACAGGAATTGACTTCCGCGCCGAGAAGAACAGCGACCAGGGCCTCGTCGACTTCTACCTCGATGGCGTGCTCCAGGCCACGGTCGACACCACCAACCCGACCCGGCTGTCCCAGCGACTGCTCTGATCACCCTGATTCCGCCGACAAGTCAGACGGTCTCGCCGAGTTGGGCAACCTGTACGCCTGGAACCCGGCGGAGCTCGGCGAGTCGTCGAATTCCCTCAGGTCCCGTCCGTTAGCAGCTGGGCTTCCAGCGTCATGACTCGACTCGGCTATGGCTGCTGACGATGCAGGCCGTCAGCTCAAGGACTCCCACCCGGTCATTTCCCCACCGCCTCAAGCACGAACCAGACGATCCGTCGTCTCACGGAAACCACCCCGAAAGGAACACCCTCCATGTATCTGGCCCGAAGAATCAGGCAGCGTGTGATGGCGCTCGCCGCGTTCACCTGCGTCATGGTCCTCGCGTTCTGCGGCCTGGGCAGCGCCCCGGCCAAGGCCATCGGAGGCAGCGCCACCGACTGCATGAGCCAGGGCAAGTTCGGTGTCATGACGCACTACCTGGCCGAGAACTGCCCCCTGAGCTCAGACGGTCCCTACAGCTGCCCCACCTCGGCCTACAACACGGGAATCTTCCCGACGATCGACCAGTGGAACACGCGGGTCAACAACTACGACGTCAACGGTGTGGTCCAGCAACTCAAGTCTGTGGGCGCTGGCTGGCTGGAGATTCCCGTCGGACAGAATTCCGGCTACTTCGCCGCGCCGAACGCCGAACTCCGACGGCTCGCGGAGGCCGCCAACGTCACGCCATTACTGACTCAGCGGGACCTCATCAAGGACCTGGGCAACGCGCTCCACGCCGCAGGTCTGAAACTGATCGTGTACACCACCTCCGACCAGCTCCAGTACAACCACCGCACCCAGAACGACGCCCTCCTCAGGGCGCTCGGCGGCGACCCCGCCCACAAGACCGACCCTCCGAACGCCACCTACCAGGCGAACTGGAACAACGTCATCAGAACCTGGGCCCAGCAGTGGGGCACATCGGTTGACGGCTACTTCATCGACGGCTCCCGCTGGACCAGCCTCGCCCCCTACTACGAGCAGCTCGCCCAGACCATACGCCCCGCGACTTCCCTCTCGCAGCACGAAAGCGTTCCCCTCATGAACATCAAGAAGACGTCTCTGTACAGCGGTGCCGCCCTCCTCGGCCTGACCTTGACCGCCTGCGGCGGTGGCGCCGGCGGAAGCGGCGCCGCGGGCGGGGCGTAGGACAAGAACGCCACGGTCAATATCGGCTCACTTTACGAACTGCAGAACCTCGACAACACCGCGGGCGGCGGTCAGGGCGTCACCGAGGCGCTGAACGGCAATGTCTACGAAGGGCTGTTCAAGTTCACCGACAACGGCAAGGTCGAGAAGCTGCTCGCCCAGAACTACAAGGTCAGCGACGGCAATTCCACCACCAAGCTGTTGCTCGTCTTCAACGACAAGGCCAAGCCGTTCACGGACGTCAAGGTCCGCCAGGCCGTCTCCGCGGCCATCGACGACAAGAAGCTGCTGGAGTCCGTCTGGGGCGGCTACGGCAAGCTCATCGGCTCCATGGTGCCGACCACCGACCCGTGGTACGAGGACCTCACCAAGGTCAACGCGTACGACCCCGCCCGCGCCAAGAGACTGCTCGCCGAGGCGGGATACAAGAACGGTTTCACCTTCACCCTGGAGACCCCCAACTACGACCCGCACCCGATAGCGGCCACCTTCATCAAGTCGCAGCTCGCCAAGGTCGGCGTCACCGTCAAGATCAACTCGATCACGCCGGACCAGTGGTACACCAAGGTCTACCAGAACCGCGATTTCACGGCCACGCTCCAGGAACACGTCAACGACCGTGACCTGGTCTGGTACGGCAACCCCGATTTCTACTGGGGCTATGACAACAAGCAGGTCACCCAGTGGGTCGATCAGGCCGAGCAGGCGTCCACCACGGATGAGCAGACCCAGCTGCTGAAGAAGGTCAACCGTAAAACCGCCGAGGACGCGGCCAGCGACTGGCTGTACTTGTATCCGCAGATCGTCGTGGCGAACACCAAGCTGTCCGGCTATCCGGTGAACGGCCTGAACTCCCAGTTCTTCGCCTACGACATCAAGAAGGGCTGATGGCCCGGTTCATCCTGCGCCGCCTCGCCTTCCTGCTGGTGTCGCTGGCGCTCGCGAGCGTGGTGCTGTTCGTGTTGCTGCGCCTGTTGCCGGGCGATCCCGCCAACGCCTCACCTCGGTGGGCGCCGCCCCCGAGCAGATCGCGGCCGCCCGGCACTCCCTCGGCTCCGACAGACCCCTGCCCGAGCAATTCGGCCACTGGATCGGGCAGTTGGCCAGTGGCGACCTGGGCACGTCCTTCATCAGCTCGCTCCCGGTCGGGCCCGAGGTCGGCGCGCGGCTGAGGGTGACGGTCCCGCTCACCCTCGCCGCGTTCGTCCTGGCGGTGCTCATCGCCGTACCGGCCGGCTTCATCGCCGCGTACAAGCGGCGGACCTGGTACGGCGCGCTGCTCAGCCGGGTCTCCCAGCTGGGCATCGCCGTCCCGGTGTTCTGGCTCGGCATGATCCTGATCGCCATCTTCGCGCTGAACGGCGGCTGGCTTCCCGCCGATGGTTTCCCCCAGGACGGCTGGGCGGAGCCCGCCGAGGCGATGCGCTCCCTCGTCCTGCCGGTCGCCACCATCGCGCTCGTCATGAGCGCCTCGCTGATCCGGTACGTCAGGTCGGCCACGCTCGACGTGCTGGGGAGCGACTATCTGCGTACCGCCCGGGCCCTGGGCTCGTCGTTCGGGCGGGCCATGTGGCGGCACGGACTGCGCAACGCCGCCGTACCGGTGATCTCCATCCTCGGCATCGAGCTGGCGTCCACGCTGCTCGGCGCGGTCGTCGTGGAGTCCGTGTACGCACTGCCCGGTCTCGGCTCCCTGCTCGCGACGGGCATCGCCCAGCACGACTACCCCGTCATCCAAGTCGTGCTGTTCGTCTCCACGCTCGCGGTGCTGCTCATCGGCTTCGCCGCCGACATCCTCCAGCGGATCATCGATCCGCGCCTGCGGGGCAGGCTCTCGGGGGGGTGCCCGATGAGCCGCCCGATGAGCCGCCCGTCCATTAGGCACTCGGCCACGCTGATCGCCGGATGCGTGACGGCCGGACTGATCGCCCTGCTCGCTCTCGTCTCGCTCCTGTGGGTGCCGTACGCTCCCGACGACACCTCCGGTGGACGGCTCGCGGGCCCCGGCGAGGGCCATCTCCTGGGGACCGACAAGCTCGGCCGCGATCTGTTCACCCAGCTGATGACCGGCTCCCGGATCGCCTTCGAAGCGGGCCTGGATTCCGTCCTCATCGCGGCCGCCATCGGTGTCACCCTGGGCGTCCTGGCCGCGTTCACGCGCGGCTGGCTCGACGATACCCTCTCCGCGCTCCTCGACATCCTCATCGCCTTCCCGACCCTGCTCCTCGCGATGCTCGTGGTCGCCGCCCGCTCGGCCACCCTGGCGTCCGCCGTCCTGGCCATCGGTCTCGCACAGAGCGCGGTCGTGGGACGGCTGGTGCGCATCCTGGTCAAACGGGTCCTGACGCAGGACTACATCACGGCCGCGCGCACCTCGGGCACCTCCTGGCCGCGGATCGTGGCCGGGCATGTGCTGCCCAACATCTGGCCCACGCTCATGGTGAACCTGGCTCTCCAGTTCGGGCTCGCGATCCTGGCCGAGGCCGGTCTGTCCTACCTCGGCCTGGGAGCACCGCCGCCCAATGCCTCATGGGGGCGCATGCTGCAGGAAGCGCAGGCCAGGCCACCTTCACCACCGCCCCGGCCGGCGCGCTCGCCCCGGGCATCCTGCTCGTGCTGCTCGTCATCGGTGTCAACCTGATCGCCGACGGTCTGCGCGACACCCTCGACCCGGCGGCCCGGGGGAGGCGCGGATGAACATCCTCGACGTACGCGGCCTCACCATCCGCGGGACGGACCAACGTGTCCTCGTCGACGACATCTCGTTGACCATCGCCCCGGGGGAACGACTCGGTCTCATCGGCGAGTCGGGGTCCGGCACATCTCGGTTACGGTCGTTCATGCCATGCGGGCTTCGGGGCGTTCGACGAGGCGGCCGCGTTCGAAGCGGGCTCCGGCGTGGACGAGGGCGACGTGGTGAGGCGCGTTCACGGCCCGCCACCGCTGTTGGGCGGACTCGACGAGCGTGAACACCATCGCCCCATTCCCACGACCGCAGGCTACTCAGCAGCCCATGTGGGATGGCCCCTTTTGCCGTTTCGTTTGGATCAGTCCGTGGTTGGCGGTGATGAGACGCCTGCGTGTTCCGCGCCGACGCGGACGGCCCCGCACCAGGCCGGACGCCGTCCTGGCCGACAAAGCCTACAGTGGCGCGGCATCGCCACCCGCTACGAGAAGTCCGCGCGGCCATCTACCTGGCCGGACTCCACGCAGCGGGCAGCTTCCTGTGGTCTGCCCGGTGACAATCAAACGAAGCGGCCTAATAGCTGTCGTAGCTGGGCTTACCGTTCGGCCGGTAGACGCCGACGATGGTGCCGCCCTTCGTCGTCGAGACGCTGACCGGCTCCAGCGCAGTGGGGATCGTTCCGTCGGCGAACAGCCGCTTGCCGGCGCCGATGATCACCGGATGGATGGTCAGCCGGTACTCGTCGACGTGGCCGTGCTGCATGAGGGTCTGGGCGAGGTCGCCACTGCCCACGACGTTGATGTTGCCGCCGTCGGACGCTTTCAGCTTGCGTACGGCATCGACGGTGTCGCCCTCCAGCAGCGTGGAGTTCTGCCACTCGACGGATGTCAGGGTCCGAGACGCCACGTACTTGTGCATGCTGTTCATCCGATAGGTGAACGGGTTGTCGGGATCGGCGGTCGGCCAGTACGACGCGAAGGTCTCGTACGTCTTGCGGCCGAGCAGCATCGCGTCGGAGAACTCGTACCAACCGGCGATGGCCGTGCCGACCTCGTCGTCGGCGACCGGCTTCTGCCAGCCGCCGTGCTCGAAGCCGTTCTGAGCGTCCTCGTCCGGACCGCCCGGCGCCTGCATGACGCCGTCCAGCGTCAGGAACGTGCAAATGATGATCTTGCGCATGGTGCGCTCCCTTCGTCGATGGGTAGACCGCACAACCGCCGGAATCTCATCGGCGGAACCTGCGCGGCGCAGCACCAGGGGCGTCGTGTGCTCGCCATCGGGGATCCGGCAGGCCCTGCGGCGTGCGGCTGCCGGTGCGCGTCGGCGACGCGCTCGAACGGGAACGTCTCCTGCACATGGACCCGGAGCCTGCCCTGTTCGACGAGTTCGACGAGACCTCGCAGGGCGACCGGATCGGGGTCGACCGCGATGCCGCTGAAGCGCATGCC
>NZ_JACVYG010000004.1:301845-364823 GCF_014712245.1 Streptomyces sp. 5-10
CCGATCGTGTCGAGCACGACGTCGATGTCGCGGACCGCCTCGGTGAAGTCGACCGCCGTGTAGTCGATCACCTCGTCGGCGCCGAACCCCTCGACGAACTTCCGCTTGCTCCCGCCGGCGGTCGCGATCACATGCGCGCCGAGCGCCTTCGCGATCTGGATCGCGACGTGGCCGACCCCGCCACCACCGCCGTGGACCAGGACGCGGTCGCCCTCGCTCACGCCGCCGAGGTCGACGAGACCCTGCCACGCCGTCAGCCCGACGACCGGCAGCGCCGACGCCTCGACGTGCGAGAGCGACGCCGGCTTGGCCGCCAGGTGCAACGCCGGCGCCGACACGACCTCGGCGTACGCGCTCGCCGCCCGCGGGAACAGCGGCATCCCGAACACCTCGTCGCCGGGCCTGAACCGCCACGTCTGCGGCGCCTCCTCGACCACGCCGCTGATGTCCCAGCCGAGGATGAACGGCGGCCGGCCGATCAGCGGGAACTCGCCGGCGCGCAGGCGCGCCTCCAGCGGGTTCAGCCCGATCGCCTTGACGCGGACGAGAACCTCGGTCGGGAGGGGCTGGGGCTCGGGCGCGTCCACGATGGTGAGCACCTCGGGACCGCCGAGCGTCTGCTGGGTGATGACTCGCATGACTCTCCTGGCTTGGGAGGGGGGAGAGAACCCAGGCTAGGTTTCCGACAGGAACCCGCAGGTGCCTGTGGCGCGGGTACCTTGGCGCCATGAGCGGTTTCGGTCCCGGTGGTCCCTTTCTCGCCGACTGTCCGGCGCGTCTGGCGGTCGAGCTGATCGCCGACAAGTGGACGGCGGTCGTGCTCTACGGCCTCAGCGAGGGCCCGGTGCGCCATGGCGAGCTGATCGAGATGATCGGCGGCATCTCCCGCAAGATGCTCACCCAGACGCTCCGACGGCTCGAGGCGCACGGACTCATCCGCCGCCACGCCTACGCCGAGGTGCCGCCCCGCGTCGAGTACGAGCTCACCCCGCTCGGGGCGACGCTGATCGATCCGATCCACATGCTGACCGAGTGGGCGAGGGCGAACGGTGACGCGGTGCTCGATGCGCTCGACGCGCATCCCGAGCCGGTCGCCCACCGCGACTGATGCGCTCGCCAGGGCACTGAGTATCCCCTCGGCCGCTCCTCGGCATCGGCCCGGCGGCGCTCGGTCTGCGGGCTCGCGAGGTCAGCGGGTGCGTTCGTAGTGGCGGCGCGCTTTTTCGCGGTTGCCGCAGACAGCCATTGAGCACCAGCGGGCGCGGTTGGCGCGGCTGCGGTCGAGCAGGAACAGCTGGCACTCGGCGTTGGCGCAGGGGCGGAGTCGGCCGGGCAGTCGCTTCTCGGTGGCGGCCCAGGCGAGGATCACCTCGACGGCCAGCCGGGCGTGCGGGGGAGTCTTGACTGTCCACTGAAGACCATCCGACGTGATCTCCGGAACCTGGTGGACCCCTTCGAGCAGCGGGCTCAGCACGGCTGGCGAGCTTTCTCCGCGCACCACGTCCCGCAGGGCGTCCCGTGCCTCGCGCAGCAGCGCCAGTTCCGCGAGGCTGCCGTCGCCGCCGTGCTCCCGTGCCCAGCGCCTGCCGCTGTCCGGGTCGCCGAGCGCGTCCTGTTCCTCGCCGTTGACCAGTGGCCTGCTGTTGAGCAGGTCCAGCAGCGCGTCCATCGGGCGCCACCCCCTCTAACCAGATTGAATCCTTTGACAGGTTAGCTCAGCTCGTGCTTGCATGGCGAAGAACCTAACCAGATCAAGCATTTAAAGAGGTTATAATGAGCTCGGTGCACCACCGGACTGCCACCGTCGACGGCCACGAGATCTTCTACCGCGAAGCCGGCCCCGCCGACGCCCCCGCGATCGTCCTGCTGCACGGCTACCCGACCAGCTCGTTCATGTTCCGCGAACTCATCCCGCTGCTGGCCGACGACTACCGCGTCATCGCGCCGGACCACCTCGGCTTCGGCCACTCCGCCGCCCCCCGCGCAGAAGAGTTCACCTACACCTTCGACGCCCTCGCCGAACTCACCTCCGGACTGCTCGACCAGCTGGGCCTGAACCGCTACGCCCTCTACGTCCAGGACTACGGCGCCCCCATCGGATGGCGCCTCGCCCTCAGGCACCCCGAACGGATCTCCGCCCTCGTCACCCAGAACGGCAACGGCTACGAGGACGGCTTTGTCGAGTCGTTCTGGACCGACGTCTGGGCCTACGGGGCGAACCCCGGCCCCGACACCGAACCCGCCGTCCGCGCCGCGCTGGGCATCGACGCCATCCGCTGGCAGTACCTGCACGGCGTACCCGACCCGAGCCTGGTCAGCCCGGACACCTGGGAGCACGACTTCGCCCTCGTCTCCCGCGAGGGCAACGACGAGGTCCAGCTGGCGCTGTTCCGCGACTACCAGAACAACCGCCCGCTCTACCCGCTGCTGCACGAGTTCCTGCGCACCA
This sequence comes from Streptomyces sp. 5-10, assembly GCF_014712245.1. Taxonomy (NCBI): domain Bacteria; kingdom Bacillati; phylum Actinomycetota; class Actinomycetes; order Kitasatosporales; family Streptomycetaceae; genus Streptomyces; species Streptomyces sp. 5-10. The sequence goes on from NZ_JACVYG010000004.1 coordinate 304,295, forward strand.
GCGAGGTCCCGGTGCTCGCCGTGTGGGGCCGCAATGACGAAATCTTCGGCCCGGCCGGCGCGCGGGCCTTCGCCCGCGACGCCAAGGACGCCGAGGTGCACCTGATCAACGGCGGTCACTTCCTGCTGGAGAGCCACCTGGACGTCGTCGCGGGTTACCTGCGCGGCTTCCTCGGGCGGGTGCTGGGCTGAGGGACGTCAGCGGACGCCCTTGGCGGCGGCGAGCCCGGCGGCCAGGCAGCGGCGTGCCGCCTGGCCGTCCCTGAGCCGGATTGAGCGGACCCAGCACCCTTTCCGTCGGCGCGCTCGGCCGGGTCAGACCGGTGATGCGGATCGTCCGGCGCGAGGGATCACCCGCGGCCTCCAGGGAATGAGGGCTCCGAGGTGAATGAGGGTTCCGGGCGCCGGAGCCCACCGCCGTGGTCCGCGTGCGGATGGGTCTGGAGCGGACGCTCCGGCTTCTGTTTGAATGCCTCCTCTACTGAGCCGGCCCAGGAGGGGCAGACATATGGTGTCCACGGAGAGCATTCTCGCGTTCGCGGCGATGTCGCTACTGGTGATCGTGATTCCGGGGCCGAGTGTGCTGTTCGTGGTTGGCCGGGCCCTCGCCTACGGCCGTCGTACGGCCCTGGAGACGGTCCTCGGCAACGTGGCCGGCTCCTACCTGCTCGTGATCGCCGTGGCGTGGGGTCTCGGTGCGCTGGTGGAGAGCTCGGCGGCGGTCTTCACGGGCGTGAAGCTGGCAGGGGCGGCGTATCTCGTCCATCTGGGCGTGCAGGCGTTCCGGCACCGCAGGGACATGCGCGTGACGGACCCGGACATGGTGGAGGCCCCGGCCCGTACGCGGCGCGGCGATCTGCGCACGATCCTGGACGGCATTTTCGTCGGCGTCACGAACCCGAAGGGCATCGTCTTCTTCGCGGCGGTGCTCCCGCAGTTCGTCAACCACTCGGCGGGCCACCTGCCCCTGCAGATGATGGTGCTGGGCCTGGTCCCGGTCACCATCGGACTGATCACTGACACCCTCTGGGGCCTGGGCGCCTCGGCGGCCCGTTCCTGGTTCGCCCGCTCGGACCGGCGGCTGTCGATGGTCGGCGGGGCGGGTGGTCTCGCGATGATCGGGCTGGGCGTGACCGTGGCGGCGACCGGCCGCGCCGACTGACCCCGGTGTTCGGCGCCCCAGTGCGGCGTCAGCAGCGGATTGCTGCGGCGTCGGCGATCGATCACGCACCCGGGCGGGGAGCCCGTAGGTGTTGGCGCTGGGCCAGTTCCTCGTCGTCGACCAGGGTGACCATGGGCTGGCCCGGCGCGCAGAGCATGGTGACGATGAAGCGGCTCCAGGCGTCCGTCCGGTTGTTCCCGTCCTGGTAGTGGATGACGTCGCCGCCCGGTTCCCAGAACGTCTCCCCCGCCCTGATCACTCGCTCCGGCTCGCCTTCCAGCTCGAAGAGCATCTCGCCCTCCAGCACGAAGCCGAAAGCGGGGCCCGAGTGCCGGTGCGGGGGAAGGCCGGGGTCGCCGGGCGGGTAGTCGACGCGGATCGTCATCCCCTCCGCCCCCTCCGGCACGAACGGCGGCTTCGCCGACTGCAGCACGGTGATCGCCGAGCTCAGCGCCGCCAAGCGCGCTTGGCTCTCGGCGCTGCCTGCCATCGACTCTTCGCTCGACATGGCGAGACCTCCAGGGGTGGACCGGCGGGGGCGGGAGAGCCCGTCGGCGTGGTCCATGGGTCCCCCATCGTGGTCGATGGGCCCCCTTCGCCGGGCGCCGACGGCTCATGCGTCCAGATTGCGACGGTGCGGGGCGGGGCGCACGCGGGCCGGGGGACATGGGGGCCTTCACGGCCAGCGACGGAGGGTGGCGTACGCGGCCGGGGCATCTCGTTGACGCGGACAACGGCGGCCGTCCGCGATGCGTCCGGCTTCTCCACCTTTGGGCTCAAGTTCCGCATCCAGCACGGGAGTTGGGCCGCGCCTGGGCTTGATCACGACCTTGTCTCGTTTTCCTTTGATTATGCAACCGTTCAGCTTCCGGACAGCTCTCCTTCCATGACCCTTCCTTATCCGGCCGCCGGGGGAGACAGGTGGCGGTCGGGGCTCAAGGGCGACCGATGCGTTTACTCATGGAGGATTTGTGCGCAATAGAACCCGAGGTGTGGTGGGCGTGGCGGTGGGTGCCGTCGTGACCGCCGCTGTGGCCGCCGGGGCCGGCGCCGTAGTGTCGAACGGCGACGGGACCGACCAGAAGCAGCCCTCCCCCACGGCTGCCGCGGCAGGCAAGACCACACCGGGCGATATCGACGGCGACGGCTATGCCGATCTCGGCGTGGGCGCGCCCGACGGGACCGTTTCGGGGAAGTCCAAGGCGGGCTACGTGGGTGTGACCTACGGGGCGAAGGCCGGGGTGGACACCGGGCGGCACGGCACGTTGTCGCAGGCCAGCCCGGGGATTCCCGGGACCCCCGAGGCCGGGGACCACTTCGGCTCGGCCGTGGTGCGCGGCGATGTGGACGGGGACGGGTACGGCGACCTGATCATCGCCGCGAACTACGAGGCCATCGGCAGCGCCAAGCGGGCCGGTTCGGTCACGGTCGTCTTCGGCTCCAAGGACGGCCTCTCCAGCGACGCCATCGCCTTCCACGCGCCCAAGGCCACCGCCTACGCGCTGTTCGGCGACACGATGGCCGTGGGCGACTACAACCACGACGGCCGCGACGACATCGCCATCTCGGACGGCACCCAGGTCCAGGTCGTGAACGGCGCGGCGAACCTGCGCGAGACGGCCACCCCGAAGATGACCGGCGTCACCCCGCCCGGCGGCGGTGCGGGCATAGAGCACCTGTCCTCCGGCGACATCAACGGGGACGGCTTCGCCGACCTGGTCACCGTCGCCTACCAGGACGACCCCGCCGACGAGGGCACGCTCGGCGTGCTGCCCGGTTCGTCCGGGGGGCTGAAGAACACCTCGCTGGGCAAGGACGTACCGCTGCCGTTCGCCTCGTACCGGGCCGTGGTGGGTGACATCAACGGCGACGGCAAGGACGACGTCGTCACGGACACCGGCTTCGAGGACGGTCCGGACGACGCGCGGCTGCGGACGTACCCGGGCACGGCCGAGGGGCTGGACACCGCCCATCCGGTGAACTGGACGGGCAAGGCCCAGAACGGCATCGCCGCCCGGCTCACCGACATCAACGGCGACGGCCACGACGACCTCGTCGTCAGCGACACCGACGCCGAGGCCCCCGGGGGCTACAACGACGCCGGTGCCATCACGGTGCTCAAGGGCACCAAGGACTGGCTGACCGACGCGGGTGCGCAGACCTTCTCCCTCGACACCGAGGGCGTCCCCGGCGACATGGTGGGCGGCGACTGGTTCGGCGACGCCATCTCGCCGGCCGACTACAACGGCGACGGCAAGCCCGACCTGGCCGTCGGGGTCCCGAACCGGACCGAGGGCGCGGGCGCGGTGGCCCTGCTGTACGCGGGCGCCGACGGGCTCACCGCCGAGGGCTCCGCCCTCATCGGACCGGGCGATCTCGGCTCCCCGGCGACCGACGCCGCCTTCGGCAAGGAGCTGTCCGGGCCCGCCACGAAGTAGCACCAGGTTGTTGTTGGTTCGGTGGCCCGACCCGGCTTGTCCGGGTCGGGCCACCGGCCGAACACGGCGATCGTCACCTACGACAACACCACCGACCGGACCTGCTACTTCGCCTCCACCGACCTCGGCGCCGGCAAGGACACGCCGACGCACCGCCTCAGCCGGCGACCTTGGCGATGATGCGGTCCATACCCTCCCGGCCGAAGGCCCGCAGGGTCGTGGTGCGGACATTGCCCAACGCGCTGAGCTGCAGCGACGCCGCGGTCGCGGTTTCGTCGTCCGGGGCCTCGACGATGCAGACGAGGTCGTACGGCCCGTCCGTCCAGTAGATGTCCACGAGCCGCGCTCCGAGCTTGCTCAGCGCCGTGGCGAAGTCCTCGGTGCGCTGCGTGGTGTCCTTGTAGGCCCGCACTCCCTGCTCGGTCCAGTTCAGCAGCGTGATGTAGGTCGCCACGGCCCTCACCTCCACGAGAAGACTCACCGTGCGATCAATTCTGGACGTAACGTCACGAATCCGCACATCTGGTGCGTCGGCGAGCGGCCGGAGCGGTTTGCCGAACCGGCAACAGGTGTGGTCCGGATCCCCGCCGCGCGGCAGGCTCGGACCCATCGGCCGCCACAGAGAACGCCCAGCACGCCCCGGGAGGGAACCATGCCGCAGACGCCGCCCACGACCGACCTCACCCACCGTCTGGTGCCCTCACCCGCCGGGCGGATCCACCTCGTGGAGCAGGGCACCGGCCCGCTGGTGCTGCTCGTCCACGGCTTTCCGGAGTCCTGGTACTCGTGGCGCCACCAGCTGCCCGCGCTGGCCGCGGCCGGGTATCGGGTGGCCGCCGTCGACGTCCGCGGATACGGCCGCTCGTCCCGGCCCGGGGCGGTGGACGCGTACCGGATGCGGGAGCTGGTGGCGGACAACGTCGCCGTGGTGGAGGCGCTGGGCGAGGAGTCCGCCGTGGTGATCGGGCACGACTGGGGCTCGTCCATCGCCGCCCATTCCGCCCTGCTGCGCCCGGAGGTGTTCCGGGCGGTCGGGCTGCTGAGCGTGCCGTACACCCCGCGCGGCGGCCCCAGGCCCTCCGAGGTCTTCGCCGGGATGGGCGGGGACGAGGAGTTCTACGTCTCCTACTTCCAGGAGCCGGGCCGGGCCGAGGCGGAGATCGAGCCGGAGGTCCGCGGCTGGCTGGCGGGGATCTACGCGGCGCTGTCCGCCGACACCATGCCCGGGCCCGACCTGCCCGACCCGCACTTCGTCACGCGCGGCGGGACGCTGCGCGAGCGGTTCCCCGCCGGGCGGCTGCCCGCCTGGCTGAGCGAGGGGGACCTCGATGTCTACGCCGGTGAGTTCGAGCGGACCGGGCTGAGCGGAGGGTTGAACCGCTACCGCAACATGGACCGGGACTGGGAGGACCTGGCCGAGTACGACGGCGCGCCCATCACCCAGCCGTCGCTGTTCGTCGGCGGCGCCCTGGACGCCTCGACCGCCTGGATGGGCGACGCGATCAAGGCGTACCCGAGCACGCTGCCCGGGCTCGTCGGCTCGCACATCCTCGAGGACTGCGGCCACTGGATCCAGCAGGAGCGCCCGGAGGAGGTCAATCGACTGCTGGTCGACTGGCTGAATGCGCTTCCGGCGTAACGCATACGGCCCACCCCGATGGGCGTGGGGCCCGTGTTTTTCGCGGAACCGGGTGCTCGGGCGCGCCGCATCGCCCGGTCAGCGGGTGATGCGGTGGGTGATTCAGTGGGTGATCCGCACGGTGACGGTGAGGGCGCCCTTGTTGTCGTCGAGGCAGCCCTCGCGGTCGTTGACGCGGAGTTGCAGGGTGCCCGGGCGGGTGGCCTGGAAGTGCCAGGCGCGGCCAACGGCGTGGGGGTTGCCGGGGTTTCCGGGGTAGCGGCCCAGCAGGGTGCCGAAGGGGACGTCGGGGTTCACCTTGCAGTCCTGCGCGAAGCGGAGGGATTCGTCGTCGGCGGCGGTGTGGCCGACCGGGCCGACGAGGGGCAGGTTGGCGGAGTCCACGGTCCAGGTGCCGGAGGTGTAGCGGACCGTCACCTTGTCGCCCTTCCGGACCGGGGTGCTCGTCGCGGACTGCCAGCCGCGGGCCGCGTCCACGGTCACCTTCCTGGTGGTGGTGGCGGGAGGCTGCGCCGCGTCGTCGTCGCCGTCGCCGTCGGACGGGGGTCCGAAGGCGAAGAAGAGCCCGGTGGCCAGCGCCGACACGGCGAGCGCCGCGCCCGCCGTCCACCACCAGGTCCGGGCCCGGCCGCGGCCGCGGGGTCGAGGGGGCCGCGATCCGGCCGCCTGGTCGATGACGGTCGGTTCCCGGTCCAGGGTGGGGGTCCCGGCGAGGGTGGGCGATCCGGCGAGGGCCGGGGATCCGGTGGGGGTGTGGGGCGTGGTCGGTGTCGGGGGTTCGGTGAGGGTGTGGGGTGCGGTCACCGTGGGGGTCGCGGTCAGCGTCGGGGTGTCCGCCACGTTCGCGGGGGTGGCCGCAGGGGGCTCCGGGGAGTCGCCCGGGGCGCCCGCCGGGGGCAGGGGGCCCGGGTCTTCCGCGCCGTCCGCCACGCGGCGCAGCGCTGCCCCGACCGTGGCCGCGGACGGGCGTAGGCCCGGGGACTTGTTCAGCAGGGCCTCGACGATGGGCCGCAGCGGGCCGACCCGTTCCGGGATGACCGGATCCGCGAAGGTGACCGCGTGCAGCGCGGCGGCCCCCGTGGGGCGCTGGAAGGGCGGTACGCCGGAGGCGACCGCGGACAGGGTCGCGCCCAGCGACCACAGGTCCGACGGCGGGCCGACCTCCTCCGCGGTCAGCCGCTCGGGCGCCATGTAGCCGATGGAGCCGAGGAGTTCGCCGGTGGTGGTGAGCGACTCGTCGTCCTCCAGGGCGGCGATGCCGAAGTCGGTGAGGACGGCGCCGCCGTCCCGGCGCAGCAGGATGTTGGCGGGCTTGACGTCGCGGTGCAGCGCCCCGGCGGCGTGCACGGCCTCCAGCGCGCCGAGCAGTTGCAGCCCGAGGGCGGCGGTGTGGCGGGGCGTGAGGGGGCCGTCGTCCGCGATCCGGCGGGCCAGGGAGGGGCCGTCGATCAGCTCCATCACGATCCACAGCCGGTCGTCGTGTTCGACCAGGTCATGGACGCCCACCACATGCGGGTGGTGCACCCGGGCGACGGTACGTGCCTCTCTCAGCGCCCGGCGCAGCCGCCGGTGGTACTCGCGGTCGTCGCTCGCGACGTTCAGCTCCTTGGCAGCGACCTCGCGCGCCAGCATCTGGTCGTACGCGCGCCAGACCGTGCCCATGCCGCCTCGTCCGAGCCGGTTGCCCAGCTGGTAGCGGCCGCCGATAAGCCGTACGTCGTCCCCACCCGATGTCACCCGATCTCTCCTGTTCTCACGCCCGGTGAGCATAGTCGGAAGTGTTCGAACATCATCGAGCGCAACTGATGCATCAGTCAGTCCGCATCGCAATTTCCGGGTGACATTCCCCTTGATTCATGGATGAAGCGGGCATCTCGTCGTCGCATTCATTGCGCTTATCTCAACGCATCCGTACGGTGTCGGCCATGCGGCAACAGTTCGACGTGGCGGAACGCGTACGTCAGGTGATCGGCGAGGCCGGTTGTACCCAGCGCGAATTCGCCCGGCGGGTCGTGATGGACCCGTCCAAGCTCTCGCGTTCGCTCAGCGGGAGCCGGCGCTTCACCGTGGCCGAGCTGGCGCGGATCGCCGACGCCGGGAACGTGGACGCCGGATGGCTGCTGGGCACCACGACGGCCGACGGAGCGGACGGCGGAGCCGACGGAGCGGACGGCGGAGGAGCGGACGGCGGTGCGGCCGGCGGGGCCGCCGGGGCGCCGCGGCCGGCCGCCCTCGCCGCGCCCCCCGGCAGCGGGCGGCCGCTGCAGATCGTGCGGGAGACGGTGCGGCTCATCGCCGAGCGCGGCTTCCACGCCGTACGCGTCGCCGACATCGCCGCCGCCTGCGACACCAGCACCGCCACCATCCACTACCACTTCCCGGGCCGCGCCGAGCTGCTCGAGGCCGCCGTGCGCTGGTGCATGGACGAGGACACCGCGCGCCGCGCCGCCCGGATCGCCGAGGCCGACGACGCGCGCGAGGAGCTGCGGCAGCTGATCGCGCTCCAGGCGCCGTACACCGAGCGGCAGCGGCAGCAGTGGCTGGTGTGGATGGACCTGTGGGCCGAGGCCGCGCGGTCCACGGCCATCGGGCGGCTGCACGCCGACTTCTACCGGCAGTGGCGGCAGACCGTGGCCGAGGTGATCCGGCGCGGCATCGCGCAGGGGGTCTTCCGCGCCGTCGACCCGGAGTTCAGCGCGCTGCGCCTGACCGCGCTGATCGACGGACTCGCCATTCAGGTGCTGGCCTCCGGGCCCGGCGCGGGCGGTACCAGTGCCGAGGCCATGGAGCTCGCCTGCAACGCGTACGTGGACACCGAATTGACCGCACGCCGATCCGGCCCCGATGCGGCCGGGCCGACCGCCGACCAGCCAGGACCGTAGCTGAAGCACCGCCAGAGTGCGGCGCACCGCGAGAGAGGGAGTAAAGCCCATGCCCATGAACGACAGCGTCATCATCACCTGTGCCCTCACCGGCGCCGGTGACACCGTGGGCCGCAGCCCCCATGTCCCCGTCACCCCCGAGCAGATAGCCCGCTCCGCCGTCGAGGCCGCGGAGGCCGGGGCGGCCGTGGTCCACATCCACGTACGCGACCCCGAGACCGGCGCCCCCGCCCGCGATCCGCGGCTCTACCGCGAGGTCGTGGAGCGGGTCAAGGAGACCGGCACCGACGTCGTCATCAACCTCACCGCGGGCATGGGCGGCGACCTGGTCATCGACCCGGAGAACCCGCTCACCCACCTCCCCGGCACCGACCTGGTCAGCGGCCTGGACCGGCTCCCCCACGTCGAGGACCTGCTCCCCGACATCTGCACCCTGGACTGCGGCTCGCTCAACTTCGGCGACGGCAGCAACCTCTACGTCTCCACCCCCGACATGCTGCGCACCGGCGCCAAGCGCATCCAGGAGCTGGGCGTACGCCCCGAGCTGGAGATCTTCGACACCGGGCAGCTGTGGTTCGCCAAGCAGCTGCTGGCCGAGGGGCTGCTGGACGACCCGACCGTCTTCCAGCTGTGCATGGGCATCCCGTGGGGCGCCCCGGCCGATCCGGGCGTGCTCCAGGCGATGGTCAACATGCTGCCCGAGGGCGCCCAGTGGGCCAGCTTCGCGCTGGGCCGGACGCAGATGCCGTGGGTGGCGCAGTCCATCCTGCTCGGCGGGAACGTACGGGTCGGTCTTGAGGACAACCTCTACCTCAGCCGGGGCGTCAAGGCCACCAACGGCCAGCTCGTCGAGCGCGCGGTCCAGATCACGGAGCTGCTGGGCGCGAAGGTCGCCACGCCGGACGAGGCGCGGCAGCGGCTGGGCCTCAAGCCCCGCGCGTAATCCCCCACCGGTTCCCCTCCCTTCCTCCTCTCCCCCCTCACACCCTTAGGACCGCCATGCCCTCATCCCCCCGCACCCCCGAAGAGGTACGCCGCGTCGCCTGCGTCGGCGCCGGAGTCATCGGCGGCGGCTGGGTCGCCCACTTCCTGGCGCGCGGCTATGACGTCACCGCCTGGGACCCGGCCCCCGACGCCGAGGAGAAGCTGCGCCGCCTGGTGGCGGCCGCCTGGCCCGCCCTGGAGCAGATCGGCCTCGCCGACGGCGCCTCCCCCGACCGGCTGACCGTCACCGCGACCGCCGAGGAGGCCGTGGCCGAGGCGCAGTTCGTCCAGGAGAGCGCCCCCGAGAAGCTGGAGCTCAAGCGGTCGCTGCTGGCCCAGCTGGACGCGGCGGCCCCGCCCGGCGTCGTCATCGCCTCCTCCACCTCCGGCTATCCGATGACCGATATGCAGACCGAGGCCGCCGACCCCGGCCGCCTCGTCGTCGGCCACCCCTTCAACCCGCCGTATCTCATTCCGCTGGTCGAGGTCGTCGGCGGGGAGCGGACCGACGCCGCGGCGGTCGAGTGGGCCTCGCGCTTCTACGAGGTGGCGGGCAAGTCCGTGATCACCATGGAGCGCGAGCTGCCCGGCTTCATCGCCAACCGGCTCCAGGAGGCGCTGTGGCGCGAGGCGCTGCACATGGTCGCCAACGGTGAGGCCACGGTGAAGGAGATCGACGACTCGATCACCGAGGGGCCCGGGCTGAGGTGGGCGTTCATGGGTCCCTGCCTCACGTTCGCCCTGGCGGGCGGCGACGGAGGCATGGGACATATGCTCGACCACTTCGGACCCTCGTTGAAGTCTCCGTGGACCCGTCTCGAGGCGCCTGAGCTGGACGACACGCTGCGTGCGGCCATGGTCGACGGCTGTGACGAGGCGGCGGGCAGCCGTACCATCGCGCAGCTCGTCGCGGAGCGGGACCAGGGCGTCATCGACGTCCTGCGGGCGACTGGCCGACTGCCGCGGCAGCGCACCGAGGGGACGGACGGCATCGCACATACCCCCAGCACCACGGGAGATCAGAAGTGAGCAGCACGCTCCCCGACTACCGGCAGACCGTACGTCCCGAGTGGATCGACTACAACGGCCATATGAGCGAGGCGTTCTACGTCCTCGTCTTCGGCCACAGCACCGACGAGATGATGGTGGAGACCGGACTCGACTCCGCCTACCGCGCCAAGACCGGCTGCTCCCTCTACACCGTGGAGTCGCACATCCGGTATCTGAGCGAGGTCGAGGAGGGCGCCGAACTCACCATCCGTACGCGCGTCATCGGCGTGGACGAGAAGAAGGTCCGGTTCACCCACGAGATGCACGTGGGCGAGCCGGACGGCGCGCCCGTGGCCACGACCGAGCTGCTGGCGCTCCACATCGACCAGAAGGAGAGCCGCTCGGCCCCGTTCCCCGACGAGGTGAAGGAGCGGCTGGCGGATCTGCTCGAGAAGGCCCCCGAGTGGGCGGGCCGGGCGATCGGCCCGGTTCCGGCCGAGGCGGGTTGAAGGACCGCCGTACCGCCTGAACGCCCCGGCCCCGGATTCGTCCGGGGGCCGGGGCGTTCGCCGTTCCGGATGGGGGATCGGGTGAGGTTGAATGGCGGTGGAGGCGATGGAGGCGATGAACAGGGACGGGGACGGGAACGGCACGAGGGACGGCGAGGGCGGCCTGCGCGTCGAGCTGAGCGAGGTGCCCGAGACCCTGCTGTGGAACCTCTATATGCGGGCCGCCGAGGCCCGCCGGGCGCGGACCGTGCTGGACGACCCCAAGGCCGTGGAGCTGGTCGATCGCGTCGACTACCCCTTCGAGGAGACCTTCGGGACGCCAAGCCCGCTGCTGGCGCAGGGCCACGCGCTGCGCGTCCGCACCTTCGACACCGCCGTACGGGCCTTCCTCGACGAACATCCCGACGGCACGGTCGTCACGCTCGCCGAGGGTCTGGAGACGCAGTTCTGGCGGGTGGACAACGGGCGGGCGCGCTGGCTGTGCGTGGAGCTGCCGGAGACCGCCGAGGTGCGGCGGGCGCTGCTGCCGGACGAGGAGCGGCGGCGCACCCTCGCCCGCTCGGCGCTCGACCTGTCCTGGCGGGACGAGGTCGATCCGGCGCGCGGGGTGCTGATCACCGCGCAGGGGCTGCTGATGTATCTGCGGCCGACCGAGGTGAAGGACCTGATCGCGGGGTGCGCCGAGCGGTTCCGGGGCGGGGCGCTGGTCTTCGACGCGGTGCCGCGGTGGTTCAGCGCCCGCACGATGCGCGGCGAGATGCGCACCGCGCGGGGCTATCAAGCGCCGCCCATGCCGTGGGGCATGGACGCGGGTGAGCTGCCGAAGGTGCGGACGGCCCATCCGGCGATCACGGACGTGCGCGAGGTGCCGCCGCCGCGCGGGCGGGGCTTCTCCTACGGGGCGCTGGCGCCGCTGATGCGGCGGCTGCCCGCGGTACGGAACCTGCGGCCGACGATGACGGCGATAGCGCGCTTCTCATAAGGCTTGTCGATCAGCCCGCCGGGCTCTCCGGTTCCGGTTCGGCGAGGACCGTCGCGAGGCGCTCGAGGACCGAGGGCCAGCCGCGGCCCATGCCGTCCAGCGCCTTCCTGCCCAGCGGGGAGTCGAGGTCGAACCCGGCGTGCTCGAGGAAGAGCCGGGTGCCGGCGCCCTCCGGTTCGAGGCGCCAGGTGATCGTGGTGTCGAGGGTGGTCTCGGCGAAGCGGTAGCTCAGCAGCCGCTCCGGCTCGACGGCGATCACCTCACAGGGCTGCTCCCCCCAGGACCCCATGTCGAGCGTGAAGCGGTGGCCGACCTCCGCCCGCACATCGCCCGCGGCCCACCACCGCGCGTGGAGCCGCGGATCGGTGAGGGCCTTCCACACGACGGCCGGAGGATGGGGCAGGAACTGGTCGCGGTGGATGGCATCGGGCTCGGTCATGGGTTCTCCTCGTCGAGGACATCGCGCAGCGCGCGGAGCCGGGCGCGCCAGTAGTGCTCGAAGGGGTGCAGCCACTGGTGCACCTCGGCGAGCGGATCCGGCTCCAGGTGGTAGTACCGCTGCCGCCCCCGGGGCTCCTCCCGTACGAGCCGGGCCTGCCGGAGCACCTGGAGATGTTCCGAGATCGCCGGTCTGCTCAGCTCGAACTCGCCCGCGAGGTCGTTGACGGCGCGGGGGCCGTTCCGGAGGCAGTCGAGCAGCTTGCGGCGCACGGGGTTGGCGAGCGCGCTGAAGACGTCTGTGGGCACGGCCCGGAGATTACGTCGGAGATTCCCGACGCGTCAACATTCCCCGACGCGTCGGGTCCGGTTGACCTTGCCGCATGCCGCACGTTTGGTTGGGTCCATGACGCACCACACGTACCGCGAAGTCCGGCTGGCGGCCCGTCCCGAGGGACCGGTCGAGGATGACCTCTTCGAGATCGCGGAGGTGCCGGTCCCCGAGCCGGAACCGGGCCAGGTCCTCGTACGCAACACCCATATGAGCGTCGCCGCCGTGATGCGCACGCTGATGGACGAGAACACCGACGTGCCGATGGACTCCTTCGAGCTCGGGGCACCGCTGGGCGGACCGGCGATCGGCGAGGTCGTAGCCGCTCCCGGCACCCAGCTCACCCCCGGCGACCTGGTGGAACACCGGCTCGGCTGGCGCGAGTACGCACTGCTCGACGCGGAGCAGGCGCACCGCCTCGAACCGGGCCTGATGCCCGACCCGGCCGCCTATCTCTCCCAGGGCCCCACCGCCCTCATGGGCATCGAGCGCGGCGCCGAAGTGCGGTCCGGCGACACGGTGTTCGTCACGGGGGCGGCCGGTGGCGTGGGCTCCCTGGCGGGCCAGATCGCTCGGCAGTTCGGCGCGGCCCGGGTCATCGGCAGCACCGGCTCGCGGGCGAAGGCCGACCGGCTGATCGGCGAACTGGGCTATGACGCGGTGGTCATCCGCGGCGCGGGCCCCGTCAAGGACCAGCTGCGCGAGGCCGCCCCGGACGGCGTCGACGCGGTCTTCGACAATGTGGGCGGCGAGCAGCTGACGGCGGCCATCGCCGTCGCCAACGCGGGCGCCCGGATCGCCATCGTGGGCGCGCTGGCCAGTCAGCTCGCCACGGACCCCACGAAAGCCGCCAAGACCGAGATCGACACGCTCTCGCTGCTCTCCCGCAACATCACCCTGCGGGGTATCGCCCTCTACAGCCACCTGGACCTGATCCCCCAGTGGAACCGCCGCTTCGCCGAGGGCCTGCGCACGGGCACCCTCTCCTTCCCGCACGCCCGGCTGCGCGGCATCGAGCAGGCGCCCCAGGCGCTCCGCGAGCTGACCGAAGGACGCCATCTGGGCGCTGTCATCGTGGAGCTGTGACGCCCTGGGGACGAACACTCACCGGCGGCCGGTGGTCCGCCCGGCTCACTGGCGGCACGGCTCGGTGAACGAGGGACAGCGAGGAGAGAGGGACAGCGAGGAGAATGGACAGGTGAGACGCCCGCCAGACACCACCGGCCCGATACGGCCCCGGCTGCCGTCCCCCGTACGGGACGCGGCCGACCCATGGCTCGCCGACCGGGGCGTGGAGCTGCGGCTGAAGCGGGACGATCTCATCCACCCGCTGGTGCCGGGCAACAAGTGGCGCAAGCTGACCCCGAATCTGCGCGCGGCCGTCGAAGGCGGCCACACCCGGCTGCTCACCTTCGGCGGGGCGTACTCCCACCACATCCGCGCGGTGGCGGCGGCGGGAGCCGCGTACGGGCTGTCGACGGTCGGGGTCGTCCGGGGCGACGAGCTGGCCGACGCGCCGCGCAACTGGTCGCTGGCGCGGGCCGAGGCACACGGCATGGAGCTGGCCTTCGTCACCCGCTCCGCCTACCGCGAGACGCTGCGCGGCCTGGGCGAGAACGACCCCGGCACCCTGCGGGCACTGGAGGAGCGCTGGGGGCGCGCCTACGTGCTCCCGGAGGGCGGTACGAACGTCCTGGCGGCGCGCGGGGCGGCGGAGCTCGTCGCGGAGCTGCCCGACCTGGGGCCGGGCGACGTGGTGTGCTGCGCGGTGGGCACGGGCGGCACGCTGGCCGGGATCGCGGCCGGGCTCCCGGCTGGTGCGCGGGCGGTGGGGTTCGCCGTCCTGAAGGGGGCGGAGGGCTACCTGGAGGGCGAGGTCGCGCGGCTGCACGAGCGGGGGTGGGGGCGGGCGTTCAGCACCTGGCGGATCGAGCATGGCTACCACGGCGGCGGCTACGGACGGGTCCCGGCGGAGCTGGAGGCGTTCGCGGCCGGGTTCGAGGAGCGGCACGGGGTCCGGCTGGAGCGGCGGTATGTGGCGAAGCTGCTGTGGGGCGTGTACGGGCTGGTGGAGCGGGGTGAACTGGCTCCGGGCAGCAGGGTGACGGCGGTGGTGACCGGGCCCCCGGACCCGGCGGGCCCGCCGGGTCCGTAGGAGCGGCGGGATCCGGGGGGCCGTAGGAGCGGCGGGATCCGGGGGTCCCTGCCGACTCCCGGCGTTCCCGGCCCGCTCCCGGCGTCCCCGGCCGACTCCCGGCCCGCTCCCGGCGTCTCCGCCCGACTCCCGGCGTTCCCCGCCGACTCCGGCCGGGGCCGCGGCGGTCACAGCTCGAGGCGCAGCCCGTCGTGGGCGACGTCCCAGCCGCCCAGGTCCTCGGCCAGCGCCGCCGGGGACAGGTGGGTGAGCAGCAGCCGTCGGCAGGTGAAACGGTCACGGTGGCGCGCGAGCGTGTCGAGGTCGAGATGCCAGCGGATGGGGCGCGGGCTGTAGCCCTCGCACAGGAACAGCCCGACGCCGTCCGCCGCGTCGAGCAGGGCATCGGTCCACTCGGTGTCGCCCGAGTAGGCCATCGCCCCGCTCGGCCCCTCCACCCGTAGCGCGTAGGCGGGAGCACCGGAGGCGTGCCGTACCTCGAAGGGGGTCGCCCGCAGGGGCCCCAGTTCCCTGGGGCACCGGTCGGCGTGCTCCACGACGTGGACGTCGAAGCGCCGTCGCACCTCGCTCGAGCCGGGGAACAGCGCCTCCATAGCCCGCGTCAGCCGGTCACCGGTCCCGGGCGGGCCGACCACGGTCAGATCACGGGTGCGGCGCCGGAACTGCCCGTCGAGGACGAGGAACGGCAGACCGCCGAAGTGATCACCGTGCAGATGGGTGACCAGGGCCGTGTCGATGTCGTTGGTCTCGATCCCCTGCTGGCGCATGGCCGTCAGGCTGGTCGCTCCGCAGTCCACCAGGACGTGGGGCGGCTCGGCCGGGTCGGGGGCCACCGCCAGGCACGTCTGGAACCGCCCGCCCGAGCCGAACGCGTCACCGCTGCCCACGACCGTCACCCGCATCCGCGCATCGTCGCACGGCCGGGGCGCACAGGGCACGGGGTCGGCCGAAGGTGATCAGTCGGGGACAAGGTGATCAGTCGGGGATACGGAGGCGCATGACCCTCGTCGCCGCGTGGCGGACCGTGCCTTCCTGGCGGACCTCGACGGTCAGGTCCGGGGCGATGGGGCGGTAGGCGATCTCGGCGCCGACTCGGTCCAGAGCGGTGGGGAGTTCGGCGGGCGGGGGCTGGGGGTCGGACAGGTCGCGCAGGGCCGTGCCGAGCTGGGCGCGGACGGCCGTGGAGAGCGGGGCGGAGATCAACGGCACGTCGTCGCCGGGGAGCACCAGCGCGAGGGCGCGCGGGCGGAGCCGGGGGCCGACGACGCCGACGACGACGGCGTCCCGGGTCTCCGAATGGCGCACCTTCCGCCAGTGGCGGCCCGGCCGGTAGGGCTGGTCCAGCTCCTTGATGACCAGGCCCTCGATACCGATCTCCAGAAGCGACTCGTACCAGGTGGCGGCGAGCTCCGGATCGGTCGTCATCGGCACGGCCTGGAGCGGTGGGCCGAGCGGTTCGAGGAGCGCCATCAGCCGGGCGCGGCGCTGTTCGTACGGCAGCGGCCGCAGATCCTCCGCGCCCATCGCGAGCAGGTCGAAGGCGGCGTAGGAGGCGGGCAGTTCCCGGGCGAGCCGCCCCGCCCGGGACTCGGACGCGGCGAAGGCGCGCTTCTGGACGGCGGCGAAGTCCGTACGGCCGCCCGCCCACACCACCACCTCGCCGTCGAGGACCGTGCCGGGCGGCAGCGGCCGCGCGGCTGCCGCCAGGTCGGGGAAGGCGCGGGTGACGATGCGGCCGGAGCGCGCCTGCATCCTTACGGTGTCCCCCAGCCGGAAGATCAGCAGCCGATGGCCGTCGAACTTGGGCTCGTAGGCCAGCCGCCGGCCGGGCGGGGCGGTGGGCAGGATCGGGACGACGCGGGCCAGGGCCACCTCAACGGGCGGCTGAAGGGGCGGCTCAGGGGAGGACGGCGTCATCGGCCGGCCGCGCTCTCGTCGTCGTCTCGGCCGTTGTCCTCGCCCTCCTCGACGTCGGCGCCGCCACCGCTCTCGACGTCGGCGCCGCTATTGCTTTCCCCGGCGTCCGCGCCCCTCGGCAGCGGGCGCGCCTCCGCCGGGTCCAGCAGCGGGGCGAGCAGATCCCCGTGGCGGTCGAGCCGCGCGGGGATGTCGTCGATCAGGAAGGACAGCGCCGCCGGGTCGCCGCACGCCTCGACCTCCTCCCAGGTGACGGGCGCGGAGACGGCCGGTTCGGGGACGGCGCGGGGGGTGTAGGGGGCGGCGGTGGTCTTCGCGGCCGCGTTCTGGCTGAAGTCCACGTACACCTTCCCCGGCCGCAGCGAGCGGGTCATCTTGCGGATGACCAGGTCCGGCAGGGCGTTCGCGGCCTCCAGGGCCAGCCGTCTGGCGTAGGCGGTGGTCTGCCGGGAGGGGGTCGGCTCCACCGGCACCAGCAGATGCAGCCCCTTGGAGCCACTGGTCTTCGCGTACGCCGTAAGGCCGTCGTCGGCCAGTCGCTCGCGCAGCCATACGGCGACGACGCGGCAGTCCACGATCGTGGCGGGCGGCCCGGGGTCGAGGTCGAAGACGAGCCGGTCGGCGATGCCCACGCCCTGGTCGATCCGCCACATCGGGGTGTGGAGCTCCACCACGAGGTTGGCCGACCACATCAGCGAGGGCAGGTCCTGGATCACCACCTGCCGCGCGGTCTCCCCCTTATGGCGGGTGACCTCGGCCGTCGTCACCCAGGAAGGCGTGCCCGGAGGCGGGTTCTTGGTGAAGAACTTCTGGCCGTCGGGGCCGTCCGGGTAGCGCAGGAACGCCAGCGGCCGCCCGCGCAGATGGCCGATGAGCGCGTCCGCGATCGACGCCAGGTAGTGCAGCAGCTCGCCCTTGGTGGTGCCGGTGGCCGGATGGATGACCTTGTCGAGGTTCCTGAGCGTGATCCGCCGCCCCTCCACCTCCGCGATCGGGGACATACGATAAGAATCTCACGAAAGGGATCAAGCATGCGATCTATCTGGAATGGGAACATTTCCTTCGGGCTGGTGAGCATTCCGATCAAGATCTATCCGGCCACCGAGGACCACTCGATCTCGTTCCGGCAGATCCACACCCGCGACAGCGGCCGCATCCGCTACCGCAAGGTCTGCGAGCTCGAGGACAAGCCGGTCGAGTCGAGCGAGATCGGGCGGGCGTACGAGGACGCGGACGGCGCGCTGGTCCCGATCACCGAGGAGGACCTGGCGGCGCTTCCGCTGCCGACCACCCACACCCTGGAGATCGAGGCGTTCATCTCCGCCTCCGAGATCGATCCGCTCCAGATGGGCGACGCCTACTACCTGGGCACCAGCGGCGCCGCCGGGGCCAAGCCGTACACCTTGCTGCGCGAGGCGCTCAAGCGCAGCGAGAAGGTCGCCATCGCCAAATACGCCCACCGCGGCCGCGAGCGGCTGGGAATGCTCCGCGTCGTGGGCGACACGATCGCGCTGCACCGGCTGCTCTGGCCGGACGAGGTGCGCGAGCCCGCGGGGGTGGCCCCCAAGGAGAAGGTCACCGTGAAGCCGGCGGAACTGGACCTCGCCGACACCCTGATGGAGACGCTGGGAGAGGTGGATCTGAACGATCTGCGCGACGAGTACCACGAGGCCCTGGAGGAGCTGGTGGCGGCGAAGATGTCCGGCGCCACGCCCACCGCCGAGCCCGGCGAGCGGCCCGCGGGCGCGCAGGTGGTCGACCTGATGGCGGCGCTGAAGGAGAGCGTACGCAGCGCAAAGGAGGCCCGGGGCGAGGGGGCCGGGGGCGAGGGGGCCGGGGGCGAGGGGGCCGGGGAGGGCGAGGCCGAGGCCGAGGAGGGCGAGGAGGAGGCGGAGGCGACGGTCCACGAGCTGCGCGGCCGCAAGAAGGCACCGGCGAAGAAGGCCGCGTCGGCGAAGAAGGCGCCCGCGGCGGAGAAGAAGACGGCGGCGAAGAGAGGCGGGACGAAGACGGCGAGAGCCGCCAAGGCCGCGGAGGGGGCGCCTGCGGGGAAGGCCGCGGGGAAGGCCACGGGGAAGAAGGAGACGGGCACGAAGAAGGCCGCGGCGAAGAAGACGGCGGCCAAGAAGACCACCGCGAAGAAGCAGGCGGGGAAGCGCGGCACGCGGACCGCCTCCTGAGGCGGGCCTGGCGCCAGTGAGCGCGGAACGCTCCGCGCGCCATCCAGGCGCCCGAGGAGGCCCCCTCGGGCCGCGGCCCCCCGTACTCCGTGGCCCGGGGATCAGGCCGTGCCCACGAGCTCGTAGCCGGCCTCGTCGACAGCGGCCCGGACGGCCTCCTCCGCGAGCGGGCCCCAGGCCGCGACCCCACGTGGCCCGCCCCAGGCCGCGACCCCACACCCCGACCCCCAGGCCGCGGACCCACGTACCGCGACTCCGAGGACCCGCCCCTGGGACAGCCCGCCGCAGGCGCGACCGTGGCGCGATCGCGGTCAGCCGACCATCGCCGCTCCGCCTCGGAGAGCGAGGGCACCGCCTCGCCCCTGGGCTCGGCCACCCGGCCCCGGGGGCCCGGATCCCGGGGCCCCGCCCCGATGCACGGCCGGGGTGCACGGCCGGATCCCACCCCGGCACGCAGCCGCATCCCGGCGCGGTCAGCGCCTCAGCGCCTCAGCGGAAAGCCGCCACATGGTCCTCCACCCACTCCGCGAACGTCCGCCCAGGCCGCCCCGTAATGCGCTCCACCTCCGGCGAGATCGCCTGCGGCCGGTCCACCAGCTCCGCGAAGACCCGCAGCAGCGAGTCCGCCATCTCGGGTGTGACGAACCCGCCGGACATCCGCTCCCGCGCCGCCTCGTGCGGGATCTCCTCGTACCGCAGCGGCCGCCCGATGACCTCACCGATGACGCGCACCTGGTCGGCGAAGCTCAGCGACTCCGGCCCGGTCAGCTCGGGGGTCTTGCCGACGAGGTCGTCGGTGAGCAGGGCACGGGCGGAGACCGCGCCCATGTCGGCCTCGTGGATGAGCGCCATCTGCGCCCCGGCGTACGGCCCGTACACCACGTCCCCCGCCTTGATCTGGTCCACCCACTGCAGCGCGTTCGCGGCGAAGCCGCCCGGGCGGACGAACGTCCACTCCAGCCCCGTACGCTCGACCTCCTCCTCCAGCGCGCGGTGACGGACGCCGATCGGGTTCTCCTGGGGATCGAGGTCCGACAGGACGGAGGACGAGGAGAGCATCACGATCCGCCGCACCCCGCTCTCCTTGGCCCGCTCCAGGATCTTCTCGGAGCCGACCTGCCAGACCACCGCGGGGTTGAGGAACAGCGCCGTGGCGCCGTCCAGGGGCAGCTCATCAGTGCGGGCCGCCCGCACGCCCTCCGGCAGCCGGGCCGCCTCGGGGTCGCGGGTGAGCGCGAGCACCTCGGCGCCCGCGTCGGCCAGGTGCTTCACCACATGGCTGCCGACGTTTCCGGTGGCTCCGGTCACCACGAACATGATCGATCTCCTTGTGTGTCCTGCGATCCCGTACGTAACCGAGGTTCATCCAAACGGATGACGTTGTCAAACAGTTAGATGAGAGCATGGCGGGTACCCCGGCTAGCCTGTCCGGGCCGAGGAAGAGGAAGAGGAGATGACGACCATGCAGGGGACGCCCAAGAGGCCCCGCCGCGCCCCCACCCCCGAGGAGCGCAAGCAGTGCCCGGAGCGCTCCCGGCGGCTGCTGCTGGAGGCGGCCATGGACGAGTTCTCCGAGAAGGGGTTCGCGGGGGCGCGCGTCCAGGACATCGCGGACCGTGCGGGCCTCAACAAGCAGCTGATCACCTACTACTTCGGCGGCAAGGAGGGCCTCTACCGGGAGCTGGGCCGCGAGTGGCTGCGGCACGAGGCGACCTTCAACGACCCCGCGCTCCCCTTCGAGGAGCTGGTCGTCCGCTACCTCCGGGAGGCGTTCGACGACCCCCGCGGCATCCGGCTGGCCATCTGGCAGGCGCTGACCGGCGAGGCGGGGGACGAGCCGCGCGAGGACCTGTCCGACATGCGGCGCCGGCAGGCGGCGGGCGAGCTGGCGGACGACCTCGACCCGGCCGCCGTGCTGCTGATGTGCTACGCCGTGGTCTCCGCACCGGCCACGATGCCGCACGCCGTCCGCCAGATCTTCGGCATCGAGCCGGACTCGGCGGAGTTCCGGGAGCGGTGGGAAGAGCAGCTGCGCCGGATCCTCCGCCACCTCGCCGCGTAACCGCACGCCCCTACCCGTAACCGCACGCCCACGCCCTACGCCCTACCGTCTGCTCACTCGGTCACCCCGTCGATCTGGAACGTCTGCACCGACTTCTCGGCGAACGGAACGCTCAGCCGCTTGCCGGCGAGCGCCGTGTCCTGGCGCGCGGTGTACAGATCGCCGGTGCCCGAGGTCTGGGTGGACCAGCGCGGCACCAGCCCGCCCGCGCCCCCGGTGACCTGGCCGAAGCGGGACAGGTCGAAGGTCAGCGTCTGCGCGGCGCCGGGGTTGACGGCGACGAGCACGAGCCGCCGCGCCCCCGGATCGTACGCGGCGACCGCGTGGTCCGAGCCGGTCTCCAGGATCCGCATCCCGGGGCGGATATGCCGGGTGAACTGCGCGAGCACGTAGTACTTGGTCTGCACGGCGCCGGGCTGGGCGGTGGCCGGGTCGTAGTGGATCAGCGCCCAGCCCGCGCTGGGGTCCATGACCTGCCAGTAACACCACGCGGTGGGGTGCAGCCAGCGGAAGTCCAGGCAGAGGTTGGTGGCCAGGGTGAGGCCGGTGCCGTCCTTGTCGCCGGTCTCGGAGTTCCACAGCTTCTTGCCCGCCGCGCGCACATCCGCGTACAGCAGATCGCGGCGGCCGCCCGAGCCCTGGTAGCCGTGGACGTTGACCTGGTCGACCAGCGCGCGGGTGGCGGTGTCGAACGAACTCCAGGTGGTGCGGGCCAGGTCGTAAGAGGTCTCGTCCGACGCCGAGATCCGGGTGCCGGTCAGCCCGCGCGCGTCGAGCTCGGTGCGGAGGTGGCCGAGGACGGTCCGCTGGACCGCCGCGTCGATGTGGCAGCCCTCCTGGGTGCCGTCCGCCTTCCACCACGCCGACGAGGGCTCGTTGAACGCCTCGACGGTGGCGAAGCGGACGCCCCAGTGGTCCTGGGCGTAGCGGGCGGTGGTGGCGAGGTAGAGCGCGAACTGGCGGTAGTTCCAGGACTGGAGGTTGTTGCCGCCGTCCGCCGCGCCCGACGGGTTGTGGTTGAGACACATCCACCACATGGGCGAGTTGGAGAACAGCTCGCTGACGGCGCCCCGCTGGACGGCCTTGCCCAGCGCCGCCCGCTGGACCGCGTCGGCGTTCCAGTGCCAGGCCGCGGAGGCGGGGTCCTCGCTGTTCCAGTCGTGCCAGTAGCCCTCGATCTGCTTGAACCGGGGGATGTTGGGCGAGGCCACCATGGATTGGCCGCCCACGCTGGTCCAGGCGCAGCCGCCCAGGTTGTAACGGGCGATGTTCAGCCCGAGACCGGGCAGCGAACGGCCGCCGTAGCCCACCGACTTGGTGGTGAAGAAGAGATCGGCGAAGTCGTCCCGCTGCCCGAAGAGATTGGCCCACCAGGCGAGCGAGGTCCCCCAGCCCTCCCAGGCCCCGTGGTCGGTACCGGGGTCGACGCCGATGGTCTCGTCGGCCCGGGCGGTGCCCGTCGTAAGGGCGGTGCCGAGCACGGTGGTGCCCGCCGCCGCCAGAAGCGTTCTGCGCCGCATCGTCAGTCCCCTCCGCCGCACCGGCCCCCGTCGCTTACGAAGGGTCGGGGCAGCGGCGGGCGTTGTCGAGAGGCGTGACAGCGCTTTCTACGGACGGGTGCGGAGACGGGCACGTGACGGTCCGCCCGTAAATCGGTTGCCTCCGACCGCCTCCGTGTCCAGGATGTCCGCGACCTCACGTCCACGGACGTCCACGGACGTCCACGGACGTCTACGCACGTCTACGAACGTCTACGAGCAGGAGCAACCGATGCGCCGATTCCTCGGAACGACTCAGCGCCCCCACCGGACGACCGTTTTCGAGGACCTCAGCATCCATGCCCAGCTCTCCACGGGTCTCACGGACCCTCAACATCGGTGTGCTCGCCCATGTCGACGCCGGTAAGACCAGCCTGACCGAGCGGCTGCTCTACGACGCCGGGGTGATCGACCGGCTCGGCAGCGTCGACGCCGGGGACACCCAGACCGACACCGGCGAGATCGAGCGGCAGCGCGGTATCACCGTGCGGACCGCGGTCGCGTCCCTCACCGCCGGGGACACCCGGATCAACCTGATCGACACCCCCGGCCACTCCGACTTCATCGCCGAGGTCGAGCGCGCCCTCGGGGTGCTCGACGGCGCGGTGCTCGTGCTGTCCGCCGTCGAGGGCGTCCAGGCGCAGACCAGGGTGCTGATGAAGACGCTGCGGCGGCTGCGGCTCCCGGTGCTGCTCTTCATCAACAAGATCGACCGGGCGGGCGCCCGCGACGAGGGGCTGCTCGCCGACATCCGGCGCGCCCTGGCGCCCCATCTCGTCCCGCTGACGTCGGTACGGGACCTGGGCACGCGCAACGCCCACGTCCGGCCGCGCTCCCTGGACGATCCGGGCGTGCGCGCCGAGGCGGCCGAGGTGCTGGCCGAGACCGATGACGCGCTGCTCGCGCGGGTCGTGGACGGTCCGCTCCCCTCCGCCGAGGAGGTGGCGGCGGCGCTCGCGGCCCGTACGGCGGAGGGGCTGGTGCATCCGGTCTTCTTCGGCTCGGCGCTCAGCGGCCAGGGCGTCGGGGCGCTGGTCGAGGGGGTCGCGCGGCTGGTGCCGCCCGCGCCGGGCGGCGCGGAGCCGCGCGGCACGGTCTTCGCCGTCGAGCGCGGCGGAGGCGGCGGAAGCGGCGGAGGCGGCAGGGACGGCGGAAGCGGCACAGGCGCCACAGGAGGCGGCAGGGGCGGCAAGGGCGGCAAGGGCGGCAAGGCCAGCGCAGGCGCCCGTGGTGGCCGTACGGCGTATCTGCGGCTGTTCTCCGGTGAAGTGGCGCTGCGGCAGCGGGTGACCCTGCACCGCCGCGGGCCCGGCGGCGCCCTCACCGAGCACACCGGGCAGATCACCGCGCTGGAGGTCATCGGAGACCCGGGGGCCGCGCGGGGGCCGCTGACCGCCGGGAACATCGCGAGGATCAAGGGGCTGCCCGGGGTCCGGGTGGGCGACCGGCTCGGGCCCGTCCACGACGTCGCGTCGGACCGGCGGCACTTCGCCGCGCCCAGCCTCCAGACCCTCGTCCGCGCCCGCGAGCCCGGCGCCGCCGCCGCGTCCCGGCTGCACACCGCGCTGCTCGACCTGGCCGACCAGGACCCGCTGATCCACGCGCGGGCGATGCCCGGCGGGGCCACCTCGGTGCTGCTGTACGGCGAGGTGCAGAAGGAGATCATCGCGGCCACGCTGGTCCAGGACTACGGCATCGAGGCGGACTTCGAACCGAGCCGTCCCGTGCTGGTCGAGCGCCCCTCGGGGGTCGGCGAGGCGGTCCGCGAGATCGCCCGGGTCGGCCACACCGGGCCCTGGGCGACCGTCGGGCTGCGCGTGGAGCCCGCCGAGCGCGGTGCCGGGGTGGTCTTCGGCTACGAGACCGAACTGGGCGCGCTGCCCCGGGCGTTCCACAACGCGATCGAGGAGACCGTGTACGAGACGCTGTTCCACGGCCCCCGTGGGCGCTCGGTGACGGACTGCCGGGTCGTCCTCGTCCGCTCCGGGTTCATCGGTCCGTTGAGCACCGCGGCCGACTTCCGCGACCTCACCCCGGTGGTGCTCGGGGAGGCCCTGGAGCGGGCGGGGTGGCGGGTCTACGAGCCGTACCACGCCTTCGAGCTGGAGCTTCCGGCCGCGACGCTCGCCGCGGTCACCGCCCATCTCGCCGCCGCCGAGGCGGACATCGGCGAGAGCGTGGACGGTGCCACGGGGTGGCTGCTGCGGGGCGAGATCCCGGTCCGCCGGGTGCACGGTTTCGAACGGGTCCTGCCCCGGCTGACGCACGGCGAGGGCGTGTGGTGGTCCCGGCCGTGCGCCGACCGGCCACTGCGCGCCGGCGCGGCGGCCCCGGGCCTTGGCTCCTAACTCCTCCTGGCTCCTAGATCCCGGGCGGCCCCACACGGGTGTAGACGACGCTGTTGCTGCTGCCGCCGGGCGTGGTGACCCGCACGTTCACCGGCCCGGCGGGCCCGGACGGCGCGATGGCGGTGACCCAGGTGTCGGAGACGACGGTGAAGGAGGCGGGTGTGGAGCCGAAGAGCACCGAGCCGGTCGTGGTGAGACCGCTGCCGAAGAGCGTGACCGTGGTCCCGGTGTCGAGCGGCCCTACGGTCGGCGACAGGCCGGTGAGAACGGGGGTGGCGACATACGTGTACGGGACGCCGTTGCTGGTGCCGCCCGGCGTCACCACGGTGATCTGCACGGTGCCGCTGCCCGGCGGCGCCACCGCCGTGATCTGCGTGGCCGACACCACCGTGAAGGAGGTCGCGTTGACGGCCCCGAACCTGACCGCCGTCGCGCCGAGGAGATTGGTGCCGGTGAGGGTGACGGTCGTACCGCCGGGGGTGGGGCCCTGGGCGGGTGCGGCGGAAGTGAGGGTGGGGACGCCGACGTAGAAGTACGTGACCCCGTTGCTGGTGCCGCCCGGCCCGGTCACGGTGATCTGCACCGGCCCGGCGGCCCCCGGCGGGGCGACCGCGGTGATCTGGGTGGCCGAGCCCACGGTGAATGACGAGGCGGGCGTGGCGCCGAAGGTGACCGCCGTGACGCCCGTAAGGCCGCTACCGGTGAGCGTCACCGTGTTCCCACCACCCACCGGACCCTGCCCCGGGGAGACGGAGGTGAGCACGGGCACCGGCGCCACCACATAGCTGTACGCCACCCCATTGCTCGTCCCACCCGGCGTGGTCACCGTGACCTGCACCGTGCCACTGCCCGGCGGGGCCACCGCCGTGATCTGCGTCGCGGAGAGCACCGTGAACGACGAGGCGGGGGTCGAACCGAAGCGCACCGCCGTCGCGCCCGTGAAGCCACTCCCCGTCAACGTGACCATATTGCCGCCACCGACCGGCCCCTGCCCCGGGAAGACGGACGTCAGCACGGGCACCGGCGCCACCACATAGCTGTACGCCACCCCATTGCTCGTCCCACCCGGCGTCGTCACCGTGACCTGCACCACGCCACTGCCCGGCGGCGCCACCGCCGTGATCTGCGTGGCGGAGACGACGGTGAACGACAAGGCGAGGTTCGGGCCGAAGCGGACCACCGTGGCCTGGGTGAAGTTGCTTCCGGTCAGGGTGACCTGGGTCCCGCCGCCGGGCGAACCGGCGGCGGGGCTCACGGAACTGATCACAGGAGGGGACGCCATGGCCGTCGAGGGACCGGTGCCTGTACCTGTGGCTTGAGGGGTACTCAAGGGGGTTCTCCTTCTGGCGGGTCGTCCCACGGTGATCAGATGCCCGGACCGGCCACGTACTGGAACGGGGTCGGGGCGGTGGCGTTGCCGGCCAGGGTGGTGACCGTGATGTCGGCGGGGCCGGGCGCCCCGTCCGCGGTGGGCGGCGAGACCGCCGACACGCTGCTGTCGCTGATCACGGTGAACGGCGCCGCGTTGCCGCCGAAGGTCACCGACTGGGTGGTGGTCAGGTTGGTGCCGCTGATGGTCACCGAGGTGCCGCCGGAGGGCGGGCCCGAGGCGGGCGTGAAGCCGGAGACCGTCGGGGTGGCCACATAGGTGTAGGAGAAGCCGTTGTTGCTGCCGCCCGCGGTGGTGACGGTCACCCCGACCGCCCCTGCCGCGGCACCGGCCGGTACGGCCACGGTGATCTGGCTGTCGGAGACGACGGTCGGCGTCGCGGAGTTGGCGCCGAAGTGCACGGCGCTCGCGGTCGACAGCCCGGTGCCGTTGATGGTGACGACGTTACCGCCCGCGAGCGGTCCCGAACTGTCGCTCAGCGAGGACTTGAAGGGCGGGCCGACGTAGTAGAAGTTCAGCGGGTTGCTGGTACCGCCGGGCGTGGTCACGGTCACCGGCACCACCCCGCTGCCGGACGGCGTGGTGACCGTCACGGAGGTGGCGTTGTTGGCGGTGATGGTGGCCAGTTTGCTGCCGAAGTGCACGGCCGTGGCACCGCCGAGGTTGCTGCCGGTGATGACGACGGTCTGTCCGCCGGCGCTGGACCCCTGATTGGGTGTGATGGGCATGGCGCATTGCCTCCTGGGTGAGGGCGGGGCGTGGACGGGACCGGGCGGGCTGGACCCGCTCGCGCTCACGGGAGTCCGGCGCGCGACCGCGGGCTTTGGGGCACCCGCCCGGTCCTCCTCGCGGTACGCCTGGCGCCCGGCTCCGGCGAGGACGCGGCGCCCCCAGCGCCGAAAGAAACGACGGGGGTTCCACCGCACACTTTCAGTAATCCATCCGACGTAGCCCGCCACAAGGAGAGGTAACGCCACGTCACCCGATTGGCCGGGCGCGCGGGACCGGCGGCGCCGCGCACCGGACGCGCGGGGCCTGCCGTCCCGCCCCGTACGGCCCCGGCACGCCCCTCTCCGGCGCGGGCCCCGCCCCTCTCCGGCCCCGGGCCCCGTCCCTCACCCGTTCCCGTGACCCATCGGACGGACGGGTCACTTCCGTACCTCTCGGGCGTATGCTCTTGCCGCATGGGGGCGGAAATGGGCATTACCGCCGATGCGACCTCCAACGGGGGCACATGGCGGGTGAGGATCCGTAGTTCGGCCGGTGACGTCCTGGGCGCCGGAATCCTCCTGGGCAGCGAGACGGTGCTGACGTGCGCCCATGTGATCCCCGACGACGGGCTCCCGGTGCCCGCCACCGAGGTGCTGGTCGAGCTGGTCGAGGTGCACGAGGCCCGGCCCGTCCCCGCGCGCGTCGCCGACGGCTGCTGGGTGCCCCAGCGCTCCGACGGATGCGGCGATGTGGCACTGCTGCGGCTGGGCCGGCCGCAGCCCGCCGAGCACGCCGCGCCGCTCTACCGGCTGCCGCCGGTGCTCGGCCGGCCGGTGTGGATGGGCGGCTTCCCCAAGGGGCTCGACAACGGCCACTATCTGCGCGCGAAGACCGCCGGGCGGGTCGGCCCCCGGGCGGAGTGGGTGGGCCTCGACCCCAAGTCGCCCCGGGATGTGGTCCGTAAGGGCTTCAGCGGCGCCGGGGTGGAGGACGAGGCGACGCGGCATGTCATCGGCATGGTCGTCAGCCGGTACGACGATCCGGTCGACGTGCCCTCCGCCGAGCGCCTCAGCGTCTCCTACATGATCCCGGTCGAGACGATCGTGCGCCATCTGCCGGTGGTCCACCGCTGGGTACGCGGGGATCCCGGGGTGGACCGGCCGCTGGTCTCCCCGCTGACCACCGGCGTCCAGGACATCGGCTTCGCCCAGCGGCTCGCCGTATGGCTGCGCCGGGAGCCCCTGACCGGGCGCCCGGGCATCACGGACGTGGAGACCGTGGTCATCGAGGACGACGACCACGCGCGGTACGAGGCGCTCAGCCGCGCCATCACGCTCGCCGACCGCGAGCTGTCGGGCGGCGGCCCCGACGAGGCGGTCTCGGCCGCGCCGCACGGCACCGTACCGCCGCTGGGCAGCGTGGACCTGGCCATCGACGTCACCAAGCGCACCGACACCGAGGTCGCGCTGCGGGTCGCGGACCGGATGGATCTGCGCTCGCCCGGCG
Organism: Streptomyces sp. 5-10; assembly: GCF_014712245.1. NCBI lineage: Bacteria > Bacillati > Actinomycetota > Actinomycetes > Kitasatosporales > Streptomycetaceae > Streptomyces > Streptomyces sp. 5-10. The sequence goes on from NZ_JACVYG010000004.1 coordinate 332,456, forward strand.
ACACCTCCCCGCTCAGCCGGGTCCGGGCCAACGCGGTGCCGCTCACCATCGTGGCCGTCGGCGTGGACCGCGCCCGCGACCCGGAGGCGCTGGTCGGCTTCATGAAGCTGCTCGCCGACCGGGGCAGCCGGCTGCTGCTGGTCTTCCGCGACCCCCAATCGAGCGGACTGCGGCTGGCCGAGCGGCTGTTCCGCCCCGAAGCGGCCCGGATCGACGCCTGGCTGGACGAACTCGCCGGGCGGGTGGCGCTCGCCGCCGACCGCGAGCACGAGACGGCCGAGCGCGGGGCGCGCCGCTCGTCCTTATCGGACGCCGAGGACGCCACGGCCCTGCGGATCAATCTGACCCGGCTGCGCTCCGACCCCGAGCTGCGCTCCCACCGCATCGTCGCCAAGCTGGCCGCGTTCGAGCACTCGGTGCGGACGGTCGCCGAGCGGGCCGAGGAGACGCTGCGGGTGATCGACGCCCAGCAGCCCGCGGTCCAGGAGCTGAAGTGGCAGCTGGTGTCGTACACGGCGATGCTCGGGACCAAGGCCGAATCCGAGCGGGCCGAGCTGATCCCGCTGCACCGCGCCGCGGTGCGGCTGCTGGCCGAGGTGCCCTGCGATCTGCCGGAGGCCCGCCGCGCCGTCGACCGGTTCGTGGCCGCCGTGCACACACCGCCGGAGGGGGAGGCGCCATGACGGACCCGACGGATGGGACGGTCTGCGGCCGCACCGACTGCCGCGGCGAGGGCCTGGGCCGGATCAACGCCCGGGGGTTCTGCTCGGAGTGCGGCCGCAGACCCCTGCCCGCCGCCCCGGATCCCGCTCCCCCGCCCGCCGGGACGGCTGTTCTGGCGTCCGAGTCCACCGCGACCACGGCCCGGGCCCGCCGCCGCGATGTGGCGCGGAAGTTCACGGTGCGGCCGGCGGGCGAGGGCCTGCTGGACCTGCCCCGCGTCGAACTGCCCTCGCTGCGCGACCTGGTGATGGACGATCCGCATCCGCCATCGCGCGGCCAGACCTGCGGCTGGGAGGGGTGCGACGAGATCGTGGGCGCGCCCTACGCCGGGCAGTCCGCGCTCTCCCGGGGCTACTGCCCGCGCTGCCGCCACCCGTTCGACTTCACCCCGCGGCTGAGCCCCGGAGATCTGCTGGGCGATCAGTACCGGGTAGTCGGCTGCGTGGGGTACGGCGGGCTCGGCTGGGTCTATCTCGCCGAGGACACCCAGCTGGACGACCAGCCCGTGGCCATCAAGGGCCTGATCAACAACGAGGACGAGGCGGCCCTGCGGACGGCGGTCGAGGAGCGCCGCTATCTGACCATGCTCGACCACCCCGGCATCGTCCGGATCATCAACTACGTCACCCAGCCCGATCCCCGCGACGACGGCGCGCTGACGGGCTACATCGTGATGGAGTTCGTCGGCGGGATGACCCTCGCCCAGATCAAGGACCACATCGCGGACGCGGTGAAGCCGTACGACGGGCCGCGGCTGTACGAGCACATCCTGGCCTACGGCTGTCTGGTGCTGCGCGCGGTGGGCTATCTGCACGGCGAGAAGCTGCTGTACTGCGATCTCAAGCCGAGCAATGTGATGCACTACGAGGACCGGATCAAGGTGATCGACCTCGGCGCGGTGTGGCGGCTGGGCCAGCGGGACGGCGGGCCGCCGGTGATCACCGAGGCGTTCGCCGCCCCCGAGGTGCTGGCCCGGGGCGCCTCCGCCCTCACCGAGCGGCATGACCTCTTCGGGGTCGGCAGGACGCTCGAGGAGCTCTCGGACAAGGCCGCCCGGCCGGCCCAGCGGCCGCCGGGCCTGGGCGCCGAGTCCTACCGCCGGGTGCTGGCCCGCGCCACCGCGGCCGACCCGGAGCGGCGGTTCGGTTCGGCCGCGGAGATGTCCGAGCAGTTGTGGGGCGTGCTGCGGGAGATCCACTCGCTGCGGCTGAGCCGGGAGCAGCCGGAGCCGTCCACGCTCTTCGCACCGACCTCGGCGCTGCTGGACTCCTCGCTGGGCCGGATCCCGGACCTGGAGCGCTGGCTGGACGAGGAGCCGCGCCCGCTGCTGGCGTCCGGGCTGCCCCGGCCCGAGCGGGTGCCGCTCGGGCTGCCGGTGCCGTTCCCGGACGCGGCGGATCCCGGCGCGGCGCTGCTGGGCGTCCCGACCGACAGCGGGCCCCGGCGGCTGATCGAGCAGCTGCACGCCTTCCCCCGCCCCTCCGCCGAGATCCGGCTGCGCGTCTGCCGCGCCTATCTGGAGCTGGGCGAACGGGACGCGGCGGCGGAGGAGTTGGCGATCGCCGTCGAGTTGATCGGCTCCGCCGCCCCGTACGACTGGCGGCTGTCCTGGCACCGCGCCCTGCTGCGGCTCGCGGACGGCGCGGTGGCCGACGCCCGGCGGGAGTTCGACGAGGTGTACAGCGCCCTGCCCGGGGAGTACGCGCCCAAGCTGGCGCTGGGGTACTGCGCCGAGCACCTGGGCGACCATGAGGCCGCCAAGCGGTTCTACGAGGCGGTGTGGCAGCGCAACCGCTCGCAGGGCAGCGCCGCCTTCGGGCTGGCCCGGCTCCGGCTCGCGGCGGGCGACCGGGGCGGCGCGGTGGAGATCCTCGGCGGGGTGCCGAAGGTCTCCCGCCACTACGACGCCGCGCGGATCGCCATCGTGCGGGTGCTGTCGGGGCGGCTGGGCCACCCCGACGCCCTGCCGACGGCCGAGGACCTGGCGGAGGTCCGCACGCGGCTGCCGCGGCTGTATCTGGACGAGGGGCGCGAGTCCGGCCCGGCCCGGGACCGGCTGACGGCGGAGTCGCTGGAGGTGACGCTGGACTGGGCGGAGCGGCGGTCCGGCGCCGGGGAGCGGATGGGTGAGCCCGCTGGGCAGGCCCGTTCATGGCGCTGGGTACGGAAGGGGCGCGTACGGAAGGAGCGCGTACGGAAGGGGCGCTGGGTACGGAAGGGGCGCGCCGATCTGGCGGCGGAAGCGCCCCGGAGGGGAACCGAACCCGCGTCGCTGGTGTATGGGGAGTGGGAGGACGAAAACGCGCTGCGCGGGGAATTGGAGCTGACGCTGCGCCGGCTGGCCCGGCAGGCGGACAGCCCCGAGGCGCTCGGGGTGCTGATCGACCGCGCGAATGCCATCCGGCCCATGAGCCGCGTCTGACAGGGGGATCAGATGAGCGAGGACCACAGAAGGCGGTACGGCCCAGGGGGCGCGGACGGGGGCCCGGCCCTCACCCTGCGGGTGCACCAGAACAAGTACCTGCCCGCCTCCGCGGGCCGCACCGAGATGCACGCCATCGTCAGCGTGCGGGCCCACGGCCTGGGCCCGGCGGCGGCCCGTACCGCCACCTCGGAGGTCATCGTCATCGACTGCTCGATGTCGATGAGCTGGCCGCCGACGAAGATCGCGGCGGCGCGGCGGGCCACCGCCACGGCGGTCGGCATACTGCGCGACGGCACCCGCTTCGCGATCGTCGAGGGCACCGAACAGGCCCAGGTGGTCTATCCGTTCACCGGCGGCATGGCGGTGGCGGGGCCGGACACCAAGGCCGCCGCCGCCCGGGTGGCGGCCCGGCTGCCCGCGGTCGGCGGCACCGCGATCGGCTCCTGGCTGGACCTCGCCCGGCGGCTCCACCTGCGGCAGCCCGCCGCGATCCGGCACACCCTGCTGCTCACCGACGGCCGCAACGAACACGACCCGCCCGGCTATCTGGAGCAGGTGCTGGACGCCTGTGCCCCGCATTTCACCTGTGACGCGCGCGGGATCGGCGACGGCTGGGACGCCACCGAGCTGAAGCGGATCGCGCACCGGCTGCACGGCCGGGCCGACGCGGTCCTGAAGGACTCGGCGCTGGACGCCGAGTTCGAGGAGATGGTCTCCGCCTCGATGGCCAAGGCGCTGGCCGGGGTGCGGATCCGGATCCGCACCCGGGCGGGCAGCCGGGTCGGCTTCGTCAAGCAGGTGCACCCCACCCGGGCGGACCTCACCGACGAGGGCGTCCGCCCCGATGAGCGCACCTGGGAGTGGACCACCAGGGCGTGGGGCGACGAGACCCGCGAGTACCAGGTGTCCGTGCTCGCCGATCCGCGGCGCGATCCGATGGGCGAGGACGTGGAGCTGGCCGCCGTGGAGCTGGCGGTGGAGGGCGACACCGCGCTGCCGCCGCCCGAGCCGGAGTCGGTGCTGGTCCAGTGGACGGACGATGTGCTGCTGTCGTCCCGTATCGACCCCCGGCTGGCGCACTACGACGCCGACTCCGAGCTGGGTCACGCGATCACCGCGGGCTGCGACGCGTACGAGGCGGGTGACCGGGAGCGGGCCCGCCGCCAGTGGGGGCGCGCCGTCCAGCTGGCCCATCAGCTGGGCAGCGAGAAGATGCTGGCCCGGCTGAGCGGGCTGGTCCACATCGTCGACGCGGCCACCGGTGAGGTGCGGATCCGCGAGCCCATCCGGCCGCTGGACCTCAACTCGGTGATCGTCGTGTCGGAGGAGAGCGCCCCCTTCCTGGGGAGGGACCGCCCGGAGCCGGTCGCGCCGCCCGCCGCGGATGTCCTCTGCCCGGCCTGCGGGCGCCGGTCGCCCGCCACCGCCGGGTTCTGCCAGCAGTGCAACGCTCCCCTGGACGGCGAACCGGGCGAACCGGGTCAAGTGGGTCAAGCGGACGGCGTGGGCGGCGCGTTATGAGCACCACCCGGGCCTTCCTGGTGCGTCGGCTGATCGCCCTGCTCGTGGTCACGGCGGTGGCCGTGGCCACGCTGCTGGCCGCGTACTACGGCGTCAGCCGCAACTCCAAGGCGGTAACCGACCGGTCCACCCCGGCGATACTGCAGGTGGCCGCCGCCATCGACGCGCTGAACGCCTCGTACGAGGAGGCGCGGCGCAGCATCTCCAGCCCCACGGCGGAGTTCGAGGGGCTCAGCGAGGAGTACCGCGACAAGCTGTCCACGGCCAAGCAGAGCCTGACCCAGGTGTCCAAGAGCACCATCGGGGGCGAGTCGGCGCGCGGTGCCCTGCGCACCTCGACGGCGCTGGTGACGTCCTACGGCGACACCGTCGAGCAGGCGTACGCGAACCGCGAGAACCCCACGCTCAGGGACGCCTACCTGCGGTACGCCTACTCCATACTGCGGCACGACCACAGCGGTGTCCTCGACCGTCTGAAGGCGGTGCAGCAGCGGCAGTTCGACGTGCTCGACGACCAGACCTCGTTCGGCTGGCTGCTGGCGTTCGCCTGGTGGCTGCTGGTGCCGGGGCTGTTCCTCACGCTGGCGGCGCTGCTGGTCCACACCCAGCGCTTTCTGCGGCACCGCTTCCGGCGACTGGTCAATCCCTGGCTGGCGGCGGCGACCGCGCTGCTCGTCGCCCTGCTGCCGCTGGCGGTGTTCACGTATCAGACCCAGGACCGGCTGGAGTCGGCCCGGGCCAGCCTGACGCAATCGGACATCGGCCGCACCGGCGGCCCCACCGCCAGGGAGGTCGCGAGGACGATGCGGAACGCGCATTGGCAGGCCGGTGCGGTCGGCTGGATACCCGTGGGCGGCGCCGTGCTGGCCGCCCTGATCCTGGTCGGCCTCCAGCCGCGTATCGACGAGTACCGGTTCCAGCCCCGATGAGCGCCGCGAAGCGGTCCGGTCACGCCACGGCCACGGTCCTCGGGCTGTGGATGGTGCTGCTGTGTGTCGTGGGCGCGGGCGATACGAGCGGCTGGCAGTCGCGCGGCAGCGTCAGCGTGCTCGCGTCGTGGACCGGCAAAGAGGGCGAGGCGTTCCGGGGGCTGTTGGACACGTTCACCCGGCGTACCGGCATCCATGTGGACTATCAGGGCACCACCGCGCTGCGCGAGGTACTGGCCTCGGAGGTGGCCTCCGGGACCCCGCCCGACATCGCCGTGCTGCCCAGCACGGGCGAGCTGGCCGCGTACGCCCGGCAGCGCCAGCTGACCCCGCTGGACGGAGTGATCCCCAGCCGGGAGCGCGGGGCCTACGGAGAGCTGTGGAAGCCCCGGCTGAGCGCCGGAGGGCCGGTGTACGGGATCGCGGTCAAGGCCGATCTGAAGAGCATCGTGTGGTACGACCGCGACCGCCGCCCGGGCACGCTGCCCGCCCTCGCCGCCGACGGCCGCCAGTGGTGCGTCGGCATGGGCGACGACGCGGCCTCCGGCTGGCCCGGCACCGACTGGATCGAGGATCTGCTCCTCCAGCAGCAGGGCCGATCCGTCTACCAGGACTGGGCCACCGGCGGACTGCCGTGGACGGACCCCCGGGTCGAGCGGGCCTGGCGGAGCTGGGGCTCGCTCTTCGGCAAGGCCACCGCGCGCACCGCGCTGATCACGGACTTCCGCGAGGCGGGCGCGAAGCTGTTCGGGGCGCACCCGCCGTGCGCGCTGGAGCACCAGGGGTCGTTCATCCGCAGCGGCTACCCCAATCCCACCGAGGCGGTCTTCGCCTTCTCCCCCGGGCTCCTCCCCGGCACCGACCGGCGATCCACCGCCCGGGAGGTATCGGGGGACTTCGCCGCGATGTTCCGCGACACCCCGCAGGCCCAGGAGCTGATGCGCTATCTGATTTCGGCCGACGCCCAGCGGGCGTGGGGCGAGAAGACCGCAGAAAACAGCACCCACCCGTTCTTCGCCAACCGCGACGTCCGGCTGGACGCCCAGGGCGACGACGCCGTGGGCCGGAAGATCGCGACGACCCTCCAGGACTCGACGTCGCTGTGCCTGGACGCCTCCGACGCCATGCCCACCCGGATGCGGGTGGCCTTCCAGCGCGCCGCGCTGGCCTACCTCAGCGACACCGGCAAGCCGCCGGACGGGCTGCTGCGCAGCCTGGAGAGGATCCGCCAGAGCCTGCGCGACACCCCCGACCAGCCCTGGCTGTCGACGGTCTGCGGCTGAGGCTGACCAGGGCGCCGCGCATGATGCCGGTCCGCGACTGACCGGGCCAGGGAACCGATCTGCCGTCGGCCGTGCTCAGGGAGCCATCTCGTCCGGGCAGGGCGTGCCGCGCGGCAGCTGGTACTTGCCCGTTATGCGGTAGATGCCGGGCCGGGGGGCGTGCAGCACCGTCCACTCGTCCTCCGGCTGGCCCTCCTCCCCGCCCTCGGTCTGCTTGGTGAGGCAGCCCTCGCGGTTGATCGGCAGCCGGTCGCCCTCCCCCTTCGGGGCCCGGACGCTGTGCCCGTCCTTGTCCACCAGGCCCAGCCACGGCGAGTACGGGATGCGGATGAGCACCGGGCCCTTGGCGCGGACCGACAGCACCAGCTGGTCGGCGCCCGCGCGCCGCACGGTGGCGGGCGGGTCGGCGATCTGCGTCGGGTCCTTGACCTCGTACAGCTTCCAGTTGGCGTCCGACCAGACCTCGCGCAGATACGGCAGCTTGGTGCCGAGCAGCTCGGCCTCCTGCTCCGCCGCGGTGTCCGGGTCGTCCGCGGGCAGCACCACATAGTGCACCGCCCAGCGCTTGAGCCATTCGTGGTAGCTGACCGGGGTGAGGGTGTCCTCGCCGTAGAAGATCGGGTTCCGGTCCAGGTCGCGCTGCCGGTTCCAGCCGCGCGCCAGATTGACGTACGGGGCGAGCGCGGAGGACTCGCGGTGGCTGCGCACCGGAACCACCTCGACCCGGCCCCGGTCGGCCTTCTCCCGCTTGAGCCGGTCGACCAGCGGCGCCAGCTCACGGGCCCAGGACGCCGAGGGGGCGGTGTGGATCACGTCGTCGGCGGTCTTGACCCCCTGCCACACCGTGACGGTCGCGAGCGCCAGCACCAGAACGGTCCAGCGGCGGCCCGCGCGCGTCGTGCGCAGCTCGGCGCGCGGCGGCTTGCGCACCGCGGGCAGCGCGGCGATCAGCACCACACCGCCGAAGATCATGCCGAGGCGGGAGATATTGGTGCCGATCTGGGAGGGGATCGCCCAGGTGAGCACCACTCCCAGGCAGTAGAGCCCGGCCCCGACCCGCACCGTCGACCAGGTGCGCGGCACGCACATCAGCGCGGCGGCACCGGTGATGAACGGCAGGATCACCGACCCGATGCCCATCGGCTGCTCACCGGAGAACGGGAACAGCCAGGCCGACAGGCCGACCACCACGACCGGGGTGACCCCGAGCGCGTACGCCGCGGGGCGGCGCTTGGTCAGCCACAGCCCGGCGGCCACGACGCCCACGAACAGACCGGCCACCGGGCTGGACATGGTCGCCAGCGCCGACAGCACGGCGGCCAGGACGAACCGTCCGGTCTTGTGGTGCCAGTGCCGGGAGCGCCACCGCCGGGGCCAGGCGAAGATCACGGCCACGGCCGCGAGCCCGAACATCGCGCCGAGCCCGAAGGTCACCCGGCCCGAGATGGCGTTGCAGGTCAGCGCGAACGCGCCGTACATGGCGGGCCACATCGGCCGCCGCACGGCACGGCTGCGCACCAGCAGCAGTGCGAGCAGCCCGGCGGACAGTGTCCCCGCGATCACCATCGTCGAGCGGACCCCGAGCACCGCCATCAGATACGGCGAGATGACGCTGTACGAGACCGGGTGCATCCCGCCGTACCAGGCCAGGTTGTACGCCAGGTCCGGGTGCTGGAGGGCGAACTCCGCCCAGGCGTCCTGCGCGGCGAGGTCACCGCCGCTGTTCGCGAGCAGCGCCACCCACAGCAGATGCAGCAGCGCGGCGGCGGCCAGGGCGGCCAGAACCGGATGGCGATGGGCGGCCGGAACCGGATGGCGCAGGGCCGTCCGGGCGCGCTGGAGCAGCCCGCCCGAAGCGGCCTGGCGGCTCTCGCGCTCCGCCTCCGCCGGGCCGGTCGGCTCGGCCGGCCAGCGCTGTGTGGGTACGCGTATTCGTGCGGCGGTGCTCTCCTCCGAGCCCCCGCTTTCATCGGCCCGTGTCGGATCCACGGTGGTCACTGCGGCTCTCCCCGTCTTCCCCCGAGGTCTGCCCCATCGTCCTCAACCCCGCGCCGGGTCACTCCGGTTCCGCGGTGGGTCCAGGCCGGGGACCCAGGCGACGCTAGCACGCTCGGGCGGCCCCGATCCGGCTCGGGCCCCGGCGGCGTTTCGCGCCGGGGCCGCTTCCTCTCGTCCCCTCTATCCCACTTCCCCAGTGGGTCAGCCGATACGGGTCAGTTTCGCGCCGAACGACGGCTCGGACAGGTCATCCTGAAGGGCCACCGGCGCCGTGAGCTGTCCGGGGCCCGTGCCCACGGTCACCTCGCCGACGACCGTGCCCGCCTTGGCCGAGTGCGGCACCGTCTTACCGCCGTCGCCGATCTTGATGTCCACCGTCAGACCGGACCAGCCGACCGCCTTCAGATCCTTGGTGGCGACGACCGGCGTGGTGCCGCCGAGGCCGTCGTCGACCTGGCCGACGACATCACCCTTCTTGATGACGGTGGCCGAGGTGAGCGCGTCCTGCACGGCGGTGATCAGCTTGTAGCTGTTGGTCTGCGCGAGCTGGAGGCTGGCGTCCAGCGTGGTGGTCGCGCGCTGCTCGAGGACCACACCGAGGATCCGCTGCTTCTTGCCGTCGATCGTCCGCACGGCGCCCCACATCAGGGCACCGCCGGCCGGGGTGGACGAACCGGTCTTGATACCGATCACGCCAGGCTTCACCAGCAGATTGTTGTTGTTGTAGATCCGGTCCGGAAGCCCCGGGATCTCGGTGTTGGGCGTGGCCACGACCGCGCGGAACGCGTCGGACTGCATCGCCGCCTTCGCCAGCTTCAGCTGGTCGGCCGCGGTGGACTTGGTGGACTCCTTCAGACCGCTGGGGTCGGTGTAGGTGGTGTGCTTCATCCCCAGGCTCTCGGCCGCGTCGTTCATCTTCTTCACGAACGCGTCGAGCGATCCGGCGTCCCAGCGGGCGAGCAGCCGGGCGATGTTGTTGCTGGAGTTGATCAGCAGCAGCTGGAGCAGCTGGTGCTGGGTGAAGGACTGCCCCTCCTTGACCTCCGCCCGCGACTCGTCGGCGGACTTCGCCTCCTCGGCCGCCTGCCCGTCGATCTTGATCTTCGGGCCCTCCGCGTCGCCCTTCAGCGGATGGTCCTTGAGCACCACATAGGCCGTCATGACCTTGGTGACGCTGGCGATCGGCACGGGCTTCTGCTCGCCGGAGGTGCCCAGGCTCCCCACGCCCTCGACCTCGGCGGCGGACTGCCCCTGGTCGGGCCAGGGCATGGACAGCGCGCCGCCGCCGAAGCGGTAGCTGGCGTCCGAGGTGAGCTTCAGCGACGGATCCGGCAGCGGCCGCAGCGCCTGGACGACGCCCAGGATGATCACCAGCAGCACGGCCAGCGGCGTCCAGATCTTGACCCGGCGAACCGCCGTCCGCAGCGGCGTCTCGGGCTTGGGCGGCGTGTTGGTCAGCTGCGCCAGCAGGTCGAGCGGCGCGGGCTGCTTGCCGTCCGGGGTCAGCGGCGGCAGCGGCTGCTGCTTGGTCCGCTCGGCCTCGGGGAGCGCCGCGGGCGGGGCGGCGGGGGCCTTCGGGGCGGCGGGCGCGGCGGAGGGCTTCGGCGGGGCCGGGTCGTCGGGGGACCGCAGCGGGACGAACTTGCTGGTCCGCTCGTTGTCCGACTCGCCGACGGGCTTCTTGCCGGACGCCTTCGCGTCGGACGCCTTGTCGGCGGTCTTGCCGCCGGTCGTCTTGCTGTCTGCCGTCTTGCTGTCGGCCGTCTTGCTGTCGGCCGGGGGGTTGACCGCCTTGAAGGCGGTGGTCGGCTGGTCGACGCCCTTCTTGTCGCCCTTGTCGCCCTTTCCGGGCTTCTCGGGGAGCACGCCGAAGGCGGCCGTCGGGCGGTCGATCGGCTTGGCGGGCGCGTCGTCGTCCGCGTCGGACGCGGCGGCCTTACCGGACTCACCCTTGGGCTCGTCCGCCTCGGCCTCTTCCTTCTTCTTGGCCTCGCCCTTCTCAGGCTCGCCCTTCTCGGACTCGCCCCTCTTGTCCTTGCCCTTGTCCTTGCCCTCGGCGTCCGCCTTGGGCTTCACCGTACGGAAGACGGCCGTCCGCTGATCCACCGACGACTTCGACGACTCATCGCCGCCCTCATCCGCCCCGGCCCCGGTCTCGGTCTCGGTCTCGGACGCACCCTCAACCTTCGCGTCGGCGCCCTCCTTGGGCTTCACCGTACGGAAGACGGCCGTCCGCTGATCCACCGACGACTTCGACGGCTCGTCGCCGCCCTCGTCCGCCCCGGCTTCGGACGCGCTCTCAACCTTCGCGTCGGCATCCGCGTCATCAGAGTCGTCAGCGCCATCGGAGCCGTTGGAGTCATCGGCGCCGTCCGCACCGTCCTCGTCCGCTTCCCGCTCCGCGTCGGGCCCGGCCGCGCCCCCCTTGGGGGATCCGTCCGGCCCACCGCCGTCCGCCTCCGGCTCTACCTTCGCCTCCGACGTCCCGGAACCTTCGCCCTGTTCACTATCGCGAACACCAGAAACCTTCGCGTCGCCCCGGTCGACCGCCGGTGCCTCCGGTTCCGCTTCCGCCTCCGCTTCGGCTTTCGCCTCGGAGGTCACCCCGAGCTCGTCAGGAGCCGACTCCGGCTCCTCGGAACCCGACCGGAGGTCGTCGGACACGACGGCGACCGCCGTCGAGCCCTGGCCCGCCTCCGCTTCGCGCGAGATCGCGAGCCTCGGATCGCTCTCTCCCCTAGCCGTCTCCCCCGACGACTTCTGCTGATCCGACCTGCCGGGGGACTCGCCCGCCACCGATGCCTCCTCGATATGTGTCGCGGGACGCCCTACGCCCCATGGCGTCACGTCCCGCAGCCCAACCTCTACCAGTGTCCTGTGTGTCCGGCACGCGATCGCGCATCGCCACAGCCGGAGAGCGTCTTCAGGTGCCCGCCCACCTGCTAGACGAGAACGACATACCTACTGGTTCCCACCCAAACCCCCCAGGCACTCTCGACAGACCAATGTGAGAGGGGTCACCCTGTCATTCATCCACGCGGGGAGGCATGGATGGGCAGGAGCCGCAGAACAATTCCGGAGGAGCTTCTGCTGCTCGCTTTGGACCCGACCACGGGTACCACGGCGCAGCCGCAGTCGCTCGACCTCGGTCTTGCCGGGGCACAGCTAGTAGAGCTGGCCCTGGCCGGACGGATAGCCCCTGACGGGGATCGTATCGCCGTGGTGCTGCCACGGCCGACCGGAGATCCGACTCTGGACTCCGCACTGGAGTTGCTGCGCCGACGCGGCAGCCCGGTGCGCGCGGTCCACTGGATCGGCGGGCCCCGGCTGGGGCTGCGCCAGACGTACCTCACGCACCTGGAGCGCTGCGGCATGGTGCATGCCGTCGCGGGCCAGATGTGTGGCGTACTGCCGACGACGCGCTACCAGGCGACGGACACGGCGATCAGCCGGGAGATCAGGGCCCGGCTGGACAGCGCGATCCGCACCGGCGTACCGCCGGACCCGCGGACCGCCGCGCTCGCCGCCCTGGCCCACGCGGTCGGGCTCGGCAAGCACTTGTATCCCGGGAACGAGGGGCGTTCCTCGCGCTCCAGGCTCCGGGATCTGATCCGGCACGACCCGATGGGCGGTCTCGTGGCGCACGCCGTGATGGACGTGCAGAACGGTGTCGCGGCGCAGCCACGGCGCGCACCGGCCGCGGGCCGACAGGCGGGGACGCGCGCCGCGGCGGAGCCCGCGGCCGGCGTTCCGGCCCAGCCGTCCCGTCGCGGGAACATGGCCCGCGTCGGAGCGCGCTGAGGCCCCTTCGGGGCACCATCGCACCATCACGCACCACCCAGCCCGTCGAACGCACCAACAGCCCGTCAGCGGGGCGGCGGAGACCGCTCCCGGCACCGTCCGGGGCGGAGCGCCACCGTCCGGCTCCGAGCAGCACCGAGCACCACTGACGCTCCACCGACCGCACCGCAGTCCCCACTGACCCGGTTCGGGAGCCGCTGAAGCGCGCGGGGTGGTGGGACGGCCGATTTGGACGACCGGCCGTCCCACCGCCCCGCGCGCGCGTTCGCCCACCGATGTGCGGCCGCCCTTGTGCGGCCATTTCCCAGCGCGGCCCCGTCCGGTAGTGGCAGGCTGCTGAGCAGCATAAATCAGCAGTACGAAGCCGGAGGTGCACGTCCCGTGACATCGAACGTCGGCCCCACTGTCCGGCGACGCCGGTTGGGCCAGGAACTGCGCAGGCTCCGCCAGGAGAAGGGCATGACGGCGGAGGAGGTGGCTGAGGAGCTGATGGTCTCCCAGTCGAAGATCAGCCGACTGGAGAACGGGCGCCGCAGCATCAGTCAGCGCGATGTGCGCGACCTGTGCCGCACCTACAAGGTGGAGGACAAGGCGCTGGTCGATTCGCTGATGCAAATGGCGAAGGAGTCGCGCCAGCAGGGCTGGTGGAACGCCTTCGGCGATGTTCCGTACAGCGTCTACATCGGCTTCGAGACGGACGCGGCGTCGCTGCGGGTCTACGAACCCCAGGTGCTGCCGGGCCTCTTGCAGACCCCGGAGTACGCGGAGGCGGTGATCAGCGGCGCTCTGCCGGAGGCCCCGCAGGACCAGATCGCCCAGCGGGTGCAGGTCCGGCTCAGGCGCCAGGAGCGGATCACCGATCCGCTGGCCCCGCTGCGGCTGTGGGCGGTGGTGGACGAGGCGGCGATGCGGCGGGTGGTCGGCAACTCCAAGATCATGAGCGATCAGCTGGACTATCTGGTCCGGATGAGCCATGAGCCCCATGTGACGGTGCAGGCGCTGCCCTTCGACATGGGGTCGCACCCGGGGATGAGCGGGCAGTTCACCATCCTGGAGTTCTCGGACGAGTCGGACACCAGCGTCGTCTATCTCGAGGGCGTGACCAGCGACCTGTATCTGGAGAAGCTCAGCGATGTGCAGAGCTACAGCATGATGTACGAGCATCTGCGGGCCCAGGCGCTGAACGCGGACCAGAGCCGCCAGTTCATCACCGAGGTGGCCCAGGAGCACGCCCGCCGGCACCGGGCGGAGAGCGAGGCGGCTCCGGCGGACTGAGGAGGCGCGGAAACGCTCCGGCGCGAACGGCGAAGGGTGGAGGCTACACCTCCGTGCCTCGCCGTGGAAGAGGCCACGGGAATATGCCACCCGGTCGAGTGAATGGCCCGCTTTCCAGACGATGTTGCCGAGTAACGTCGGTGACGCCTCCAATCGGGGGTGCGTCTCATCTACACAATGCATCGGAGCAATCGTGTCCATTCAGCAGGGAAAGACGAGCATGTGGGTGAAATCCTCGTACTCGGCCGGAAACGGCGCTTGCGTGGAAATCTCCTCCCCGGTCATCAGCGAGATCGCCGTGCGCGACTCCAAGGACCCCCACGGACCGACGCTCAGCTTCGCCCCCGCATCGTGGTCGGCCTTTGTGTCCGACGTCAGCCGAGGCGCCTTCGACCTCGACTGATCTCCGCGACACCCGGCCGTGGTAGCGCGGTCGGCGGCGCGGAGCGCCAAGCCCGCACCCGAGCCCTCTCGACCGGTCGCCGTCCCTGCCGAGAGGGCTCTCGCCGTTTCCGGCGCTTTCCCGCGTCGCCGCCTCAGCGGAGTTCCGCCACGTATTGGTCCGTACCGGGAATCGTCGGAATGAACGGCGCCATGAATTCCACCCGGCCGAGACCGGCCTCGGCCACTTCGCCGTCCAGACCGGTGAAACAGGGGTCCCAGCATTCCCGGGGATCGGACTCCAGGAACCACAGGAGGGTCAGCCGGGTGTCGACCCCCTCGACCTGCTTCACATACGACATCCGGTCCGAGGGCAGCGGGGTGGGCCGGAAGACCGTCACCATCGCGGCGGGCGAGCCCGCGAGCCGGCGCGGCAGATGTCTGGATCGGAGCCATGCGAGCAGTTCCTCCCGCTGCTCCGGGCCCTCGCTCTCGATCACCTCCAGCGCCAGTCCGGCGTAGGGGTGGTCCAGCGCGTGGTGGTCACGCGGCCCGGCCGCCCCGTCCCGGTAGACGGTGGCCTCGTGGTCCTGGAAGGCCGTGAAGATGTGCGTACGGTCCTGGTAGACCCGCCCGTCCCGGAGGAGCCGCTTGTTGATGCCCACCGTCCACCGCATGTGGTCCGCGTAGCGCCCCTCGGTGAGCCAGTAGACGGAGAGGTAGCAGCCGGCGGTCACCGGCTGGGCGATCGCCGACTTCTCGGGGTAGCGCAGCAGCTGGAGCTCGCGGGTGGCGACCCAGCGGCGGCCCGCGTAGATCCACGGCATGGCCATCGCGCCCGCGATGAAGTGGTCGTCCTCGTACCAGCGGTTGTAGGCGTACTCATGGCCCGGATGCGGCTCGACCAGGGTGATCAGGGCATGGCCCGGGCGCACCCCGTACGGGCCGACGGAGGCCAGTTCCGCGTACGCGTCGCTCGTCATGTCCCCCAGGTGTAGCTGACGTGACGTCAGTTGGGGAGGGGTGCGTCCGCATCAAGTGCGCGGAATCGGACGGCGAAACGGGGCCGGTGGCGCTCTGGCCATCTCGCGGCCGCACCCCTAATCTGACGCGACGCCAGATACGGGAGGGACCGCCATGCCGCTGCGGGGCAAGACCGTCGTCGTCTCCGGGGTCGGACCCGGGCTGGGGGCCCGGGTGGTGGCCGCGTGCGTCCGGGACGGGGCCCGGGTGGTGCTCGGGGCGCGGACCGAGGAGCGGCTGCCGAAGGTGGCGGAGGACGTCGATCCGGGCGGTGAGCGCACCGCCTGGCGGCCCACCGACATCGCGGACGAGGCGCAGTGCGAGGCCCTCGCCGCACTCGCCCTCGACCGCTTCGGCCGGATCGACGCCGTGGTCCATGTGGCCGCGCTGGACAGCCACTTCGGCGGGCTGGAGGACGCCGACTTCGCCTCCTGGGCCCGGGTGGTGGACATCAACCTGCTCGGGACGCTCCGGATGACCCGCGCCTGCCTCCCCGCGCTGAAGCGGAACGGCGGCTCGGTGGTACTGATCGGCACCCAGTCGTCGTCCGCCGCCCCCACCGAGCTGCGCCAGACCGCGTACGCCGCCTCCAAGGGCGCGCTGACCTCCGCCATGTACGCGCTCGCGCGTGAGCTGGGTCCGCACCGGATACGGGTCAACACCGTGCAGCCCGGCTGGATGTGGGGGCCGCCGGTGCAGGCGTACGTGACCTTCACCGCGCAGACCGAGGGCGTGAGCGAGGCCGAGGTGCTGAGCCGGCTCACCGACCGGATGGCCCTGCCGGAGCTGGCGACGGACGGCGATGTGGCGGAGGCCGCCGTGTTCCTGGCCTCCGACCGGGCCCGGGCGATCACCGGGCAGTCGCTGCTGGTGAACGCCGGTGAACTGATGCGTTAGCGCGACTCCTGTCCGGCCTTTCGGGATCCCGCTCCCGTACGACCCAGCGATCGGTGGGCGTGCGTCTGACGAAGTGCCAGATCATGGTGGGTTCGTGACGATGCGCACGACAACACTCCACCGGGTCAAGAAAACGTAAAATCGTCTCTCTTTCTGATCTGCGTTCACATTCGTGACCTATAGAACCCTTGACCGGTCACCCGAACGAGCGGTTCAATCCCGGAAGTACCCCGCTCCCGCTCGGGGGAACCGCCCATGACGAACGTCGCGGCGAAGTGCGCTCCCGTTCATATGGCGGACCCCTGGGAGGGGACATGAACAGTCTCGACTGGGTCGTACTGATCGGCTACTTCGGTGTCATGGTCGGCATCGGCCTCTGGTCCCACAAGCGTGTGGACAACGTCAGCGACTTCTTCACCGCGGGCGGCAAGATGCCCTGGTGGCTGTCCGGAATCTCGCACCACATGTCCGGCTACAGCGCGGTGATGTTCACGGGATACGCGGCCATCGCCTACCAATACGGCATCACCTCCTATGTCACCTGGTCTTTCCCCATCGCCATCGGCATCGCGATCGGCGCCAGCCTCTTCGCGCCGCGCCTGAACCGGGTGCGCAGCAGGCTCAAGGTGGCCTCGCCGCTCGAATATCTGAAGAATCGCTACAACCTGCCCACGCAGCAGGCGCTGGCCTGGTCCGGGGTGCTGTTGAAGATCGTGGACGTGGGTGCCAAGTGGGCGGCCATCGCCACCCTGCTCTCCATCTTCACCGGTGTCTCGCTCAACCAGGGCATCCTGATCACGGGCGCGGTCACCGCCGTCTACTGCACGGTCGGCGGTCTGTGGGCCGACGCGCTCACCGAACTCGGCCAGTTCATCATCCAGTTCGTGGCGGGCATCTCGATGCTGATCGCCGTGCTCAACGAGCTGGACGGCTTCAGCACTTTCTGGACCGTCTGGGACGACCTCCCCGACAGCCACCACCAGCCCACCGTGGGCCCGTACACCCTGGTCTTCCTGCTCGCGTACCTCTTCATCAAGACCTTCGAGTACAACGGCGGCATGTGGAACCAGGCGCAGCGCTACATGGCGACCGACAGCGCCCACTCCGCCAAGCGCTCGGCCCGGCTGTCGGCCGTCCTGTGGTTCGTCTGGCCGCTGGTGCTGTTCTTCCCGATGTGGGTCGCGCCGCTGATCATCAAGACGGACAAGCCCGCAGACTCGTACGCCGAGATGGCCGAACACCTGCTGCCGCACGGTCTGCTGGGCCTGGTGATCGTCGGCTTCTTCTCGCACACCATGGCGATGTGCTCCTCGGACGCCAACGCGATCGCGGCCGTGGTGACCCGGGACATCATGCCCGCCGTCTTCAAGTCCGTACGGGAATGGTCCTCCCGCACCGGGCTGCTCGCGGCCCGCTACACCACGCTGCTCTTCCTGGCCCTGTCGATGGCCATCGCCACCCAGGTCAACTCGGACTTCTTCGGGGACATCATCACCGTCGTGATCAAGTGGGTCGCCGGGCTCATGGGACCGATCGCGATCCCGCTGATGCTCGGCATGCTGGCCACCTTCCGCAAGTCGGGTCCGACGGCGGCGCTGGTCAGCTGGGCCATGGGGCTGATCGCCTTCTACCTGGTCAACTACCCGATCAACGACGCGATCGACGGAGGCGTCAACCTGGAGTACCAGATCTCCGTCCCGCTCGCGGTCTCGCTCGTGCTCTTCATCGTCATCGGCTACATCAAGCCGGAGGACACCCCGGAGCGCGATGCCATCCTCGCCTCGCTCAACTCGGATGACGACGGGCCGGGTTCGGCGAGTGCCGCGCTGTCGGTGCCGGAACAGGGCGACGCGGACGGCCGCAAGTCGGTCGCGGGCGCCACGGACTGATGCCTTCCGCGCGGCGGCCTTGAACCGGGTCGCCGGTCACCACCCATCGTGGGGTGACCGGCGGCCCGGTTCTGTCTGTTCGTCGGCGCGCGCCGTCTATGGGTGCGTGCCGTCTATGTGTTGGCGCGGGCCGTCAGGTCGCACTGCATGAGGTGGGTGTCGATCCAGCGTCCGTGCTTGTGACCGACCCCGGCCAGCAGGCCCGCCGGGCGGAAGCCGAAGCGCCGGTGCAGGGCGGCCGAGGCGTCGCTGCCGGAGTCGGCGATGACCGCGACGACCTGCCGTACGCCCGCCTCGGCACAGCGGATGAGCAGGGCGTCGAGCAGCGCGGCCCCGAGCCCCGCGCCGGTCCGCCCGGGGGCGAGGTAGATGGCGTCCTCGGCGGTGTGGCGGTACGCGGGCTTGGGGCGCCAGGGCCCGGCGTAGGCGTATCCGACGACCGTAAGGCTGTCGTCTTCGGAGGCCGTACGGCCGTCGTCGACCTCGGCGACGAGGAACGGCAGGCCCCGGTCGGTCAGCTCCGCGAGCCGCCGCGCCCAGTCCTCGACGGTGGGCGGGGTCTCTTCGAAGGTGACGACGGTCTCGGTGACGTAGTGACCGAAGATCGCGGCGATGGCGTCCAGGTCGGCGTGGGTGGCATCGCGTATGACGGCAGCGGAGGCAGGCACCGGCCCACCTTACGGCCGTACGCCCCCGGCGGAGCGGAAGTGGAACGCGGGGCCGGGGTGGGGGTGGGGCGATCCCGGCAGTCCAGGCAACCTTTTGCTCACCTGCGGTTCTCATCCGGAACGTACTATGGTCGGCCGTCCGAGCCCGACCGCAGCAACCGCACCGACCGCACCACCCGGACCCGACTCGCCCCGCCCCACCGAGCCGCCGTCCTCAGGGACCTCTGGAGCCCCCGTGACCGCCACCCAGACGATCACCGACTCCCGGATCCACCGGGCCCGCGCCCTCGTGCTGCGCCGGCCGGTCCTGTGCGCGGCGGTCTTCTGCCTGCTCTCCTTCACCGGGTTCTGGATCGCGCAGCGGGCCGCCCAGGTGTCGATGGTCGATCTGCTGGTCTACCGGGCCGAGGGATGGACCGTACGCAATGCGGTGGATCTGTATGACATGCGGGCGACTGAGCACAATCTCCCCAATACCTATCCGCCGTTCGCCGCCCTCCTCTTCACCCCGCTGACCGTGATGAGCACCGGCGTCCTGCGGACCTTCGGGACGGCCGTCAATCTCGTCCTGATGGTCGCCGTGGCCCATCTGTCGCTGCGGCTGACCGGACTGCCCGCGCGGGTGCCACGACCGGCCGCCGTCCTGACCCTGGCCGCCGTCGGGGTGTGGTGCGAGCCGGTGTGGACGACCCTGCGCTACGGGCAGATCAATCTGCTGGTCACGGCGCTGGTGCTGTGGGATCTGACCCGCCGGGCGGGCCACCGCTGGGCGGGGGTGGGGACGGGCGTCGCCACCGGCATCAAGCTCACCCCGGGTCTCTTCGTGGTCTTCCTGGGACTGGCCGGACTCCTCCTCGGCCTCCAGCGGCTGCGGGCGGCCGGGGCGGCCCTAAGGCGCACCGGGCCCGGAAGCGGCCCGCCGCCGCGGCGCTTCCTGAACGACCATCTGCGGCGCGCGGCCGTCGCGACCGCCGCCTTCGTCCTTACGGTCGCGTTCTCGGCCCTGGCTCTGCCGCATGACTCCCGGCGCTTCTGGACCGAGGTCGTCTTCGCGACCGACCGCCCCGGCGATGTCGAGGGCGCGGGCAACCAGAACCTCAAGGGCGCCCTCGCGCGTGTGCTGCACACCCCCGACCCGGGCATGTGGTGGCTCGCGGCGGCCGCGCTGATCGGCTGTGTGGGCCTGGCCACGGCGGTGGCCGCCCAGCTGACCGACGACGGCCGCCTGCCGAACGCCCGCGCCTGGGCCGCCCTGACCTGCGCGGTGACCGCCCTCATGGTCAGCCCGGTCTCCTGGTCGCACCACTGGGTGTGGGCCGTCCCGATGGTCCTGCTGCTCGCGGTGGAGGCGGTGCGGCGGCGCACGGCGGGGTGGACGGGCTGGACGGTGGTGACCGGGCTGCTGTTCTGCTCCTTCATGCTCTGGTACGCGCCCCACAGCCGACCCGCCCGGGTGGAGCTCCACCAGAACCCCGCCCAGATGCTGCTGACCGCCGTCTATCCACTGATCGGCGTCGCCTTCCTGGGCGTGGCCGCGTATCTGACGCTGCGCGCCGTAAGGCGTCCATGGCGTCCCTGGGAGGGGACCGGGGCCCTGGGGCACCGGCGGACCACCGCCGGTGCGGGCGCGGATCGGACCTACGCGCGCGGGTAGCGGGTGAGCCAGGCCGGGGAGGAGCTGCCGGGGCCGTGCAGGGCCGGGCCCTGGGTCATCTCCATGGCGAAGTCGTCGGCCAGCTCCAGGATCGTGCCGCGCCCCTCGACCTCCGCCAGCCAGGCGGGCGGCAGCGCCGTCTCGCCGTGCAGCGCGCCCAGCAAATTGCCGCAGATGGCCGCCGTGGAGTCGCTGTCCCCGCCGTGGTTGACCGCCAGCAGCAGTCCATGGCGGACGTCCTCGGCGACCAGGGCGCAGTACAGGCCCATCGCCAGGGCCTCCTCCCCGGTCCAGCCCTCGCCGAGCGAGGCGACGCGCTCGGGGGTCGGCAGGCCCTGCCGTACGGTGCCGAGGGCGTGCCGCAGCGCATGGCTGGTCTCCTCGTGGCCGGGGCGGGTGGCCAGGTGGGCGAGGGCGCGCTGGACGGCTCCGTCCAGCGCCTCGCCGCGCGCGAGGCCGTGCACGATGAGGGCGAAGGCACCGGCCGAGAGATAGCCGGTGGGATGGCCGTGGGTCTGGGCCGCGCACTCGATGGCCAGCTGGAAGACCAGCTGCGGCTCCCAGCCCACCAGGAGTCCGAAGGGCGCGGAGCGCATCACGGCGCCGCATCCCTTGGAGTCGGGGTTCTTGGGCCGCTCCAGGGTGCCCATGGTCTCGTCGGCGAGCCCGGTGATACAGGCCCGGCCCGGGGACCGCTGGGCGTACAGCCACTCCTCGCGGGCCAGCCAGCCGGCGTCCTTACGGCGCTCATCGGGGCCCCAGTCGCGCTGGGTGGAGTACCAGCGGCGGTGGGCGGAGTGGATGTCGGTGGGCGGGTGCCAGGCCCCGGTGTCGCGGCGCACCTGCGCCCGTATCAGTCCATCCACCGTGAACAGCGTCATCTGGGTGTCGTCGGTGACCCGTCCGCGGCCGCCATAGGCGGGCAGGAAGTCCGTCACGCCCTCGGGTCCGTGTGCCGCCCTGATCTCGTCCAGGGAGGCGAACTCCACGGCCGCCCCCAGCGCGTCCCCGATGGCCCCGCCGAGCAGACAGCCGCGCACCCGGCTGCGGAAGTCCTGCTGTTCGGCGCGGCCCCATACGCCGGTCGCTGCGCTGGCGGTTGCGGTCACGACCTATGCCTCTTTTCTTCGCTGCGTGAATGGCCCTGAACTGTCTTTGAACTGTAATGGACACCTAATGATCGCCTCTTGGCCGCGGCGGATTGTGAAGGCGTCATCACGGAGAAGACGACGGACGGTCGCATTCCGAGAATGCGAATTCCCTCACCGAATGTCAGCCGCGCGCCGAAAGCCCTTATCCGAGCGCCGTCCGGCCGAGCTCCGTCCGGCCGGTGAGCGCGTCCAGGGGCGATATCACCAGGTCCACATCGTCATGGCCGCGGAGGCGGGCGCTGAGCCTGGCCCGCGCGCGGTCGGCGGCCTGGGCGATCCGGTCCGGTTCGGCTGCCCCGGCGAACGCCCCGGCGCCCGGCACCATGCCGAGCCCGGCAAGACCCGCCCGGACGGCGAACGCGCTCGACGCCGACGGCTGGGGGCCGCCCGCCGCCCCCTCCGGCGGCTGCGGCGCGGGCTGCCGCGCCGCCGCGTCGGCCTCGTGGCGGCGCTGCCGGTAGGTCGCCGGCAGCTTGTCGAAGGACTTCAGCGGATGGCCCGCTTGCGCGAACTGGGCGCTGATGGCGGCCATCACCTCGGGGACGCTGTGCACGGACTCGTCCACGGAGGCGGTGAGCGCCCGGTGCTCGCCGCCCTGCCATGGGTCCACCTTCCCCACGCGCCCCATGGCAGCGTATCCGCGCGGCGCGCCGCGAAGTATCCGCGCGGCGCGCCCGGGAAGCGCAGGCCCGGGGGTCAGTCCCCCAGCACCGGCAGCAGCTCCGGCAGATGGCCGTCCGAGGCGAGGGCGGCGGCCTGGCGGTCCTCGGGGACGGGGCCGTAGGTGGTGGTGCGGGCGCGGGCCGGGCGGCCGGCCAGCTCGGCGATGGCCACCAGGTCCTGGATGGAGCGGTAGGAGCCGTAGGAGGAGCCCGCCATACGGGAGATGGTCTCCTCCATAAGGGTGCCGCCCAGGTCGTTGGCGCCGGAGCGCAGCATCTCGGCGGCGCCTTCCGTGCCCAGCTTCACCCAGCTGGTCTGGATGTTGGGGATGTGGGGGTGGAGCAGGATGCGTGCCATGGCCGTGACGGCGCGGTTGTCGCGGGTGGTGGGGCCGGGGCGGGCGATACCGGCGAGGTAGACGGGGGCGTTGGTGTGGATGAAGGGGAGGGTGACGAATTCGGTGAAGCCGCCCGTCTCCTGCTGGATCTCGGCGAGCAGCCGCAGATGGGCCAGCCAGTGGCGGGGCTGGTCCACATGGCCGTACATCATCGTGGACGAGGACCGGATGCCCAGCTCATGTGCCGTCTTGACGACCTCGACCCAGGTGGCCGTCGGCAGCTTGCCCTTGGTGAGGACCCAGCGCACCTCGTCGTCCAGGATCTCGGCGGCCGTGCCGGGGATGGTGTCCAGGCCCGCCTCGCGCGCCGCCGTCAGCCATTCGCGGATGGACATTCCGGTGCGGGTCGCCCCGTTGACGACCTCCATAGGGGAGAAGGCGTGGACGTGCATGCCGGGCACGCGCTCCTTGACGGCGCGTGCGATGTCGAAGTACGCGGTGCCGGGCAGATCCGGGTGGATGCCGCCCTGCATGCAGACTTCCACCGCGCCCACGTCCCACGCCTGCTGGGCACGGTCGGCGACCTGGTTCAGGGAGAGGGTGTAGGCGTCGGCGTCGGTGCGGCGCTGGGCGAAGGCGCAGAAGCGGCAGCCGGTGTAGCAGACATTGGTGAAGTTGATGTTCCGGGTGACGATGTAGGTGACGTCGTCGCCGACGGTCGCCCGGCGCAGATCGTCCGCGATGCGGCACAGGGCGTCCAGCGCCGGGCCCTCGGCGTGGAGCAGGGCCAGCGCCTCGGGATCGGTCAGCCGGGTCGGGTCGTCGGCGGCCTGGGCCAGCGCGGCCTTGACGTCGGCGTCGATCCGGGAGGGGACCATCCCGGGGGCGGCGGCCTCGCGCAGCGCCTCCCAGTCGCCATAGACCTCGTCGAAGTCCTTACGGCGGTCACCGGTGCGGCCCTCGGTGTCGATGGCGCGGTGCAGATCGGTGCGGCCGGAGGCGCTGAACGCCTCGTCGGGCTCCTGCCAGGGCAGCCCGGTGGGGATCGCGTCCTCGCGGGCCAGGCCGGTCTCGGGGTCGGCGAGCGCGGTGACATGCGGCAGCAGCCGGGGGTCGAGCCAGGGTTCGCCGCGCCGGACGTACTCGGGGTAGACCGCGAGCCGTTCGCGCAGCCGGAAGCCGGCCGCCGCGGAGCGCTCGGCCAGCTCGTCCACCTGGGGCCAGGGGCGCTCGGGGTTGACGTGGTCCGGGGTGAGCGGGGAGACGCCGCCCCAGTCGTCGATACCGGCCCCGATGAGCTGCTCGTACTCCGCGTCCACCAGGTTGGGCGGCGCCTGGATGCAGGCGGACGGGCCCAGGATGTGGCGGGCGACGGCGACGGTGGCCACCAGGTCGTCCAGCTCGGCGTCCGGCATCCCCCGCATGGCGGTGTCCGGCTTGGCGCGGAAGTTCTGGACGATGACTTCCTGGATGCCGTGGTACGAGCGGGAGACGCGGCGCAGCGCGAACAGCGAATCCGCCCGCTCCTCATGCGTCTCGCCGATCCCGATCAGCAGCCCGCTGGTGAACGGGACGGAGCTGCGCCCGGCGTCCTCCAGCACCCGCAGCCGCACCGCCGGCTCCTTGTCGGGCGAGCCGTAGTGGGGGCCGCCGGGCTCGCTCCACAGCCGCTCGGCGGTGGTCTCCAGCATCATGCCCATGGAGGGGGCGACGGGCTTGAGCCGCTGGAAGTCGGTCCAGGTCATCGCGCCGGGGTTGAGGTGGGGCAGCAGGCCCGTCTCCTCCAGGATGCGGATGGCCATGGCCCGTACGTACGCGATGGTGTCGTCGTACCCCTCGGCCTCCAGCCATTCGCGCGCCTCGGGCCAGCGGTCCTCGGGACGGTCGCCGAGCGTGATCAGCGCTTCCTTGCAGCCCATTTCGGCGCCCCGGCGGGCGATGGCCAGGACCTCGTCGGGCGACAGATACATTCCGTGACCCGCGCGGCGCAGCTTGCCGGGGACGGTCGCGAAGGTGCAGTAGTGACACTTGTCCCGGCACAGCCGGGTGAGCGGGATGAAGACGCTGCGCGAGTAGGTGATGACCCCGGGGCGACCGGCCGCCTCCAGGCCCGCGTCGCGGACCCGGGCGGCGGAGGCCATCAGCTCCCGCAGGTCGTCGCCGCGCGCCTGGAGCAGCACCGCCGCCTCGGCGGTGTCCAGCGCCACGCCGTCGCGGGCGCGCTTGAGCGCACGGCGCATCGCGTTGGCTGTGGGGGCGGCGGAGCCAGTCGGGGCACCCGGTTCGTTTCCCTGCGCGCTCGTGGTCATCCTCCGAGCATACGAGCGGTATGGGACACCGCCAGACGGCCCGGGCCTGCGGTTTTGTGGGTCTGATCACGGCGGCCGCGGGCCGTGGGCGGGAATACGGCGCGGTGGAACGTGCGGGCTACACGCACTGGGCGCCGACGGCCTTCGCCCGGAAGGGACTTGGCGGGGGCACGCGGATCGCCGGGCGGGCGGCGCTCGAAGAGCCGGGCGGGGGCGGGCGGATCGCCGGGCTAAGCGCTCCGCTGGAAGCGCCGCGATGCGTCGTCGGCCGTCTGCGGCGCCGTCGTGGCCGGTCGCGCCCACGACGGCGCCGCACATCGACACAGCCCCGCGCTCCTTCGGGGCGCTGCCGAACCGTAGCGGACTTCGCCCGACGCGCTGAGGGGCGGCGGGGCGGGGGCGGGGGTGCCCGTTCCCTCTCGGCCATGGAGTTATCCACAGGGCTTTCCGCGCGTGTCACCCACGCGTACAACGGTGTCACGCGGGTGTCGGACGGCACTCTCGACTCTGGGGGGGCACCTCATGCAGCGACGCGATGTACTCAGGCTCTCCGCGCTTGCGGGCGCGGCGGGTGTGCTGACACTCGATCCCATGACCTTCACCGAGGCCGACGCGGCGAGCACGGCCGACGGCCCGGAGCAGACCAAGACCCTCAGCGGGCATCTGCCCACCGGCGCGCCCGACTTCGTCTACGTGCCGGTCGAGGTCCCGCGCGGGGTGCGCGAGATCGCCGTGTCGTACGCGTACGACAAGCCGACCGTCCCGGCCGGCACGCAGGGCAACGCCTGCGACATCGGCATCTTCGACGAGCGCGGCACGGAGCTGGGCGGCCGCGGCTTCCGCGGCTGGTCCGGCGGAGCGCGTACGGAGTTCGCCATCAGCGCCGAGGAGGCCACCCCCGGCTATCTGGCGGGGCCGGTCAAGGCGGGCACCTGGCATGTGGTGCTGGGGCCGTACACGGTCGCCCCGCAGGGCCTGGACTACAAGGTCACCGTCACCCTGCGGTACGGCGCGCCCGGCACCACGCCGAAGCCGGTCTACCCGCCGCAGCGGGCGAAGGGCCGGGGCCGCGCCTGGTACCGGGGCGACTCGCATCTGCACACTGTGTACTCCGACGGCAAGCGCACCCCGGCCGAGCTGGTCGCCGCCGCCCGCGCCGCGGGGCTGGACTTCATCACCACCACCGAGCACAACACGACGTCGGCGCATGCCGCGTTCGAGGGCCTGTGGGGCGATGACCTGCTGATCCTCACCGGTGAGGAGATCACCACGCGCAACGGCCATGTGGTCGCCCTCGGCACCGACCCCGGCGTCTTCATCGACTGGCGCTACCGCGCCCGGGACAACCGCTTCGGCCAGTTCGCCCGCAAGGTCCGGCAGGCCGGCGGCCTGGTGATCCCGGCCCATCCGCACGGCACCTGTGTCGGCTGCAACTGGAAGTTCGGCTTCAACGAGGCCGACGCGGTCGAGGTGTGGAACGCGGACTTCACCCCCGACGACGAGGTCACGATCTCCGAGTGGGACAACACTCTGGTGGCCGCCTCCCGCGGCGACGGCCGCTGGCTGCCCGCCGTCGGCCACAGCGACGCCCACCGCGAGCCCCAGGTCGTGGGCCTGCCCCAGACGGTGGTGCTCGCCGACGACCTCTCCCGTACCGCCATCCAGGAGGGCATCCGGGCCGGCCGCAGCTGGATCGCGGAGTCCTCCAAGGTCGACCTCGCCTTCGAGGCGGTCGGCGGACGCGGCAAGCACGCCGGAATCGGCGAGCGCCTGACGGTCGGCGGCGCGGAGGAGATCACGGTCCGGCTGAAGGTCTCCGGCGTGGGCCCGGGCTGCTCGGTGCGGTTCATCACCGACCAGGGCCAGCTCTATGGAACGCCGGTCCCCGCCTCCGGTGAGCTCACCGCCGAATGGCGTACGACGGCGTCCTACGCGGCGTACGTCCGCGCCGAGGTCCGCCACGCCCCGGCGGACGGCGGCGCGTCGGGCGTACCGGGCCCGATGGCGGCGATGACGAACCCGATCTGGCTGGGCGAGCGCTGACGGTTTCCCGACCGCGCGGCGCGGCGGGCGGCGTCAGAGGCGGCAGCTGATCTCCATGCCGTCCTCGATGGGGAAGCTGACGTTCTGGTAGCCGTTCGCCGGGTCGCGTACGTAGTCGAGGTACGGCCGCATGGGGCCCTCGAACTGGTCGATGTCGTCGGCCACGACGAGGGCGCCGGGCCGCAGCCTCGGTTCGAGCATCCGCAGCACGGGCAGGCAGAGGTCCTTCCAGCCGTCGAGCAGGACCA
The DNA here is from genome assembly GCF_014712245.1 of Streptomyces sp. 5-10. Taxonomy (NCBI): domain Bacteria; kingdom Bacillati; phylum Actinomycetota; class Actinomycetes; order Kitasatosporales; family Streptomycetaceae; genus Streptomyces; species Streptomyces sp. 5-10. The sequence continues at coordinate 359,674 of NZ_JACVYG010000004.1, forward strand.
GTTCCAGGGGCCCCTCGAGGTCGGCGAGGGTCTCCCGGGCGTCCCCCTCCAACACGGTGATCAGGTCGTCAAGACCGGTCTCGGTGAAGGTGCGGCGGGCCGCGGCGATCTTCTCCTTGCTCATTTCCGTGGTGACGACGCGCCCGGTGCCGTTGTCCCGCACGGCGGCGGCCAGATGGAGCGTGGAGATCCCGTAGGACATGCCGAACTCGACCACCGTGGCCGGGCGGATGGCGCGCACCAGGTTGTAGAGCAGCTTCCCGCCCTCGGCGGAGATCGGCATATAGATCCCGGCCGCGGCGTCGGCGAGTTCCTGCGGGGCCATCTCCAGCGCGCCGGGCGGCAGCTGCGCCTGGGCGGTCTCGTCCTGCTCGGCCAGCGTGAACATGCGGCTGATGGCGGCCTCGACCCGGGGGTCGGCAAGGGTGTGAGTGAGTGTCATGGGCCCTAGAGTAGACGCTACGTTGCGTCTCGTCTAGCGCGTATGGGGGCCGCCACCGTGCATGGGGCTGCCCCCCGGTCGGGCAACAGGGGGCCATGGGTCCCGTCAGTCGGTGCGGCGTGCCGCGCGGACGCGGCGGCCGCCGTCGACCACCAGGTCCGTGCCGGTGATCCAGGACGCCTCGTCCGAGACCAGCCAGCGGACCGCGCGCGCCACGTCCTCCGGTTCGCCGATACGGGCGAGCGGGAGCGCCGCGGCGATCTCCCGTTCGCCGGGCTCCCAGACGAAGCGGGCCATCTCGGTGCGGATCAGGCCCGGCGAGACGGCGTTGACGCGGACGGAGGGGGCCAGTTCGGCGGCGAGCTGGCGGGTGAGGCGGAGGAGGGCGGTCTTGGTGGTGCCGTAGGCGCCGACGTCCGGGCCGACGCCGTGCGTGCCCTCGGTGCAGATGTTGACGACCGCGCCGCCGTGGTCGCGCATCCAGCCCCGCCAGGCCGCCTGGGTCAGCCGCAGCGGGGCCTCCACGTTGACCGTGAAGGACGTGCGCCAGACGAGCGGGTCCACGGCCATCAGCGGGCCGAGCGGGGCATTGGTGGCGGCGTTGTTGACCAGGATGTCGAGGCGGCCGAACTCGGCCAGGGTGCGGGCCACCGCCGCCTCCACGTGGGCCGGGTCCGCCACGTCCCCCGGGCAGCCGGTGGCGCGCGGGCCGAGGCGGCGTACGGCGTCGGCCAGCCCTCTCGGATCCCGCGCCGTGACGCACACCGCCGCACCGTCCGCCGTCAGCGCCTCCGCCACGGCCAGCCCGATGCCCCGTGAGCCGCCCGTGACCAGGGCGGCCCGGCCGGTGAGGGAGTCGCGTCCGCGCAGTCCGGTGGGTCCGGTTGGCCCCGTGGATCCGGTGGGGTCCGTGGAACCGGTGGGATCCGTGGAACCGGTGGGATCCGTGGGGCCGGTGGGGTCCGTGGAACCGGCGGGATCCGTGGGGCCGGTGGGGTCCGTGGGGCCGCCAGACCCGCCACGCTCGCCACGCCCGCCGCCGGGACTGACGGAGCCACCGGGGTCGGCGGGGACGCGAGACCCGCCGCGCCCGCCACGCCCGCCGCCCTCGGCCACAGCGTTCACGGCCGCCTCAGCCCCTCGTGCTCACCGTCTCCGTGTCGCGGCCCGAACGGAGCACCTTCCCCGGCGCCGCGCCGGTGATCTCGTCGTCCCGGACGGTCTCCGTGCCGCCCACCCGGACGCTCACGATGCCGGTGGCACGCGAGTCCAGCCGGGGGCTGTCGCCCGGCAGGTCGTGGACCAGCCGCGCCTGACCCGCGTCGATCCGGTCGGGGTCGAAGAGGACCAGGTCGGCGTGGTAGCCCTCGGCGATCCGGCCGCGCCCGCGCAGCCCGAGCAGCCGCGCCGGATCGTCCGTCAGCATCCGTACCGCCCGCTCCAGGCCGACCAGCTTCCGGCCGCGCAGACAGTCGCCGATGAAGCGGGTGGTGTACGGGGCGCCGCACATCCGGTCCAGATGGGCCCCGGCGTCGGAGCCGCCCAGCATGACGTCCTCGTGCTCCCAGGTCTGCTGTCGCAAGCGCCAGCTGGCCGGGTCGTTGTCGGTCGGCATCGGCCACAGCACCGTACGCATCTCGTCCGCCGCGCAGATCTCCACCAGGCAGTGGAAGGGCTCCTGCCCGCGCTCGGCGGCGATGTCGCGGACGACGCGCCCGGTCAGCCCGGCGTTGGCCTCGCTGTAGGTGTCGCCGATGACGTAACGGCCGAAGTGGGTGAGCCGCCGGAAGACCCCGGCCTCGGGGCTGCCCGCGCGGCGCAGCATCTCCTCCCGTACGGCCGGGTCGCGGAGCTTGGCGATCCGTTCCGGGATCGGCAGACCCAGGATGTCGCCCCAGCCCGGGATGAGGTTGAGCGCGCAGAAGGTGCCGAGCGACATGTTCATGGGGGTGAGGATCGGCATGGTGAGCGCGACGATCCTGCCGCCCGCCTTACGGGCGCGTTCGCTGGCCTGGAGCTGGCGCGGCACCCGCTCGGGGACGGCCGCGTCGATGGTCAGCACGTTCCAGTTGAGCGGGCGCCCGGCGGCCGCGCTCATGTCCACCAGCAGGTCGATCTCCTCGTCGGCGAACTGGTCGAGACAGCCCGCCACGATCGCCTCGATCTGCGTCCCCTCGTGTTCGCCGACGGCCCGGGACAGCGCCAGGAGTTCCCCGGGGCGGGCGTGGCGGGAGGCGACCGGCTGTCCGTCCCCGTCCGAGTGGGTCGAGGACTGGGTGGTGGACAGCCCCCACGCCCCCGCGTCCATCGCCTCGTGGAAGAGCCGCAGCATCTCCTCCAGCTGCGCGGGGCTGGGCTGTCCGCCGATCGCGTCCTCGCCCATCACATGGCGGCGCAGGGCGCAGTGCCCCACCATGAAGCCCGCGTTGACGGCGATCCGGCCTTCCAGGGCGTCCAGGTACTCGCCGAAGCCGTGCCAGTTCCAGGGCGCGCCCCGCTCCAGCGCCACCAGCGACATGCCCTCGACCCGGCTCATCATCCGCCGGGTGTAGTCGGCGTCGCCGGGCCGGTCGGGGTTGAGCGGGGCGAGGGTGAACCCGCAGTTGCCGCCGGCCACGGTGGTCACGCCGTGGTTCATGGAGGGGGTGGCGTACGGGTCCCAGAACAGCTGGGCGTCGTAGTGGGTGTGCGGGTCGACGAACCCGGGCGCGAGGACGAGCCCGGTGGCGTCCTCGGTGGACCGGGCCGGTTCGGTGACGGCCCCGGGCTCGGCGATGGCCACGATCCGGCCGTCCCGGATGCCGACGTCGGCGACGTACGAGGGCGCGCCGGTGCCGTCCGCCACGGTGGCGCCCTTGATCAGGTGGTCGAGCACGGGTTCGGGTCCTTTCTCGCGTCTGCGGCTGACGGCTGCGGCTGTGGCTGTGGCAGCGACAGCGGCTGCGACTGTGGCTGTGGCTGTGACAGCGGCTGCGGCTGCGGCAGCGGCTACTGGGTGGCGGCCTGGCGGAAGCGGGTCGTGCGGTGCACCGGATCGGTGTCGATCTTCGGGATGACGTGCTCGCCGATGAGCTTGATCGTGTTCATCGTGTCCTCGTAGCCGATCCCGATCGGCAGCCCGAACGACAGCTGGTCGGCCCCGGCCTGCTCCCACCGCTTGCACTGGCGGAAGACCTCGTCCGGGTCGCCGCAGATCATCAGCTCCTCGGCGATGAGGAGTTCGATGATCTCCTCGGTGTACTCCGGCAGCAGTTCGGGCCACTGCGGGATGCCTTCCGGGCGGGGGAAGGTGTCGTGGTAACGGAAGAGCAGCGACTGCAGGTAGTTCAGCCCGCCGCCGAGCGCGACCTCGACGGCCTTGGCGTGGGTCTCGGCACAGATCGCGGTGGAGGTGACCATCACGTTGTCGTTGACGAAGCCGCCGACCGGCTCGGCCTCCTTGATCGCGTTCTTGTAGGAGTCGAGGACCCACTCCATGTCGGAGACCTTCTGGATGGAGAAGCCGAGCACGCCGAGGCCCTTCTTACCGGCCATCGCGTACGAGGGCGGCGATCCGGCCGCGTACCACATCGCCGGGTGGGCGGCCCCGTACGGCTTGGGCAGCACCTTGCGCGGCGGCAGGGACCAGTGCTTGCCGGTGAAGCCCTGGTACTCGTCCTGAAGCCACATCTTGGGGAACTCGGCGATCGTCTCTTCCCAGATCTCCTTGGTGGCGTTCATGTCGGTCACGCCCGGCAGGAAGCCCAGGATCTCGTGGCTGCCCGCGCCCCGGCCGGAGCCGAACTCGAACCGGCCGCCCGAGAGGTGGTCGAGCATCGCGACCTTCTCGGCGACCTTCACGGGGTGGTTGACCTGCGGCAGCGGGTTGAAGATGCCGGAGCCGAGGTGGATGCGCTCGGTGGCGTGGGCGAGATAGCCGAGGAAGACGTCGTTCGCGGAGAGGTGGGAGTACTCGTCCAGGAAGTGGTGCTCGGAGGCCCATACGTACTTGAAGCCCGACCGGTCGGCCTGGATGACGTACTCGGTCTCCTCGACGAGCGCGTGGTGCTCGGCCTCGGGGTCGGTTCGGCGTCGGCTTTCGGGGACGTAGCCCTGCACGAAGAGTCCGAATTCCATGGAGGTTCACCGCCTCAGACGAACGTCGATCTGACGGATCGTCAGATTTTGATTGACTCTGGCACCGCGGGCACGGACCGTCAAGGGCCGTGGAAGGCCGCGCGGGGCCGGAGGACTTACGGAGGGTGTCCGGCGGGCCCTTCCCCTCCCCGCCCCTTCCCACTACCAGGGGCTCCGCCCCTGGACCCCGAGGGGCGAGGAGCCATCTGTCGCCGCGACCAGCCCACCAGCCAAGACGCCGGGGCCCGAGGCGGAGCCCCGAGCCCCCACGCCCCCAAACCCCCCGGGCGGCGACAAACCGACCCTCAACCGCAGCCAGCCCACCGGCCAAGACGCCGGGGTCTGGGGCGGAGTNCCCCCACGCCCCCAAACCCCCCGGGCGGCGACAAACCGACCCTCAACCGCAGCCAGCCCACCGGCCAAGACGCCGGGGTCTGGGGCGGAGTCCCGAGTCCCCCCGCCCCCAAACCCCGGGGGACGACGAGCCGACCCTCAACCGCAGCCAGCCCACCGGCCAAGGCGCCGGGGCCCGAGGCGGAGCCCCGAGTCCCCCCGCCCCGACCCCGTTATGTTTTTCGCGGTCCCGCAAGGG